>NZ_JBHUGZ010000006.1:0-164636 GCF_042682145.1 Mesorhizobium newzealandense | reverse complement strand
GATGCCCGCGGTGACATCCATCTTGGCGGGCACACAGGGGGGGGGGTCAGGCGGCAAGCGCCCGACCTTGCGCGCAGCAGAGCACGCCGCCGCCGGGGCAACGATGCCTTTTCTTCAACCGGGCCGCGCGCGTCGCGTTCAGCGCGTCGTCGATGCGGTCCTTCTTTGTTCCTTGACTTCCCGACTCTGTGACAGCCGCCGACCGCGGATGACGGCACGCCGCCGAGAGCTTGGCCAGCCGCTCCTGCCGCTTTTTCCTTTTCGTTAGTCGCCGCGTCTCCTCGATCTGGCCCCTTGATCTGCGCGACACGCTCCTGGATGGTCGCCTTGGGGGCCGGCGCCGTCGATGAATCGTTGTGGTTGTCCTTCTCGATCCGTCACGCGCCTTGGGCGCGGCCGAGCATCTCGATGTGACGTTTTCGAGCTTGATGCCGAGATCCTCGAGATCATGCTGGCCGGCGTGAGCACGGCGATGTCTTTCCAGCATCGTCTTTGCGGCGATCGCCGAAGCTCGGGCGCCTTGACGGCCGCGACCTTGAGGCCGCCCGCAGCTTGTTTTGACGGCGAGGTGGCGAGCGCTATGTCTGTGCCTTCGACTGAGTGATGCTACCTAGCGTAGATGATATCATACTGGAGCTGAGCACGGCAGGGGGCGCACTGGCTCGCGTGGGCGACTGTGAGCTGTTGGGGGGCACCATAGGTGTGCTGTTTCCGCTATAGGGGGTTTGTACATCGCCTTGCTTGAGGATTAGTCGGGACGGCTGAGTCTCTCAGAGGTGTGTGAGAGGGTCTAGAGGGAGCATATAGTGTAGTGGTGAAGATTCTATGAGAGGTCTCGACTCGTTGTGATAGCTAGAGAGAGAAGGTGGTCAGGCTCACGTCGGCTGAGCGTGGATGAGCACGTAGGGCTCTTCCAGCTCGACGCGCCATCTTGTCCGGCATTGTGACGAAATAGGGTGATAGATACCGCGGTCGAACTGCATGCCCTCGACGACGTCTAGTTCGTCTCGGCGGTCTTGGCTTCCTCGAACGGTGTTGACGCGCGTCATTGCCGACCTTGTCCATCGCCGTGCGATCATGTCGCACGACGCTGGCATCGCCATTGGCGGCGATGTTGCCGACCTGTGCGATCGTCCGGCGAACGACTTGACCTTCTTGGCCCCGCGCCTTGATTTCCCAGAACGACGGCGGTGACCGCCTGGTTCTATGCCGCGCTTCAAGTCCAATCGGGTTCTGCCGCTGCGACCAGCTGGCGCCTTCGCGCAGGTCAGGCGGCCCAGCACGGTTTGGGTGGTGGTGCCGTCACCGGGGGCCCCGGAAAGGGGGGGGGGGTCGTTGGTCTTCGAGGCCACTTCGCCACCATCTGCGCGCCCATGTTCTCGACTGTCCGGCAAGCTCGATTTCTTGGCGACGTGACACCGGTCCTTGGTGATGCGCGGCGCGCCATAAGGGCCTTTCGATGAATGACGTTGCGGCCTTGGGGCCGAGCGTGACCTTCACCGCATTGTTGAGGATCTCGACGCCGCGCAGGCATGCGGTCGCGCGCGTCGGTGGAGAATTGTTTTCCTGTTCAGACATTTTTTTAATCCCGTTCGGGTGGTGGAGTGACCCTCGCCGGAGCCTGGCAAAGGCCGGCTCCTCCTATGGTCAGGCGGCCTTCTTGGCCTCGACGGCCTGTCGATTGACGCCCATGATGTCGGCTTCCTTCATGATCAGCCTGTCCTCGCCGTCGATCTTGACCTGGTGCCCGACCATTTGCCGAACAGGATGAAGTCACCGGCCTTGACGTCGAGTGCGATTCAGCGCACCGCTTTCCGGTGGTCGCGTGCACCCGGCCGACGGCGATGACTTCGCCTTCCTGCGGCTTTTCTTGGGCAATTGTCGGGATGATGATGCCGCCCTTGGATTTGGTATCGCCTTCAGCGCGACGAAGACGACGCGGTCGGGTGGAGTGGCCGAAATTTCATGGAACTTCTTTTCTGGGCGCACAGGCGGCACGCGTCTATATAGACGCGTTGGCACTCGATAGATAGGTGCCAAAAATTATTCGCCGCCGGAATTAAATATTCAAAAGTATTATTTCGGTCCTTTGTTCGTGATATCGCGGGTTGGTCAAATAATTCAAAAAATTGAATTTTGCCGATTGAGTGCCTATTTATCGGACGAAGTTCGTTTTCACGATTTCAGGGACACGGAGATTTTCTTCGATGGCCGAAAGCAATCAGACATCATGGAGAAAAAGCTGAAGCCCGCTTTGTCCGACAAGCAGAAGAAAACGGCGGAAGCGCACAAGGCAACCGCCGAGTACATGTCCGAGGCAAGGGGCCAGGGAGATCAAGACGGCAAAGAAATGCGGGAACTGGCGGCTGGCCCAAGGAAGAGGCCGACCGCGTCGGCCAGAAGCCCTGAATCCGACGCCCAAGATAAGCGCGTGGTCAAGGAAGGCCGCCGCCACGGAGGTGAAGCATTGAGCCTGACATTCCCAACCCGCAGCCGCAGCTATGACGAAGCCCGGCAAACGCATTCCGCTTTTCGTCGGCCGCATGACGGCTGTTCCAGATTTCGTTCTCCCGTCGCCTGCCGTGCAGGGCCAAGATGCAGCCGGGCGCCGGCGGCCCAATGAATCCGGCTACCTCGCCAAGACGTTCGACACCGAGAGCAGCGCCATCCGCGACGTGGCGTCGAGGGCCTACGACCGCACCCGCCGAGCATGTATTTGCTTTGACGGCACGCTGCCGCTCGACGATCTCTATTTGTCCTTGAAGCCGCTGTCGAAGAATGGCGGCGCGGTGGATTACGAGCGGCTGGTGAGTGGTGGTGACATCTTTCCGGCGCGCAATCCAGAAGCGCGCTTCGTGCTGTTCCGCATCGGCGACGCCGTCGCCTCGCGCAACATCCATGCCGCCATCTATGACGGCATCAGGTTCGGTCTGCGGATCTGATGCCCGGGTCGTTAGGTTGGCATGTTGAACGGCGTGATGATCTGGATGTTGGACGCAACCGGCGCGACCGACTTCGGCAATGCGCCCTGTGCCCTCATGATGTGAACGCATGCCGTGCGCATGTCCTGCCTGAGATCGTGATGCAGGACGGCTGAGATCCGTCGGCTTCGCAACAATTCGAGATTGTCGACGTCGAGATCGTGGCCAATGAACACCCGGCAGGGCCGTTTCAGTTCGGCGAATGCCTGCACGATGGACGCGTTTCCACCGCCGATGGAATACACGGCCGCAATGTCGGGATGATGTGTCAGTGCGGTGCGGACCAAATGGCCCGTCGGGCGATCGATGCCGTGCCCTTCGCTGACGTCGACGACCCCAAGGTCAGGAAAGTGCTCGCGCTGGGCTCGGCGGAAGCCAATTTCGCGCTCTTCCTCGCCCCGGAACCGGCTGCTGCTCAGGGTGACAAGGACATCGGCGCGCCGTTCACCAAGCCATGCGCCGATCAGGTAGGCCGCCGTTTCGCCAGCGGCGCGGTTGTCGACGCCGACATAGGCCAGCCGGCGGCTGTTCGGCAGATCGGTGACAAGTGTGACGACAGGTATCCCCGACTGGACAACCCGGTCCACAGCGGCCGCTATCTCGGGCACGTCAGGCGCCTTGAGAAAAATGCCGTTGCTGCCGCGGCGGGCAATCGCGTCAAGCAGCGAGACGGTGTTTGCCGCCGCCCGTACCTCTGCGAGATGATAGCGCGCTCGAAACACAGCCGGGTGCAGGCCAGGCATCTCGGCTTCCAGCGCCGCTCGCACCGCTTCGGTAAAGCGCACCGGAGCCTCCATGACGAGATCGAGAATGAACTTGCGCCCGGACAAGCCGACCTGGGAGCGTTGCGTTTCCAGTTCGCGGATCGCCTGCTCGATCCGGCGAATGGTGTGCTGACGCACGCCGCTGCGTCCATGCAAAACACGGTCGACAGTGGCGATGCTGACGCCGGCCTGCAGTGCAATGTCCTTCACCAGAAATGGATGCGACATCAGTGGACCTGATCAGCCGTGAGGTGTTTTTGAGGTGTTTCAGCCGTGTTCCTCATGTCAGGAAAGCTATACTTCCACCATCCAGTCGAGACAAGACCAGAGGGAGGATGCCATGAAAACCGACAATTCCGCCAAGCTCAGATCCGATCGCGTTTGGCTCACCGCCGAAATGTGCAGCATCGACGACTTCGCCGCGTTGACGCAGCGGGCGACACATCTGGCGGATTATCCTTTCGCGTCCGAGGTCCAAAAAAATGTGCTGATCTACGACGGAGCCTCGGTACGGGCCGCTGCTGCCGATCCGGACAAGCGCAAGGTTCTTCTCGCCGAGTGGGTCGAGGCGATGACAGATGGCCCGGGTGTGGTCGTCTTCCGTGGCGCCTTCGAGAATGTGGCTCCCATCGAAGCCGCAACGGAAGCGTTCAACGCCACTATCGCTGAAGAGCGTGCGGCCGGGGCAGGTGGTGGCGACCATTTTGCCAAGCCCGGCGCCAACGACCGGATATGGAATGCCCTGGAGAAGCTTTGCCTGCGCGACCCGGTAACCTTTGCCGCCTACTACGGCAACGACATTGTCGCGTTGATATCGGAAGCATGGCTTGGTCCGGCCTACCAGGTGACGTCTCAGGTGAACAATGTCAGGCCGGGCGGCGCGTCGCAGTCCGCGCACCGGGATTATCATCTTGGCTTCCAGACCGCGTCGGTCATCGAACGCTATCCGGTGCATGTCCATCGGATTTCGCCCGTCTTGACGCTGCAGGGTGCCGTCGCCCATTGCGACATGCCGGTGGAAAGCGGGCCCACGCTCTATCTGCCTTACTCGCAGACCTATCTTCCCGGATACCTTGCGATGAACCGCCCCGAATTCCAGGCCTATTTCGCCGAGCATCACGTTCAGCTGCCCCTGGAGAAGGGTGATGCGGCGTTCTTCAATCCGGCCCTGTTCCATGCCGCCGGCACCAACCGGTCCGCTGATATCCAGCGCATGGCGAACCTGCTGCAGGTGTCATCAGCCTATGGCCGCGCCATGGAGAGCGTGGATCGCACCCGGATGAGCGCGGTCCTCTATCCGGCGCTGAAACGGATGTTGGAAGAGGGCAGCCTGACCAGGGACGCGGCGGACAATGTCATAGCGAGTTCGGCGGAGGGGTATTCCTTCCCGACCAATCTGGATCGCGACCCGCCGCTCGGCGGCCTTGCACCGGAAACCCAACAGGCACTTTTCCGCCGAGCGCTAGATGCGAAATGGGAGCCTGCCGCCTTCTTGGACGCACTCGAAAACCAGGCCCGTAAGAAGCTGACCTGAGAAGGTCTGCTACTGCAATTGGCAGCGATGGTGGCGCGCGGCCGGACATGCGTACGAGAGCCCGTGTACGCTGGCCTGACCGCGCGCCCGCACGTCGCTGGCTCGTCGCCAGACAACGTACGATTCTGTGAGATTGTGCTGCGTCTCAAACCATCCTGGCGACAGCCATGCACAGCACCGTGATGGCCAGCAGCCGCGCGGCAATGCGTTCGCCCGTTGCCATTCTGGCGCGCAATTGCGTCTCGGATTCCTCATTCGCGCCGGCAAGTCGCCTGCTGGGCGCCCTGACCATGGCGCCGAGTACGCCGGCGGCGGCGAAAGCGGTCAGGATGCCAAGCGCCAGCACTATTTCCGTCGAGCCAAAATAGGCGCCGTGGAAGAAATACCAGAGCAGCGCTCCAGTCAGGAATACTATGCCGGCCGCGCCCATCTGCGGCTGGATGAAGCGCTCGGCCCGGATATCGGGATCTCGCGCCAGGGTGATCGTGGTGCCTGCCCAGAAAACACCGGCCATGACGTGAAGGCCGATAACGACGATATAGACATACTGCATGACCGGATCTCCTCTTTCGTCCGCCATTACCATACAGTTAGATATCTAACGGTTAGGTGTCAATGTATAAACCGGTGCCAGTTCCATCGGCCGTTCCCTTGTTCTAGTGTCTGACGATGACGCCTTTCGACCGCCCGCCAGTCGGCATGAATCTCGGCCGCACCGCCAAGCTTGTCGCCCAGGCTTTTGACGCTGCCTTGGTCGAAGCCGGCGGTACGCTGCCGGTCTGGCTCACTCTGCTGTCGGTCAAGTCGAGCAAGCTTGCCAATCAGCGCGAGCTCGCCGGCATGATCGGCATCCAGGGCGCGACGTTGACCCATCATCTCAACGCGATGGAGACACAGGGCCTGCTGACGCGCCGCCGCGATCCCGTCAACCGCCGGGTTCATCTCGTCGAACTGACCGAGGCGGGAGAAGCGATGTTCGAGACATTGCGCAAGGCAGCACTTGTCTTCGACAAGCGGCTGCGGGTGGGGTTGCCCGACGAGCGGCTGGCGGAGTTCGCACAGGTGCTGGCTGTGTTGCGGGCCAATGTGGAAAGCTAATGCATGTCGCCCAAAAGTGGTCCCGGTTTTGGGGCAACGACATGCATAGAAACAAAAAGGACGAGGCTCAGTCGTCGTAGCCCTTGATGGCCCCAAAGGTAGGGCGCAGCTTCAGCGCGGCGATCAGATTGGTCAGCTTCGTCTTGCCATCAAAACTGTCCTGGAACATCTCGTCATGCATCAACAGGATCAGCTTGCCGGGTTTGACGAAGCGGCCGTAGCCGAACAGGTGGTCGATCTCGCTGACCAGATGGTCGACGCTTTGCACCGGCTCGCCGCTGTCCTTGTGCACCCATTCGTGGTCCCAGCCGTAGAGATAGAAGCCTGAGGCGGCGACAAACTCGTAGTCGGGCTCCTCGCGGCCCTCCTGGGCGAGGCCAAGCGAGGTGTCGTTCTTCAACATCGAGGGCAGCCTGAACACGTCGCGCCCCGGTAGCCGTGCATGCACCACGGGCTTCAGGCCGAGCACCGCATTTGCCCGCACCATGTCGGCGACGACGCCTTCGGTGTCGGCATAATAATGCTGGTAGCGGTTGTTGGCGTGGCTGTAGCTGTGGTTGCCGAGCGTCACCAGCGCAAGCTGCTTGGCGCGTTGGACGAGCGCCCTGTTGGCGGCACTCGCCTGCGCATGCATGCCGACCATGAACAGGGTCGCTGGAACCTGCTCGGCTTCCAGCACGTCGAGGATATTGCTGGTGCCGTTCAGCGGGCCATCGTCGAAGGTGAGGTAGATGGTGCGATTCGCCCCATGGGCGGGGAACGCAAGGATCGACAGTGCCGCCAGGACAAACCGAAACGGTGTCATCACCCGCAATATCCGGTTGCGATCACGACAGGCCGCCATGTCCACAACGGCCTGTCAAGGTGGCCGGGCAGGACTTACGCCAGGCTTCCTTGCAGCACCGTCAGCTTGGCCTTCTTCGGCATGCGGGCCGTCAGCCATTCCAGCGCCTTGTCCTGCGGCATCGGGAAGGCGATGGAATAGCCCTGGACCTGGTCGCAGCCGATCGCCATCAGCGAATCGAGCTCGGCCTCGGTTTCAGCACCTTCGGCAACGATCGAGATGCCGAGGCCACGCGCCAGCTCGGTGATGGCGCGCACGATCTTCGAGTTGTCGCCATTCTCATGGATGTTCTGGACGAAGCGGCGGTCGATCTTCAGCCGGTCGATCTCGTTCGGGTTGACATGGCTGAGCGAGGCATAGCCGGTGCCGAAATCATCGAGTTCAAGATGGACGCCGGCTGCCCTGATGTGGCGAAGCTTGGCGGCGATGCCGGTCTTCTCGTCGTCGAGAATGACGGATTCGACGATTTCCAGCGACAGTTTCTGAGGCGGCAATCCGGCCTTTTCCAGCGTCGAGAACAGAAACGCATCGAAATCATGCTCGCGCAGTTCGGTGCCGGAGACATTGACGGCAAGCCGCCCGAAGGCAATGCCGGCCCGGTTCCATTCGGCGGCTTCGTTGATCGCCTTGGTGATGACGATGCGGCCGATCTCGGGCATGAAGCCGCATTTCTCGGCGACCGGAATGAATTCGCCAGGTGGGATCATGCCGCGCTCGGCATGGTTCCAGCGCACCAGCGCCTCGATGCCGCTGATCGTGCCGTTGGTCAGCGAAACCTGCGGCTGGAAATAGACCTGGAACGCCCGGTCCGCGATGGCGACCTTGATGTCGTGCTCGAGCTGCTTGCGATAGTCGAGCTCGCGGCGCAACTCCTCGGAGAAGAAGGAGAAGTTGCCGCCTCCCAGCTTCTTGGCGGAGTAGAGCGCCAGATCGGCGTGGACCAGCAGATCCTGCGCATTGTCGGCGTCGATCGGGTAGACGGCGATGCCGGCGCTGGCGCCCGGAAGAATGGTCGTGCCCTGGAAAATGATCGGCTCGTTGATGTGGGCCAGGATGCGCCGCGCCAGCATGTTGATGTCTTCGGTGCCGCCCGCACCGCCAAGGATCATGACGAACTCGTCGCCGCCCAGGCGTACGCACAGGTCAGATGCCCGGCAGGAATCGCGCATGCGCTGCGCCGTGATGACCAGCACATAGTCGCCGGCGGCGTGGCCGAGCGTATCGTTGATCTGCTTGAACCGGTCGAGGTCGAGCTGGACGACGGCAAGGCGCTCGCGACGCCGGTGCGTGCCCTTGATCAGCGTATCGAAATGATCGGTGAGGAACGTGCGGTTGTGCAGGCCGGTGAGGCCGTCATGCACCGCGATGAAGGCCATCGAATTGCGCGCGTCGACCAGCTCATGGGTCTTGCGCAGGATGGCGTTCGACATCGGCCTAAAGATGAAGAGTGCCACCAGCACGATGACGCCGAGGGTGGCGTAGAACAGAGTGCGGTGGAGCGCCAGCAGCTTCTCTGAACGCTCGTCGGCATCGGCGGTAATGCGCTGACCAAGTGCTGCGTAGCCCGACAAAGTCGCGTTGGCGACAGACGCGTCGAGATTGACGCGCTCGCCGCTGCCCTTGTAGCCGTCAATGGCGCCCGTCAGCTGGGATTCGAAGGATGAAATCAGCCGCTTGCCATTGGCGACAAGGCCCACCGAGAAATAATCGAGATGGAACGGCTTGGCGAACAGCACGCTCTCGATCGATTTCGCGTCCAAGCGGGCCGGTGACATCGGGTCTGCATTCGTCTGTTCGAGCAGCAGATCGTAGTTCGTCTCGAACTCCGCCGTCGCCTGCTTGAGCGCACTGACCAGTGCCGGCTGCTTGTCGCGCGACGAAGCACCCGTTGCACCGGCAAGGAAGACGATGCGCTGCGACAGCGTCTTTTGCGTTCCGACGATGTCGAGCAAGGTGTGGTTGTGCTGTTGCGTGGCCATCATCTGCTGCAGCAGGATGAAGGAGGCTATCACCATGGCGGCAATGATCAGCAGGGCCAGCCAGTAGCCAGCCTTGATCAGCAAAGTGAGCTTGCCTGAAATGGTTTGCACCGGCTGCTGCGACATTTTCGGGGGCGGCCCTCTCGCCAACGGGTTCCTGCTGCGAGGACCATTGGCTTGCAAACGTTAACAGGTGTGGAAATCGACAGCCGGCCGGCAAGGAGGAAACGCTGAAAGATCGCGAAATGGTTATCGCCTCGTTTAGCGCCGTGTCGGCATTTGAGCGGTCGTCGGTCACCGCCATTGTCGTGGCGTCGCTCCTGCGCCGCATGACGACCCACATCAGGACTGCTTGCCACCGATCCGGTCGTTTTTGCGATGGATTTTTCGCTCGGGCCGGACGACAGTCGACCCACATCAAACGAGGCCCGATCATGACCGCAGCATTTCTCTCTCACATCGACAGCGAGCTCGCGGGGCTTAAATCGGCCGGCCTCTACAAAACCGAGCGGGTGATCACTTCCACCCAGTCGGCCGAGATCGAGGTCGGCGGGCAGAAGGTGCTCAATTTCTGCGCCAACAACTATCTCGGCCTCGCCGACAGCGCCGAGCTGCGCGCGGCGGCCAGCCAGGCGCTCGACCGCTATGGCTACGGCATGGCGTCGGTGCGCTTCATCTGCGGCACGCAAGAGGAGCACAAGCAGCTCGAGGCGACGATTTCATCCTTCCTCGGCTTGGAAGACACCATCCTCTATGGCTCCTGCTTCGACGCCAATGGCGGCCTGTTCGAGACGTTGCTGGGGGAGGACGATGCGATCATTTCCGATGCGCTGAACCACGCCTCGATCATCGACGGGGTGCGGCTGTCGAAGGCAAAACGCTTCCGCTATGCCAACAACGACATGGCCGACCTCGAAGCGCGGCTGAAGGAGGCGAAGGACTGCCGCTTCCGGCTGATCGCCACCGACGGCGTGTTTTCCATGGATGGCATCATCGCCAATCTGAGGGGTGTCTGCGACCTCGCCGAGAAGTACGATGCCATGGTGATGGTCGACGACAGCCATGCCGTCGGCTTCGTCGGCCGGAACGGCCGTGGCTCGGCCGAGCATTGCGGCGTCGAAGGCAGGGTCGACATCATCACCGGCACGCTCGGCAAGGCGCTCGGCGGTGCATCCGGCGGCTACACATCAGGCAGGAAGCAGGTGGTCGACTGGCTGCGCCAGCGCTCGCGGCCTTATCTGTTTTCCAACACGCTGATGCCGGCGATTGCCGGCGCCTCGATCAAGGTGTTCGACCTGATCCGCAATGGCGACGCCTTGCGCGAGCGCCTCTATGCCAATGCGGCGCGGTTCAGGTCACAGATGGGCAAGCTTGGCTTCACGCTGGCCGGGGCCGACCATCCGATCATTCCGGTGATGCTGGGCGATGCGACGCTGGCGCAGGAGATGGCCGCGCGCATGCTGAAGCGCGGCATCTATGTCATCGGTTTTTCCTTCCCGGTGGTGCCGAAGGGCCAGGCGCGCATCCGCACGCAGATGTCGGCAGCGCATTCCAGCGCCGAAATCGACCGCGCGGTGGAAGCGTTCGGCGCCGTCGGGCGCGAACTCGGGGTGATTTCCTGAAAGGCCGAAATCGCAAAGCGATTCCGGAACAAGAGCTTCAAGGGACAAAAGCATGTCGAACATGATGAAGGCGCTGGTGAAGGCCAAGGCCGAACCTGGCATCTGGATGGAAGAGGTGCCGGTGCCGGAAATCGGCCCCAACGACGTGCTGATCAAGATCAAGAAAACCGCGATCTGCGGCACCGACGTCCACATCTACAATTGGGACCAGTGGGCGCAGAAGACGGTGCCGGTGCCGATGGTGACCGGCCATGAATTCGTCGGCACCGTCGCCGACTTCGGCGCGGCAGTGACCGAATACAAGGTCGGCCAGCGAGTGTCGGGCGAAGGCCACATCGTCTGCGGCCATTGCCGCAACTGCCGCGCGGGCAGGGGGCACCTGTGCCGCAACACGCTCGGTGTCGGTGTCAACCGGCCGGGTGCCTTCGGCGAGTATCTGGCGATCCCGCAGCACAATGTCGTGCCGATCCCCGATGACGTGCCGGACGAGATCGCCGCGATCTTCGATCCCCTTGGCAATGCGGTCCACACGGCTCTGTCCTTCGACCTGGTCGGCGAGGACGTGCTGGTCACCGGCGCCGGGCCGATCGGCATCATGGGTGCGCTGGTGGCGCAATGCGTCGGCGCGCGAAAGGTGGTCATCACCGACATCAATCCGGTGCGGCTGGCGCTGGCGAAAAAGCTCGGCGTCCAGCATGTCGTCGACGCCTCGAAGGAAAAGCTGCGTGACGTCATGCCGGCGCTCGGCATGACCGAGGGTTTCGACGTCGGCCTCGAAATGTCGGGGGCGGCCCCCGCCTTCCGCGACATGATCGACACCATGAACAATGGCGGCAAGATCGCCATTCTCGGCATAGCGTCCACCGGCTTCGAGATCGACTGGAACAAGGTCATCTTCAAGATGCTGCATCTCAAGGGCATCTACGGCCGCGAGATGTTCGAGACCTGGTACAAGATGATCGCGCTGGTGCAGGGTCCACTCGATGTTTCGGGTCTGATCACGCACCGCATCGGCATCGACGATTTCCAGACCGGCTTCGACGCGATGCGCAGCGGCAGCTCCGGCAAGGTGGTGATGGACTGGTAGCGCCGAAATAAGAGGCGTCGCGATCCTTCGCGCCTCCCTCTTTCCTGCCGACCGCTGACGATCTAGTTCCTGTCCAGCGCTTCCTCCAGCGCGGCCACTCCACTGACGACGGCCACCCGCTCGGCGAGATTCAGTCTTGCCAGCAACTCCCGCTCGAACGCTATCGCCAGCGGCACCATCTCGCGATAGGCAGCAAGGCCCGCTTTGGTCAGCGTCAGATGCTCGACGCGGCGGTCGTTTTCGTCAGGGGTTCGGGTGAGCCAGCGCCGCCGTTCGAGTTCGGCGACGGCGCGCGACACCTTGGTCTTGTGCATCGCCGATTGCTCGCCGAGTGCTGTCGCGGTCATCGTGCCGTGCTGGCCGAGCCCGGAAAGGGTGCGCCATTCCGGCCGGGTCAGGCCGTGACTGTCCTTGTAAATCCCTGCGAATTCCCGGCTGACCGCGTCGGCCAGGCGATAGAGGCGGTAGGGCAGGAAGTTTTCCAGGTCGAGGATTTCCGGTTCCATGGTTGCATATCCCGGCGGCGGCATTGGCATTGATAGTTACATTTTCGATGGTTACAAATGAAACCAGTTTGGTCAATTGAGATCCATTCCGGGAGGAAGCAATGGCCTTTTCCTACATGCCGGGCTTCGGCAACGACTTCGAAACCGAAACCTTGCCCGGCTCGCTGCCGCAGGGGCGGAACTCGCCGCAGCGGCCGGCCTATGGCCTCTATGCCGAGCAGCTTTCGGGCTCGCCCTTCACCGCCCCGCGCGGCACCAACGAGCGCTCCTGGCTCTATCGGATCAGGCCGAGCGTGAAGCACACCGGCCGCTTCAAGCCGGCGCACTATCCCTTGTGGAAGAGCGCGCCCAATGTCGGCGACCACGAGCTGGCGCTCGGTCAGTACCGCTGGAACCCGGTGCCGATGCCGAAAGAACCGACTGATTTCATCGCCGGCATGCGCAGCATAACCACCGCCGGCGACGTGCTCGGACAGACCGGCATGGCGGCCCATGTCTATGTCGCCAACCGCTCGATGGTTGACGATCATTTCTTCAACGCTGACGGCGAGTTGCTCATCGTGCCGCAGGTCGGCGCCCTGCGCTTTGTCACCGAAATGGGCGTCATCGAGCTTCGGCCCGGCGAGATCGCCGTGCTGCCGCGCGGTCTTGTCTTCAAGGTCGAACTGGTCGATGCCGAAGTGCGCGGCTATGTCTGTGAGAACTACGGTGCCAAGCTGACGCTGCCGGACCGTGGCCCGATCGGCGCCAATTGCCTCGCCAACCCGCGCGATTTCAAGACGCCTTGCGCCTGGTTCGAGGAGAAGGAAACGCCGTGCCGGCTGACGGTGAAATGGTGCGGAAATTTCCACGTTACCGAGATCGGCCATTCGCCGCTCGACGTCGTTGCCTGGCACGGCAACTACGCGCCCTACAAATATGATCTGGCGACCTTTTCACCGGTTGGAGCGCTGCTGTTCGACCATCCCGATCCGTCGATCTTCACCGTGCTCACAGCCCCGAGCGGCGAGGAAGGCACCGCCAACATCGACTTCGTCATCTTCCCGCCGCGCTGGCTGGTGGCCGAAGATACATTCCGGCCGCCCTGGTACCACCGCAACATCATGAGCGAGTTCATGGGGTTGATCCACGGCCAGTACGACGCCAAGGAGGAGGGTTTCGTGCCCGGCGGCATCAGCCTGCACAATCTGATGCTGGCCCATGGGCCGGATGCGCCTGGCTTCGAAAAGGCCTCGCGCGCGGACTTGAAACCGGTCAAGCTCGACAACACCATGGCTTTCATGTTCGAGACCCGTTTTCCGCAGATGCTGACCCGCTACGGTGCCGAACTGGAAACCCGGCAGGACAATTACATCGACTGCTGGGCCGATCTGAAGAAGCGCTTCAACGGCACGCCCGAGGGCGACTGGTCTTGAGCAGCGAGCCAATGCCGGACCTGCTGGTGCTTTTGGGCTCGAAGGGCGGTCCGGCACTTCGGACGGGTGGACCGTGGCCGAGCTCGTCGCTGCTGCAGATCGGCGGCCGCAGCATTGTCGTCGACTGCGGACTTGGCGTGACGCGCGGTCTGGTCGATGCCGGCATCGGCTTGAAGGCACTCGACCTGATCTTCGTCACGCATCTGCATTCCGACCATGTGCTGGAACTCGGGCCGCTGATCCACACCGCCTGGACGGCCGGTCTGGCCGCGCCGGTCAGCGTGTTCGGCCCGCCCGGCACCGGCCATTACTGGCGGCGCTTTTGTCAGGCGATGGAATTCGACATCGAGATCCGCGTCGTAGACGAGGGCCGGCCGGATATTCGCGAGCTGGTTTCGATCAGCGAATTCGCCGAAGGCTTGGTTGTCGAGCAACGCGGCTTCAAGGTTTCGGCGCTACGCGTCGACCATCCGCCGGTGACCGATTGCTTTGCCCTGCGCTTCGAACATGGCGGGAAAAGCGTGGTGTTTTCCGCCGATACGGCTTTCTATCCACCACTCGCCGATTTCGCCCAGGGCGCCGACATCCTCGTCCACGAAGCCATGCTGGAGCAAGGCATCGAGCGGCTGGTGGCGAAGACCGGCAATGGTGCGCGGCTACGAGCGCATCTGCTTGCCAGCCACAGTTTTGCCGAGGAGGCCGGGCGCATCGCCAGCGATGCCGGCGTGAAGAGGCTGGTGCTCAACCACCTCATTCCGGCCGACGACCCCGGGATCGTCGAAGCCGACTGGATCGCCGCTGTCAGGAAAACATGGGCCGGCGACTTGACGATCGCCCGCGACGGCCTTGTTGTGGGGTTAAGCAGCGAGAAAGCTGCACAAGGAGAGGAAACCGCATGAAGCTTGCCACATTGAAGGACGGGACGCGTGACGGAAAACTCGTCGTCGTCTCGCGCGACCTGACACGCTTCACCGACGCCTCGTTCCTGGTGCGCACGCTGCAGGCAGCGCTCGACGATTGGCGACGCATCGCCCCGCATCTCGCGACAATAGCGGAATCGCTGGAGAACAATGCGGTGCCGTCGGAGCGCTTCCACGAGCATGACGCCCATTCGCCGCTGCCGCGCGCCTATCAATGGGCCGATGGCTCGGCCTATGTGAACCATGTCGAACTGGTGCGGAAAGCGCGCGGCGTCGACATGCCGGCGAGCTTCTGGACCGACCCGCTGATCTACCAGGGCGGCTCGGATTCCTTCATCGCACCACGCGATCCGATCCGCATGGCTGACGAAGCCCTCGGCATCGACATGGAGGCGGAAGTCGCCGTTGTCGTCGACGATGTGCCGATGGGTGTCGGCCTCGATGAGGCGCGCGCCGCGATCCGGTTGGTCATGCTGGTCAATGACGTGACGCTGCGTGCGCTGACCGGACCGGAGCTGGCCAAGGGTTTTGGTTTTTTCCAATCGAAGCCGTCCTCGGCGTTTTCGCCTGTGGCGGTCACGCCGGACGAACTGGGCGACGCCTGGGATGGCGGCAAGGTGAACCTGCCGCTGCTCGCCGATCTCAACGGCAAGCCGTTCGGGCGGGCCAATGCGGGCGTCGACATGACTTTCGATTTTCCGGCACTGATCGTCCACGCCGCCACAACAAGGCCGCTGGCTGCCGGCACGATCATCGGCTCCGGCACTGTGTCCAACAAGCTCGACGGCGGGCCGGGCAAGCCTGTGTCGGCCGGCGGCGCCGGCTACTCCTGCATCGCCGAACTGCGCATGATCGAGACCATTGTATCAGGCGCACCCAAAACGCCTTTCCTGCGCTTCGGCGACACGGTACGCATCGAGATGAAGCACAGGACCGGACATTCGATCTTCGGCGCCATCGAGCAGAAGGTCGAGAAATACGAGAGGTGAGGGAATGACGGGGGAGGCATTCTATCTGCTGGCGGGCGTCTGGGCGCTAGCCATACTGGCGGTCTTCGTCGTGGCGATCCGGCTGAGCTACCGCATCGAGGCGCGCTCGCCCGACCTGACCAACCGCAGCGGCTTTCCGCGCAATGCGATGATGTTCCACACCATCACCAACATGAGCGTCGCTCGGGACGAGGAAACGCAGGGCATGCGGCGGCGCATGAACCGGCTTCTGCTGCTCGTTCTCGCCGGATTTGTGGTTATGTGGGCGGGTCTGTATCTGGTCCGGTCCGCGGGATGACGTCATGAACCTGCTGGACCATCTGCGCCGCATGGCGCGCAACAATCTCTGGTCGAACGACCGGCTTTATCGCGCTGTATTGTCGCTTGCGCCTGGCGAATTCGAGGCCGAACGCACCAGCTTCTTTCCGTCGATCAAGGCGACGCTCAACCACATTCTTGCGGTCGATCTTCTCTATCTCGATTTTCTCGAAGAGGGCGGAGTCGGCGCTGCCGCCCATGACGATTTCGTGCCGATCGAGGAGCCGCAGGCGTTGTTTGTAGCCCAGGTCGCAGCCGACCGACGCCTGACCGCGTTTTGCGATCGGCTGTCGGCAGCCGATCTCGATCGGCAGGTTGTCACCGACCGGCGCGAGGACGGCATGATCCCGGAGCGTATCGGCGACATCCTCGCCCATGTCTTCCTGCACGACATCCATCATCGTGGCCAGGTGCACGCAATGCTCTCCGGCACCTCGGTCAAGCCGCCGCAACTCGACGAATTCCTGCTCGATTACGATGTGAAGCTGAGGAGGGAAGAGGTCGAGCGGTTGGGGCTCGAGATTTGATTTCGAGCATGACCCGAAGATCGGTCATGCGCTATCCGCTCAACATGAAACCTACTCCGCCGCCTGCACCTTGATCACGCCGCGCTTGATCTGGTCCTGCTCGATCGATTCGAACAGCGCGCGGAAATTGCCCTCGCCAAAACCTTCGTCGCCCTTGCGCTGGATGAACTCGAAGAAGATCGGCCCGATCACGGTTTTCGAAAAAATCTGCAGCAGGATCTTGGTCATGCCGCCATCGACGACGCCTTCGCCGTCGATCAGGATGCCGTGCTTCTTCATCCGCTCGATCGGCTCGTCATGGCCGTTCACGCGGTCATAGGACATGTCGTAATAGGTTTCCGGCGGGCCGGGCATGAACTTCAGTCCGTTTTCGGCCAGCCTGTCGGTGGCGGCGTAGATCTCGTCGGTGCCCACCGCAATGTGCTGGATGCCTTCGCCATTGTACTTCTTCAGATATTCGGCAATCTGGCTGGTCTCGTCCTTGGACTCGTTCAGCGGAATGCGGATCTTGCCGCAAGGCGAGGTAATGGCGCGGCTGACCAGCCCGGTGATCTTGCCATCAATGTCGAAGAAATGGATCTGCTTGAAGCCGAACAGGTTGCGGTAGAAATCCCACCATTTGTCCATCTGGCCGCGATAGACATTGTGGGTGAGGTGATCGAGGAAATAGAAGCCGACGCCTTGCGGCCGCGGGTCGCGCGCGCCCAGCCACTCGAACTCGGCATCATAGGCCGAGCCCTTCTTGCCATAGGTTTCGATGAAATAAAGCAGCGAGCCGCCGATGCCGAGGATGGCTGGCACGTCGAGCGCCTTGTCGGTGCCTTCGTAAGGGGTAGCGCCGTTGGCAACAGCGTGGTCGAAGGCGTGTTTGGCATCGACCACCCGCCATGCCATCGAGGCAGCGCAGGGACCGTGCTTGTCGACGAATTTCATCGCATGCGAGCCGGGCTCGGCATTGACGACATAATTGATGTCGCCCTGGCGCCAGACGGTGATGTTCTTCGTGCGGTGCCAGGCCACCGCGACATAGCCCATGCGGGTGAACAGTTCGGCGAGCTTTTCCGGCTCCGCATGCGCGAACTCGACAAACTCGAATCCATCCGTGCCGGCGGGGTTGTCCTTGCTGATCTTGGCGGGTGGGGCGTCGTGCGGGAAGGGGCCCATGATATTCCTCCGGATATGGCTTGGCCTGAAAGGCTCATCTGGCGCCATCATAGCGCGGAGCCGGCGCATGGTGCTTGCATTCAAACGCTTGAAATGATCAGTTCATGCGTGAAGCGTGCACTATGAGGGGTAAATCCATGGATGAGACGCGTATTGATCAGTTTGACCGCAAGATAATGGCGCTGTTACAGGTCGATGCGCGGCTGACCAACAACGATTTGTCGGAGCGGGTGAACCTGTCCGCGTCACAGTGCTCGCGCCGCCGCCAGCGGCTCGAGGAAGACGGCTTTATCAAGGGCTACCGCGCAGTGCTCGACCGCGACAAGCTCGGCTTCTCGCTGGTCAACGTCATCTCGGTCACGCTCGCCACCCACAACCGCGACAATGCCAGGCGCTTCGGCGAACTGGTTGCGCGGCTGCCGGAAGTGCAGGAAGCGCACGCGCTGACCGGCGAGATGGACTACATCCTGAAGGTGGTGACGCCCGACCTGAAGTCGCTGTCGGAATTCGTCAACGGCGTGCTCCTGCCGCACGAATCCGTTCAGCATGTGAAGACGGCGATCGTGCTTGAGACGCTGAAGGAAACCGGCGCCCTGCCGATTTGAACTTGGGGCCGATTTAACCCTTCGACTGCTGGATCAATCCATAGAGGTTGGTGCAGCGCGCGCCGGAACGGCAATAGGCGAAGACCGGGCCGTCGAGTTCGTCGAGCGCCTCGGCCTGATCCTCGACATTCTCGGCCGTGATCTGGCCGCTGATGACGGGGATGTAGCGGAAGGCTAGGCCTGCGGCTTCGACCGCCGCCTTGACGGTATCGGCTGAAGGCTGGCCGGGCTGCTCATCATCCGGCCGGTTGCAGATGACGCTCTTGAAGCCGGCCTCCTTGATGGCGGTGACGTCTTCGGGCTGGATCTGGCCCGAGACTGAATAGTCGTCGCTGATTTCGCGGTATTCCATGGCAGCATCCTCGCAATCTGATTTGGCGAGAAGTCTTGCCACTCTCCGGCGGAACCGGCAACACCCGTCAGGTAGAATCCGGCCGGGCTTGTCTCTGCCCGACCGGATGGAATGACGAGCCGCGTCAGCTGCCGAGAATGGCGCCTTTGATCTGGCTGATGTTGTTATGCATCATGTCGATATAGGTCGAGGCCGGACCGTCGGGCTGCGACAGTGCGTCCGAATAGAGCGTGCCACCCACCTTGATGCCGGTTTCGCTGGCGATCTGCTCGATCAGGCGCGGGTTGGTGATGTTCTCGACGAAGATCGCCGCCGCCTTGTCCTGCTTCACCTGGGTGACCAGCTTGGCGACATCGGCGGCCGACGGTTCGGAGTCCGTCGAGATGCCTTGCGGGGCGAGGAAGGTCAGGCCGTATTCGTGCTCGAAATAGCCGAAGGCGTCATGCGAGGTGATGACGACGCGCTTCGCTTCAGGGATCGAGGCGATCGCCGCTTTCACTTCGCCTTCGACCGCGTCGAGCTTCTTGGTGTAGGCGGCGGCATTGGTCTGGTAGCTGACGCAGCCGTCCGAGTCGGCCGCGCAGAAGGCTTCGGCGATGTTCTTCACATAGATCTTGGCATTGGCGATCGACTGGAAGGCGTGCGGATCGGTGACCGTCTTGCCGCCGCCTGTGCCGGCACCCTCAGCTGCGTCGGCGTCGGCGAATTCAGGTTTGAAGTCGATCGGCGTCACGCCCTTGGTCAAGGTGACGATCGAGGCCTTGGTGGCGCTGGCATCGACCAGCCGCTGCAGAAAGCCTTCGAAATGCAGGCCGTTGACCAGCACGATGTCGGCCTTGGCCATTGCCACCGCATCGGCCGGGCTCGGCTCGTAGACATGGGCGTCTCCGTCCGGACCGACAATGGTGGTGACATCGATGCGGTCGCCACCGACATTTTTCGCAAAATCGGCAATGACGGTGAAGCTGGCGACCACTTTCAGCGGTGCCGCGAAGGCCGACGATGCGCCAAAGGCGGTTAATGTTATAACGCTCATCACAAGGGCGGCGCGGATCGATTTCAGCATTTGCGGGTCTCCTTTTAGGGGGGTGGGGATCAGGCCGTTCTGTGACGGTGATGGATGATGCGGGCGCGCAGAATGCCGCGCGTGCCGAACAGGATCGAGGCGAAATAGACGACGCCGGCGGACAGGATGATGGCCGGGCCGGATGGCAGCGACGCGTGATAGGACAGAAGCAGCCCGGCGATGCAGGAAGCAAAGCCGATCAGCACGGCCAGCACGCACATCGGCTCGACGCGCACGGTCCAGAAACGGGCGGCTGCGGCCGGCAGCATCATCAGTCCGACCGAAAGCAACGTGCCGAGTGCCTGGAAGCCGCCGACGAGGTTGAGCACGACGAGGCCGAGAAAGATGAAATGCACCGGACTGCCGAGCCGGCTGACCGAGCGCAGGAACAGCGGATCGAGGCATTCGGCGACCAGCGCCCGCCAGAAGACGGCGAGGCTGACCAAGGTCACTGCGACAATGCCGCCGATCAGCGTCAGCGCTTCGTTGTTGAGCGCCAGCACCGTGCCGAACAGCACATGCATGAGATCGACGCTGGAGCCGCGGATCGACACCATCAAGACGCCGATGGCGAGCGAAATCAGATAGAAGGCCGCCATCGAGGCGTCTTCGCGCTGGATAGTGAAGCGCGAGACGGCGCCGGCGCCGAGTGCCACGATGATGCCGGCGATCAGCCCGCCGATGGTCATCGGCAAAATCTCCAGCCCATAGAACAGGAAACCGGCGGCGGCACCCGGCAGGATAGCATGCGCCATCGCGTCGCCGGACAGGCTCATGCGCCGCAGCATCAGGAAGACGCCAACCGGGCAGGCGCCGAGCGATAGCATCAGCGAACCGATCAGCGCCCGCTGCATGAAGCCGAAATCGGCGAAAGGCGCGATGAAAAGACCGTAAAGCGTGTCCATCAGGCAGCCCTCGGTCCGACACCATGGTCATGGTCATGGTCATGCCCGTGAGCATGGCCATGATGGTCGTGATCGTGGCCATGGGCGTGCTCTTCTGGCTCGCACCAGGGCGCATTCTCTTCCCAGGCTTCGTGGAAGCGGCGGGCGCGCAACAGGTTCTCCGGCTTCAGCGTCTCCCTGGTCTCGCCCCAGGCAATCGGCTGGCGGGCAAGCAGCAGCGTTTCGGGGAAATTCTCGCGCACCAGATCCAGGTCGTGGACGACCACCATGATCGTGCGCTCCTCGCCATGCCAGCGCTTGATCAATGCGATGAGGTCGCCGACCGTCTTGGCGTCGACAGCGTTGAACGGTTCGTCGAGCAGGATGAGGTCGGCGTCCTGCAGCAAGACACGCGCAAACAGCGTGCGCTGCAACTGGCCGCCTGACAGCGTGTCGATCGGCCGCTTCTCGAAGCCGCCGAGGCCGACGGCCATCAGCGCCTGGCTGACGGAATCGCGATCTTCCCTGGTATGGCGGCCGAGCAGGCCGCGCCGTGGCCACAGGCCGAGCGAGACCAGGTCAACCACCCGCGCCGGAAAGGAGCGATCGAGCTCCGATTGCTGCGGCAGATAGGCGGCACGCACGCCGGGCGCGCGGACGACCTCACCGGCCATCGGTTTCAGGACGCCGACAATGCCTTTCATCAGCGTCGATTTGCCGGAGCCGTTGGCGCCGACCACGGCGGTCAGGGAGCCTTTGCGAATGGTGCCGTCGAGGTGATGGATCGCCGGGTGGCTGCCGTAGCCAAGCGTCAGGTCGCGGAAGGTCAGGCAGGTATTTGTCATTCTGCGATCCGTGGGGCAGCGAAATCCGGCTGCTGGCAGCGTCCGATTGGATATGTGATGTTATTACATTAGTCAACAAGCCAATCGGGCGGAATTGCGGCTGCCGGGTCAACTTGCCGTGTGGTGGTTGGCCCAAGGGGATTCGACCGGGCGACCTTGCCCGAAGCCGGCGGCAACTCTAAAGAGGCGCAACCGACACAGGAAGGAACCATCCAATGAGCATTCGTCGCATCGATGTTGGCCCGCGCATGAGCCAGATCGTCATTCACGGAAATACTGTCTATCTGGCCGGTCAGGTCGGCGAGCCCGGCGGGAACGTCGCTGCGCAGACCAGGGACATCCTGGCGGCTATCGACGAACTGCTGGCCAAGGCCGGTTCGGACAAGACCAAGATCCTGCAGGCGATCATCTGGCTGGCCGACATGGGCACCTTTGCCGAGATGAACGCGGAATGGGACAAGTGGGTGCCGCAAGGCAACACGCCCGCCCGCGCTACCGGCGAAGCAAAACTCGCCGGACCGGAATATCTGGTCGAGATCATTATTACGGCGGCGATTTGAGCCGACGGGGATGCTGCCAATCTCCCCCACGAGTGGGGGGTGAGCAGCCGGTTCGCGTCAGCGAATTCAGCGCGCCAGTGGCGCGCTGAAAGGCTGGCGAACGCCGGGACGCTGCCGTAGGCCGCGGGGACCCGGCAAGCGCGGCTGCCCTTCGCTATGGCTCCGGGCGTTCGGCGTTCGAAAAGCCAAATCGTTGGCTTTTCGCCAGCCTTCGGCTGGAGACGCCTCACCCCTGCGACGGCCTGAAACGCGCCACCAGCGTGTGGCTCTCCGCCGCGTAGGTGAAGCGTACATGGGTGACCGGATGTTCGGCGCTCCATGTCCGTCGCTCGACCACCAGACAAGGCGCGCCGGCCGCGATGTCGAGTGCCGCCGCGATCTGCCTGTCGGCGGCGACCGCGCGAATACGGTGTTCGGCTTCGCTCCACGGCACGCGGCCGATCAGCCACGGGCTGGGCGCGATGGCCAGGAATTCCTCGTCGGCTGCTTCAGGCACCGCGGTCAGATTGATCAGCCGCTGCTCATGCGCGAACGGCCGCTGGCCGGCGAAATGCCGGCATTCCAGCGCCAGCACCGGCCCGGCGGTACCGACCTCCAGCAAAGAGCGGTCCTCTGCGTCGCTGCGCCTTTTGTGCCGCGTCACGCGCTCGTAGCGATAAAGCAGGCCGAGTGCTTCGACCTCGACCCTTATATCGTGGATCTCCAGCACCGCCGCTTGTGACTGCGGCCGGCGGACAAAGCTGCCTGAGCGGCGGCGGCGCTCGATCAGCCCCGCCTTGGCCAACTGCGACAGCGCCTTGTTCACCGTCATGCGCGAACAATTGTATTGCGCGCTCAACTCGTGCTCGAACGGGATGCGATGGCCGGGCGCCCAGGCGCCGGACAGGATCTTTTCGCTGATGTCGGACAGGATGCGCTGGTGCAGCGAGACGCCACCTTCCACATCCGCTGTCTCGATCATGCTCATGCCGAAAGCGCCGTCATCACGCTGCGAAACCGCTCGGCGATGGCCTCGCGCCTTGCATGCCGGCCGCCGCTAACCTGTTTGTTGCCATGAACCCAGACGCAGTCGACCTTGCTGCCATTGGCGAAGATCCAGGCGTCGAGGATCGCATCGCCGGTCTTGCCGGCCAGCGAGGGATTGCTCGAGTCGAGCGAGACGAGATCAGCCGATGCGCCGGCGGCAATCGCGGAGGCGCCTGCACCAAGGGCGACTCTGCCGCCGTCGAGCGCGGCATCGAACAGCGCGCGCCCGGTGGAGCCGCCGGCCACCGCCAGCACATTGCGGGCGCGATGGGCGAGGCGCTGCGAATATTCGAGCTGGCGCAACTCGTCGGGCAGGCCGATCAGCACGTTGGAATCGGAGCCGACGCCGAAGCGGCCTCCATGTTCCCTGAACAGCGGCGCTGAAAAAGTGCCGTCACCGAGATTGGCCTCGGTGATCGGACAAAGGCCGGCGATCGCCCCACTCTTCGCCATCCCGACGGTTTCCGCATCGGTCATGTGCGTGGCGTGGATCAGGCACCAGCGTTGGTCTACTTTCGCGTTGGCCAGCAGGAATTCGACCGGCCGCGCGCCCGACCAGGCAAGGCAGTCCTCGACTTCCTTCACCTGCTCGGCCACATGGATGTGGATCGGCCCATCCGGCGCCATGGCCGCCACCTCAGTCAATTCCTCCGGTGTCGCCGCGCGCAAACTGTGTGGAGCAACGCCGACAACAGCCTGATTCAAGGCCCGAACCGATTCGCGGCTTTTCTCAACCAGCCTGGAGAACCGGTTCACATCGTTGATGAAACGCCGCTGGCCTTCGTTCGGCGCAGCGCCTGCGAAAGAGGAGTGTGCGTAGAACACTGGCAGCAGCGTCAGGCCGATGCCCGTCTCGCCGGCCGCGGCCGCGATGCGTTCGGCCATCTCGGCAAGGTTGGCGTAGGGTTTTCCGTCGCGGTCGTGATGCAGGTAATGAAATTCGCCGACGCGGGAAAAGCCGGCCTCCAGCATCTCGACATAGAGCTGCGCCGCAACTGCCTCGACCTGGTCGGGCGTCATCGACAGGGCGAAGCGGTACATCACCTCGCGCCAGCTCCAGAAACTGTCGGCGGAAGGGCCGCGAAGCTCGGCCAATCCGGCCATACCGCGCTGGAAGGCATGGCTGTGCAGATTGGGCATGCCGGGCAGCAGGATCGCGTGGCGTTCGTCGCCAGCCACGGCGGTGGCTCCCGGCTCGACAGTTGTTATGCGTCCATTGGCCAAGGTGATCCGCACATTGCTGTGCCAGCCATTGGGAAGGAGCGCCTGTTCCGCGAAGATATCAGTCACTTTTCTCTCCGGTTCCCTGTCTCATATGCGATGATGGCACTTGCAGTGCGTTTCAATATGTATATACATAATCGCCACCGATTGAAACGGAAAAGATGATGGCTGCAGAGAGCAAAAGCCGGGTAGGGGGTCTTCGTCTGTGGCGCAATGCGCGCCTGGCGACCATGGCCGAGGGTGCTGCCGGACTTGGTGTCGTCGAACACGGCGCGATCGCCGCGCGTGACGGCCGCATTGTCTATGCCGGCCCTGAATCGGGGATGCCCGCAGCGCTTGCCCAAGGCGCCGATACGATCGATTGCGAGGGGCGCTGGATCACGCCCGGCCTGATCGACTGCCACACCCATCTGGTCCATGCCGGCAACCGCGCCAACGAGTTCGAGATGCGATTGGCCGGCGCCACCTATGAAGAGGTCGCCAGGGCCGGCGGCGGCATTGTCTCCTCGGTCAAATCCTTGCGGGCCGCCAGCGAAGGCGATCTGGTCGCGCAGTCGCTGCCGCGCCTCGATGCGCTGATCGCCGAGGGCGTCACCACCGTGGAAGTAAAGTCGGGCTATGGGCTCGATCTCGAAAACGAAAAGAAGTCGCTGCGTGCTGCCCGTCAGCTGGGTGAACAGCGGCCAGTGACGATCCGCACGACCTTTCTCGGCGCCCATGCGTTGCCGCCGGAAGCCATGGGCGACAAGGACGCCTTCATCGATCTGGTCGCAAAGGAAATTCTTCCGGCGGTTGCCGCCGAGAGGCTGGCCGATGCCGTCGACGGGTTTTGCGAGGGCATCGCCTTTTCGCCGGAGCAGATGGCGCGCGTCTTCGATGCCGCCAAGGTGGCAGGCTTGCCGGTCAAGCTTCATGCCGACCAACTGTCCAATTTGCATGGCGCCGAGCTTGCCGCGCACTATGGTGCGCTGTCGGCCGATCATCTCGAATACACCGATGAGGCGGGCGCCGTGGCGATGGCGAAGGTCGGAACCGTGGCGACAATCCTGCCTGGCGCCTACTACTATATTCGTGAAACCAAGAAGCCGCCGATTGGCCTGTTCCGTCAGCACGGCGTCAGAATGGCTGTCGCCACCGACAACAATCCCGGCACCTCGCCGCTGACGTCGCTGCTTCTAACCATGAACATGGCGGCGACCTTGTTCGGCCTGACCGTCGACGAATGCCTTGCCGGTGTCACCCGCGAGGCCGCCCGCGCGCTCGGCCTGCTGGGACAAACGGGTACGCTGGAAGCCGGCAAATCCGCCGATCTGGCGATCTGGAACATCGAGCGCCCCGCCGAACTCGTCTACCGCATGGGCTTCAACCCGCTGCATGCCCGCATCTGGAGAGGACAATGACCGAACTGACCCTGAAGCCCGGCAATGCGACGCTGGCCGACTGGCGCGCCATCTACCGTGGCGCCGTGCCGAAGCTTGACGACGCCTGCCGGCCAAAGATCAAGGCGAGCGCCGAGGCCGTTGCAAGGATCGTCGCCAAGGGCGAGCCGGTCTACGGTATCAACACCGGCTTCGGCAAACTGGCCAGCGTCCGCATCCCCGCCGGCGACCTTGAGACCTTGCAGCGCAACATCGTGCTGTCGCATGCCGCCGGCGTCGGCGAGCCGATGCCGGTCGCTGTTTGCAGGCTGATGATGGCGCTGAAGCTGGCCAGCCTGGCGCAGGGCGCGTCCGGCGTGCGGCCGCAGACCATCGAATTGCTGGAGGCGATGCTGGCCAATGACGTCATCCCGGTGGTGCCGGCGCAAGGCTCAGTCGGCGCCTCCGGCGACCTTGCCCCGCTGTCGCACATGACGGCGGTGATGATCGGCGTCGGCGAATGCTTCACCCCGCATGGCCGCTTCCCGGCCAAGGTCGCCTTCGTTTCGCACGGGCTGGAGCCGGTGACATTGGGCGCCAAGGAAGGCCTGGCACTGCTCAACGGCACGCAGTTTTCCACCGCCTATGCGCTCGCCGCTCTGTTCGAGTCCGAAGTGCTCTACCAGTCGGCGCTGGTTGCCGGTGCATTGTCGACCGACGCTGCAAAAGGCTCCGACGCCCCCTTCGATCCCCGCATTCATGCGCTGAGAAAGCATCGCGGCCAGATCGAGACGGCGGACGCGCTGCGCAATTTGATGGCCGGCAGCGCCATCCGTGAATCGCACCGGGTTGGCGACGAGCGCGTGCAGGATCCGTATTGCCTGCGTTGCCAGCCGCAGGTCATGGGTGCAGCACTCACCGTTCTGCGTCAGGCAGCCGACACGCTTGGCACCGAGGCCAATGGCGTCACCGACAATCCGCTGATCTTTGCCGAGGATGATACCGCACTTTCCGGCGGCAATTTCCACGCCGAGCCGGTGGCCTTCGCCGCCGACATGATTGCGCTCGCCGTCTGCGAGATCGGCTCGCTGTCGGAGCGGCGCATCGCCATGCTGGTCGATCCGGCGCTGTCGGGCATGCCGGCCTTCCTGACGCCGAAGCCCGGCCTGAACTCCGGTTTCATGATCCCGCAGGTGACGGCGGCGGCCCTCGTTTCCGAGAACAAGCAGAAAGCCTATCCGGCCAGCGTCGATTCCATACCGACCTCGGCCAACCAGGAAGACCATGTTTCGATGGCAGCGCATGGCGCGCGCCGGCTGATCGGCATGGTCGAGAACGCAACCGCGGTTATCGGCATCGAATTGTTGGCCGCTACCCAAGGCTGCGATTTCCATGCACCGCTCACTTCGAGCGCGGCACTTGAAGCCGTGCGCAAGTTGGTCAGGGCGGAAGTGCCGCATCTCGACAATGACCGGCATTTCCATCCTGATATGGAGAAAGCCATCGCCATGGTGCGCAGTGGTGCGACCATCAAGGCAGCCGGTGCGGTAACACTGCCGTCGATCTCGGGAGCCTGAACATGACCGACTGGCTTACAGTGACGGAAGGCACGGCACCTCTAGTGGTGTCGATCCCGCATACCGGTATCGATCTCGCCGGCATCGACAACCGGCTGGTCTCGCCCTGGCTTGGCCGTCGCGACTGCGACTGGTGGATCGACCAGCTCTACGATTTCGCCGCCGGCCTTGGTGCGACGATTGTGCATACGTCGATCTCGCGCACGGTCATCGACGTCAACCGCGATCCCTCCGGCGCCTCGCTCTATCCGGGGCAGACGACGACGACGCTTTGCCCGACTGAGACTTTCGACGGTGATCCGCTTTACCTGCTCGGCGAGGAACCGATGCCGGCGGAAATCAGCCAGCGCTATCAGTCATATTTCCTGCCCTACCATGAAATGTTGGGGTACCAAGCCACCAGGCTGCGCGGCCTGCATCAGAAGGTCGTCATCTATGACTGCCACTCGATCCGTTCGGTTCTGCCCCGCCTGTTCGAGGGCACGCTGCCTGTGTTCAATCTCGGCACCAATGACGGCCAGACCGCCGACCCGGCACTGCAGAACCTGGTCGGCCAGATCATGGCTGAAACCGGCGACAGCTACGTCATCAACGGCCGTTTCAAGGGTGGCTGGATCACGCGCTACTTCGGCAACCCGCAAGGCGGCTTCCATGCGCTGCAGATGGAACTTGCCGATCGCGGCTACATGCATGAGCCCGAGGGCAAGGGGGAGCCGGACAATTGGCCGGTGCCCTATGATGCCGCGTTCGCGGCACCCATGGCCGCGAAGCTGAAGAAGATTCTCGAGGCCGCGATCACCTGGGCGCAGAGCTGACATTCGATCCTTTTCTGGAGTGACGACATGAACAATCCTCGCCACAACATCCGCGAAGTCCGCAGCCCGCGCGGCACGGAAATCAGCGCCCGCTCCTGGCTGACAGAAGCGCCGCTACGCATGCTGATGAACAATCTCGATCCGGACGTCGCAGAAAACCCCAACGAACTGGTCGTCTATGGCGGCATCGGCCGGGCCGCGCGGACCTGGAACGACTTTGACCGCATCGTCGCCTCGTTGAGGACGCTGGCCGATGACGAGACCTTGCTGGTGCAGTCGGGCAAGCCGGTCGGCGTCTTCCGCACCCATCCGGACGCGCCGCGCGTGCTGATCGCCAATTCCAACCTGGTGCCGCACTGGGCGACATGGGAAAAATTCAACGAGCTCGATAAGAAGGGCCTGATGATGTACGGCCAGATGACGGCCGGTTCATGGATCTACATCGGCACGCAAGGCATCGTGCAGGGTACCTACGAGACCTTCGTCGAGGCCGGGCGCCAGCACTATGGCGGTAATCTCAGGGGTAAATGGATCCTGACCGGCGGTCTCGGCGGCATGGGTGGCGCCCAGCCGCTCGCCGCCGTCATGGCCGGTGCCTGCTGCCTGGCCATCGAATGCAACCCGGATTCGATCGATTTCCGCCTGCGCACCCGCTATGTCGACGAGAAGGCCGAGACACTCGACGAGGCGATGGCGATGATCGAGCGCTGGACCAAGGCAGGCGAGGCGAAGTCGGTAGGCCTGCTCGGCAATACGGCCGAGATCGTTCCGGAAATGTTCAGGCGCGGCATTCGCCCCGATATGGTCACCGACCAGACCTCGGCCCACGACCCCATCAACGGCTATCTGCCCAAGGGCTGGACGATGGCTGAGTGGCGTGAGAAGCGCGTCAGCGATCCAAAGGCAGTTGAAAAAGCGGCCCGCGCTTCGATGCGCGAACATGTCGAGGCGATGGTGGCGTTCTGGAACGCCGGCGTGCCGACGCTCGACTATGGCAACAACATCCGCCAGGTAGCCAAGGAGGAGGGTTTCGAGAACGCTTTCGCCTTCCCCGGCTTCGTGCCGGCCTATATCCGTCCGCTGTTTTGCCGCGGCATCGGCCCGTTCCGCTGGGCAGCCCTGTCGGGCGATCCCGAGGACATCTACAAGACCGACGCCAAGGTGCGTGAGCTGACGCCCGGCAACACCCACTTACACAACTGGCTCGACATGGCGCGCGAGCGCATCGCCTTCCAGGGCCTGCCGGCGCGCATCTGCTGGGTGGGCCTCGGCGACCGGCATAGGCTCGGCCTCGCCTTCAACGAGATGGTGGCCAGGGGCGAACTCAAGGCGCCCGTCGTTATCGGCCGCGATCACCTCGATTCCGGCTCGGTCGCTTCGCCGAACCGCGAGACGGAATCCATGAAAGACGGCTCTGACGCGGTGTCCGACTGGCCGCTGCTCAACGCGCTGCTCAACACCGCATCGGGCGCTACCTGGGTGTCGTTGCACCATGGCGGCGGTGTCGGCATGGGCTTCTCGCAGCATGCCGGCATGGTCATTGTCGCCGACGGCACGCGCGAGGCGGCCAGGCGTCTGGAGCGGGTGTTGTGGAACGATCCAGCGACCGGTGTCATGCGCCACGCCGATGCCGGCTACGAGATCGCCATCGAGTGCGCCAAGGAACATCAGCTCAACCTGCCCGGCATTCTCGGCTGATTGGCTGAGATAATGCGCGTCCTGCGGGCAGCCGAATACAAGTCCATGCCGTGGAAGAACGGCGGCGGGGTGACGACGCAAATCGTCGTCTCGCCTGCCGGAGCCGAGCTCGACGACTTCGACTGGCGCGTCTCGATGGCGCGTGTCGAAGGCAGCGGTCCGTTCTCGCAATTTGCCGGTATCGATCGCACGCTTGCGGTGCTTGAAGGCGAGGGCGTCGTCCTCGATATTGCCGGCTGGCCGCAGGCCACCATAACCCCTGCGACCATCCCGTTTTCCTTCCCGGCCGATGTGGCGACTGCAGCCACCCTGATTGGCGGAACGATCACCGACCTCAATGTCATGACCCGCCGCGGCATGATAGCGCATTCGGTCGAGCGGCTCGTGACTTCCGCTCCGGTAGTGATTCAGGCCGAGATGGGGACCACTCTCGTCCTGTGCCTGAGCGGTGAGATTCTTGTGTCGGCTGCCGAACCGGTCCGCCTTGGGCCGCTGGACGCGCTGCTGGACAGTCCGAACATCGCTGACATTCGTGTCCAGCCTACCCAGCAGACGACGCTGTTCGTCATCCGGATCCGGAACGCCTCCGGCAACGATTAACGCTTGTTTCCAAACATGATCGCGATGCCGGCGAAATATAGCGTAAGCTGCTGGCGGCACCACGAAAAAGCCTGAATCCTCTCCGTCGATCGGACCTGACGGGAAGAGGGGCGCTCGTCTTTGAATTTTGCTGAGAGATGACGCCCTGTCGTGGTGCGGAAACAAACTTTCGGCAAGTGGGATTATGCAACCAATTGCATTTGAATCGGTTTTAGGGCCATTGCCGTGGCGGTGACGCCGCTCAGTGTCCGCATACGGAATTTTCAATGAATATTCAGACGACCCCTGCCCAAATCGAGAAGACAAGCGCGAGCTTCCCGGCCATCACGGAAGAGCCGATTCGATCCAATTTCCTGCCCGAAGAGCGTCTTCGCCTGCTTGGCGAAAGCCTGGCAAAGGGCGATCTCACCGATTTGTTCGGCCTCACGCCGTTCGACTTTCAGGCCCGCATCCGCGACAGCGCCAAGAAGATTTTGGAAGTCTACCGCTCGACCAATGCCGCGCAGGCGAGGGGCGAGACGATCACGCCGGCGGCGCAGTGGCTGCTCGACAACAATTATCTGGTCGAAGAAACCATTTTCCAGGTCAAGCGCGATCTGCCGCGCCGCTTCTACCGCCAGTTGCCCATCCTGAAACTGCCCGATGGCGGCACCGTGCCACGCGCGCTGGCACTGGCCTGGACATATGTGGCGCATTCGGACAGTTCCGTCTCGGCGACGATGTTCAAGTCCATCGTCCAGGGCTTTCAGTCGCTCGAGCCGCTGAAGATCGGCGAACTCTGGGCGCTGCCGTCACTTCTGCGCTTCGTCCTGATCGAAAATCTCCGCCGGTTGGCGGTCAGGGTCAACCGCACCCGCCAGATGCGCCAGATCGCCAACGATGTTGCCGACAAGGTTCTGGCGACCGACGACAGCCCGGACCGGCAGGCTATCCTGTCCAACTTCAGCGCTCACGCGCAGGACACCACCTTTGCCACCCAGCTGCTCTACCGCTTGCGCGATGGATCGCAGAATGCCGGCAAGGCCTTGGAATGGCTCGAAGGCGAGCTCGAAAAAACCGGCTCCGACGCCGAGGAAATCATCATTTCCGAACATCACACGCTGTCCAGCGGCAATGTGACGACCGGCAACATCATCCGCGGCCTGCGCCTCATCAACGACGTCGACTGGACGGTGTGGTTCGAAGGCGTCAGCCGCATCGACACCGTGCTGCGCGAACGCACCGATTTCGCCGCGCTCGACTTCTTCTCGCGTGACCAGTACCGGACTGCGATCGAGGAACTGGCGCGTCGCTCCGACCTTTCGGAATATCGCGTCGCCGAGAGAGCCATCGAACTGGCCGGCCCCGCCGCCAGCGAGACCACCTCTGGCGACAATGAAGGCGATGCCGCTCCGGCTGCATCCGCGCACACCGATGTCGGTTTCTTTCTCGTCGGCCCACGCCGGCTGGAACTGGAGAAATCGATCGGCTATCGGCCGACCATCAGCCAGACGGTCAAGCGTGCCTTCCGCAAGACCGGATGGCTTGGCATCGTCGTACCGGTGTTTGCGCTGACGGCGCTGCTTCTCGTCCTCTCCGGCAACGCGCTCGCCAATCTTGGCCTGTCGGTGCCGTCGATCGTCTTGATGCTGGCGCTGTTCGCCGTGCCGGCCAGCGAGGGCGCGCTCGCCTTCTTCAACACTGTCGTATCGCTGTTCCTGAAACCGACGCGCCTCGTCGGCTATGATTACAGGCACGGCGTGCCGCCGGAGGCGCGCACGCTGGTGGTGGTGCCGTCGCTGATCGGCTCACGCGACGACGTCGAGGAAAACATCCGCAATATCGAGGTGCATCATCTCGCCAACACGGCGGATGAAATCCATTTTGCGCTGCTGTCGGACTGGCCCGACAGCAAGACCGAGATCGATGCAGCGGATACCGAAATCCTCGAATTCGCCCGCGCCGAGATCGCTCGCCTCAACGCCCGCTATCCCTCCGAAGGCGCGCCGCGTTTCTACATCCTGCACCGGCGCCGGCTGTTCAATGCGGCGCAAGGGTCCTGGATGGGCTGGGAGCGCAAGCGCGGCAAGCTGCACGAACTCGACCTTCTGCTGCGCGGCGACAGCGACACCACGTTCCTGCCGCTCGACGTGCCGCTGCCGGAAAACGTCGTCCATGTGATGACGCTCGATGCCGACACGCGCACCACCCGCGACGCGGTCGCGACCCTGGTCGGCAAGCTGTGCCATCCGCTCAACCGTCCGCATTTCGATGCCACCAGGCGTGTCGTCACGGCCGGCTACGCGATCCTGCAGCCGCGCATCACCGCGTCGCTGACCAGCGGCGACGATGCGTCGTTCTTCCAGCGGGTCTTCTCGGCCAATCGCGGCCTCGACCCATACGTCTTTGCCGTGTCCGATCTCTATCAGGACGTCTTCGGCGACGGGTCCTTCACCGGCAAGGGCCTCTATCATGTCGACGCTTTCGAGGCCGCGCTGCAGGGCCGCATCGAGGAAAACACCATCCTCAGCCACGATTTGCTGGAAGGCTCGCTGGCGCGCTCGGCGCTGGTCACCGACGTCGAACTGGTCGAGGACTATCCGACCCGCTACTCGGTCGACGCCTCGCGCCACCATCGTTGGGCACGCGGCGACTGGCAGCTTCTCGGCTTCATGCTCGATCCGCGCTCCGGCGTGCCGGCTCTGTCGCGCTGGAAGATGATCGACAATCTGCGTCGCTCGCTGACGCCGATCTTCTGGGTCATGGCCGCGATCGCCGGCTGGACGCTGCTGCCCTTCACCCAGGCCGCGCAGTGGCAGGCCCTGTTGATCCTCAGCCTGTTCATGGCGCCGACATTCGACATCGTCAACGCCATCCTGCCCAAGAGCGGCGACCAGACGCCGCGCGGCCATTTCTCGGCCCTGGCGCGCGACGTTGCCTTCGGCACCGCCATGGTGGCGCTCAAGATCGTGCTGATGGCGCACAACGCCTGGATGATGGGCGATGCCATCATCCGCACGCTCTACCGGCTGTTCGTCAGCCGCCAGAACCTGCTGGAATGGCGCACCGCCTCGCAGGCGCACAAGAGCGGCGACAACGATCTCGGCTCCTATTACGGCATGATGTATGGCGCCGTGATCATCGGCTTCGTCGGCCTTGCCATTCCGGTGCTGGCCGATTCCACCGGCGCCTTCGTCGCCTTCTTCTTCGCCCTGTTTTGGATCGCTTCGCCGGCTATCGCCGCCTGGATCAGCCGCTCGGCCGAAACCGAAGACCGGCTGCGCATCTCGGCTGCCGACATCCATGCACTGCGCACGGTGGCGCGGCGCACATGGCATTATTTCGAAAGCTTCGTGACGGCCGAACACCACAATCTGCCGCCGGACAATTTCCAGGAAAGCCCGGCGCCCGTCGTGGCGCCGCGCACCTCGCCGACCAACATCGGCGTCTACCTGCTGTCCGTCGTGTCGGCACGCGACTTCGGCTGGATCAGCCTGTCCGACGCCATCACCCGCATCGACGCCACCATGACGACCATCGAGGGCATGCCGCGTGATCGCGGCCACCTCTTCAACTGGTATGATACGACGACGCTGAAGCCGCTCTATCCGCTCTACATCTCGGCTGTCGACAGCGGCAATCTTGCCGGCCATCTGGTGGCAGTGGCGGCAGCTTGCGCCGAATGGGCGGAAGCGCCCTCCGTCCATCTCCAGGGCGATTTCGAAGGCATTCTCGACACGGTGACCATCCTTAGCGAGAGCCTCGACGAGTTGCCCGACGACCGCCGCCAACTGCGGCCATTGCGCCAGCGCCTCGTCGATCGTCTCGACGGCATGCGGCGCGCGGTCGACACCATCAAGGCGCAGCCGGAAATGGCGTCGATCCGCACCATCAATCTGGCCGTGCTGGCCGGCGAGATCCGCAAGCTCGCCACCGCCATCCACACCGAGGCCGCGTCGCCGCAGAGCGACGTCATCGTCGACTGGGCGGCCAGGCTCGAGGCCACCTGCGAGGCACATGTCCATGACGCGCACAGCGATGACAACGCCGTCGAGGCGCTGCGCGCCAAGCTCCTGACCTTGCGCGAGCGCACGCGCCGCTTCGCCTTCGAGATGGATTTCTCCTTCCTGATGCGGCCCGAACGCAAGCTGCTGTCGATTGGTTACCGGGTCGAGGAGCACCAGCTCGATGAAAGCTGCTACGACCTGCTGGCGTCCGAGGCGCGGCTGACCAGCCTGTTCGCCATTGCCAAGGGGGATCTGCCGACCGAGCACTGGTTCCGGCTTGGCCGGCCGATCGTCGAGATCGGTTTCCAGGGTGCGCTGATGTCCTGGTCCGGCTCGATGTTCGAATATCTGATGCCGCCATTGGTGATGAAGGAAGCGCAAGGCAGCATTCTCAACCAGACCAGCAAGCTGATCATCAAGCGCCAGATCCAGTACGGCCGACAGAAGAACGTGCCGTGGGGCATTTCGGAAGCGGCCTACAACGCCCGCGACCGGGAACTGACCTACCAGTACACCAATTTCGGCGTGCCCGGGCTCGGCCTGAAGCGCGGCCTTGGCCAGAACACAGTGATCGCGCCCTACGCCACTGTGCTCGCGGCACAGTTCAACCCGCGCGAAGCCGTGCAGAATCTCGTCCGGCTGCGGGAGATCGGCGCGCTTGGCCGCCACGGTTACTACGATGCCGTCGACTTCACGCCGCAGCGCGTGCCGGAAGGCACCGATCATGTCGTCGTGCAGAACTACATGGCCCACCATTCGGGCATGTCGATCGTGGCGGTCGCCGACGCCATCTTCGAAGGCCGCATGCGCGACCGCTTCCACAGCGATCCGGTCATCGAATCGGCCGAACTGCTGCTGCAGGAGAGGGCGCCGCGCGACATCCCGACCGCGACCGTCAGGACCGAGGCCGACGAACGCGCCAAGGACGAGACCGAAGCCGAGAGCCCCGACACCCGCATCGTGCTCAACCCCGTACAGGCACTGCGCTCGACCAACGTGATGTCCAACGGCCGCTATTCGGTGATGGTTACGGCGACCGGCTCGGGTTACAGCCGCTGGGGCGATCTCTCCGTCACCCGCTGGCAGCCGGATCCGACCGAAGATCGGCTCGGCTCCTACATCTTCCTGCGCGACGCCGGCACCGGCGACTGGTGGTCGGCGACATCTGAGCCGAAGCGCGCGGCCGAGGAAAGGGCGCAGACCTTGTTCTCCGACGACAAGGCGAGCTTCGTCAAATCGGTGGGCACGTTGCGCTCCGAGGTCGAATGTATCGTCATCTCGGAAGGCAACGGCGAGGGTCGCCGGGTCACGCTCTACAATGACGGGCCGTCCGACCGTCACATCGAAGTGACTTCCTTTGCCGAACTTGTGCTCGGCCTGGAGGCATCCGACAACGCGCATCCGGCCTTCTCGAAGATGTTCGTGGAAACCGAAATCGCGTCCAACAACGCGCAGATCTTCGCCACGCGGCGCAAGCGGGAGACCAGCGAGCCCGATATCGCCATGGTGCATTTCGTCACCGACCCGTCCGGATCCGCGCGCGATGCCGAAGCCGAGACCGACCGGCGCGCCTTCATCGGCCGTGGCCGCACCATCGTCGACGCGGCCGCTTTCGATCCTGGCGCCAGGCTAGGCGGCCATTCGGGCTTCACACTCGATCCCGTCGCCGCGCTGCGCCGCCAGGTGCGCGTGCCCGCCAACAAGAAGATATCGCTGACCTTCTGGACGGTCGTCGGCGCCAGCCGCACGGAACTGGACGAAGCCGTCGCCCGGCTCGACCATCCGGAGAGTTTTGCCCGCCAGGCCATGCTCGCCTGGACGCGCAGCCAGGTGCAGACCCGCCATATGGGCCTCAGCCTGACCGACGCCGCCAATGTGCAGAAACTGGCCCGCTACCTGATCTATCCCGATCCGTTCCTGCGTCTTCCCGCCGAATCCATCGCCTCGGGGCTGGGCAAGCAGTCAAGCCTGTGGCCGACCAGCATTTCGGGCGATTTCCCGATCTTCCTGGTCAGGATCGGCGACGTTGCCGATCTCGAAATCGTCGCCCAGGCGCTGCGTTTCCAGGAGTACATGCGCACCCGCGGCATGATGATCGACTTCGTCGTCGTCAACGAGCAGGCGTCCTCCTATGTCCAGGACCTGCAGCGGGCGGTCGAGACGCTATGCGAAAACAGCCGCTTGCGCGGCAAGGAACTCGGGCCCCGCCAGCACATTTTCGCGGTGCGCCGCGACCTGATGGACGAGACCACCTACAAGACGCTGCTCGCTGTCGCCAGGGTGGTCCTGCACACGCGCAACGGCACCATCTTCGACCAGATCGAACGAGCCGAGGCGGCGGCCCTGCAGGCGCGCGACGCGCTGCAGCCGGCAGCATTGGTTCCGCGCGAATTGCCCTCGCTGGCGCCCATGGCGCATGCCTCGCAAGCGGTGGCGAATGTCAGCGCCGATGGCGCCGGGCTTGGCCAGTGGAACGGCTTTGGCGGTTTCGACGGCGACGGGCGGCACTATGTCGTGCGCCTGGCTGGCCGGCGCACCACGCCACAGCCGTGGATCAACGTCGTCTCCAATGCTTCGTTCGGCTTCCACACCTCTGCCGAGGGTGCTGCCTTCACCTGGAGCCGCAACAGCCGCGACTACCAGCTGACGCCGTGGTCGAACGACCCGGTCTCGAACCGGCCGGGCGAGGGCCTCTACATCTACGATCAGGCCAGCGGCAAGGCGTTCTCTCCGCTCGCCGCCGTGGTACGCGATCCCTCGATGACCTACGAGGCCTGGCACGGTCAGGGCTTCTCGACCTTCCGCTCGAAGCGCGGGCCGTTGTCGATGGACCTCACCCATGTCGTCGACCCGGTCGACCCGGTGAAGATCTCGCGGCTGCGCATCCAGAATTCCGGCTCGGTGCCGGCGCGGCTGCGGGTCTATGCCTATGCCGAATGGGTGCTCGGCGGGCATCGGTCGCGCACGGCGGCAAGCATCGTCCCGTCGCGGGACGCCGCCACCGGTGCGTTGCTGGCGCAAAACCCCTACGGGCTCGATTTCAGCGAGCGGGTGGCATTCCTTGCCACCGATGGCGGCGTACATTCGGTGACGACCGACCGCTCGGAGTTCCTCGGCCGGCATGGCTCCAGCGAGCTTCCACAGGCGGTGCTGAGCGGCGCGGCGTTGTCGGGCCGTGTCGAGGCCGGCGACGATCCTTGCGCGGCGCTCGCCCGCGACATCGAGATCCCGGCCGGTGGCGACGTGACGCTGCTCTGGCTGCTTGGTGATGCCGAGTCCGTCGAGGAGGCCAGCGCCCTGGTGCAGGAACACCGGGCTAGGGATTTCGACCAGCGGCTGGCCGACAACGAGCGCGAATGGCGTGGTTTCCTCGACACCATCCAGATCGAGACGCCGGACAAGGCGCTCGACGCCATGGTCAATCACTGGCTGCCCTATCAGAGCCTGGCCTGCCGTATCCGCGCCCGCTCGGCCTTCTACCAGGCAAGCGGTGCGTTCGGCTTCCGCGACCAGTTGCAGGACACGCTGGCATTGCTGGCGCATGACCCGCAACTGGCACGCGACCAGATCCTCAACGCGGCGCGGCGGCAGTTCCCCGAAGGCGATGTGCAGCATTGGTGGCTGCCGCGAACCGGGGCCGGCGTGCGCACCATGATCTCCGACGACGTGGTCTGGCTGGCCCATGCCACGGCGCGCTACCTGCTGGTCACCGGCGATGCCACCATCCTGAAGGAGCACCTGCCCTTCATCGATGGGCAGGCGCTGGGCGAGGGTGAGCACGATGCATTCTTCACCCCGGAAATTTCGAAGAAGACGGCGTCGCTCTACGACCATTGCGCGCGGGCGCTCGACCTTGCCATCAAGCGCAGCAGTCCCGCCGGGCTGCCACTGATCCTCGGCGGCGACTGGAACGACGGCATGAACCGCGTCGGCGAGCACGGCAAGGGCGAGAGCGTCTGGCTCGGCTGGTTCCTGCTGAAGACGCTGGGCGACTTTGGCGCCGTTGCCAAGACCGAAGGCGATGCCAAGCGCGCGCAAGCCTGGGCAAAGCATGCCGATGCGCTGAAGCGGGCGCTTGAAAGCACGGCATGGGACGGCGAATGGTACCGGCGCGGCAGCTTCGACGACGGCACGCCACTGGGGTCGCACAACTCGGAAGAGTGCAAGATCGACTCGATCGCCCAGTCATGGAGCGTGCTTTCGGGCGAGGGCGATCCGGCACGGTCGACGACGGCGATGGAGCAGGCGACCAAACTGCTGGTCGACGACAAGCTCAAGATCGTCAAGCTGTTCACGCCGCCTTTCTCGAAGACTGACAAGGACCCCGGCTATATTAAGAGCTATCCGCCCGGTGTTCGCGAAAATGGCGGCCAGTACACCCATGCCGCCACATGGTTCGTCATCGCGCTTGCCGAGATGGGGCGGACCGACGAGGCCTATCGCTGTTTTTCGATGCTGAACCCGGTCAACCACGCGACCGACGAGGCCTCGGCCGAGCACTATCGCGTCGAGCCCTATGTGGTGGCGGCCGATATCTATGCCGGGGACGACAAGGGCGGCCGTGGCGGCTGGACCTGGTACACCGGCTCGGCCGGCTGGCTCTACAGGGCGGCGGTCGAAGGTATCCTGGGCATCGAGCGGCGCGGCAAGCGCGTTCAGTTCAATCCGAGGCTCCCCAGCCATTGGGACGGGTACTCGGCAATCCTCAAGATGCTGGGGGCGGAACTCAGGGTTCGTGTCACCCGCGACAATAAGGCCAAGGCGGTTTCGCTGGAGCTGAATGGGGCAAAGACCAAGGGCTCGACCGTCGAACTGAAGAGCGGCGAGGTTGCCGAAATCGTCATCAGGATCCCTGCCTGAGGCAAGTCGCCCGGCAGCATTCCCTCGGGCTCGAGCCCGGGGGAGGGCGCGGTTTTCGGAACCACGGCTGGATGAAAGGCGCCATGCCGTCCAGCGTTGCCATCGGCCTGGCCGAAGGGCGTGTCGCTGAGATGCCTATAAAATCAAAGGCTTGATCCGTACCGTATGAACCGCCCCAAGCGGCGAGGCTTGGCATCCCGTTGCCTTGGCGCGCGCCCAAGGCCGCTTAGTTTCGCTCTATACTACGCAGAAGGCGATTTGAGCCTCGGTCATCCGCCCGACATTGTTGCTGATTAAAATTGTGGCAGCGCGTTCCAGCTGCCATGATTTCGCCGCATGCCTGACATTTTACCTGTCTTCTCAAACCGTTAGATGATCACGGCAGATTTCGGAACGTCGCCATCTTTTGTTCGCTCTGAGGGAACTGAAGAGGTACACGGCCATTGTTTTGCGACGTATCAACCGGTACGAGTCAAATGATGCAGTGCACAATAAACAGCATGGCGGAGTAACTGGGGTGACCCTTCTGCAAATCTACTGGCGAGCGCTCGGTTATCTGGCCGCGGACAGGAAACGCGTCGCGTTGATCTGTTCGGCCAACGTAGCCCTTGCCATCGTGGCGCTTCTCGAGCCGATCATGTTCGGTCGCGTCATCGGCGCCATCTCCGAGCGCGGCTCTGTCTTCACCACGCTGGTCATGTGGGCTGGTCTCGGCGCCTTCAACATCGTTGCCTTCGTCATGGTGGCGCGCGGCGCTGACCGCTTTGCCCATGCGCGGCGCAGCGAAGTTCTGTGCCAGTCCTTCGAGCGCGTCATCACCATGCCGCTCGCCTGGCACCATCAGCACGGCACCTCCAATGCGTTGCACACGATGCTGCGCGCCGTCGAAACCCTGTTCAGCCTTTGGCTTGAATTCATGCGCCAGCATCTGTCCACGGCTGTCGCCCTCGTATTGCTGGTCCCAACCGCGATCAGCATGGACCTGCGCATGTCGCTGGTGCTGCTTGGCCTCGGACTGCTCTATGTCGGCATCGGTCGGATGGTAATGCGCCGCACCAAGGCGGGCCAGGCCGCGGTCGAGCGGCACTACCACAAGGTGTTCGCGCATGTGACCGACTCGGTCTCCAACGTTGCCGTGCTGCAGAGCTACAATCGCCTCGGTCACGAGGCTGATACTCTGCGCCGCTACGTCAAGAACCTGCTCGACGCGCAGAACCCTGTGCTCGACTGGTGGGCGCTGGCCAATGCCTTGCACCGTCTGTCATCGGCAATCTCGATGCTGATCGTGTTGTCGATCGGCGCCTATCTCGTGACTCATGGTCAGTTGGGCATCGGCGATGTCATTGCCTTCACAGGTTTTGCCACGATGCTGATTGCTCGCCTCGACCAGATGTCGGCTTTCGCTAACCAGATTTCCGAGGCGCGCGCCAAGCTTGAAGATTTCTACCAACTCGAGGACTCCGCGGCCGATGCCGCCGAGCCGGATGGACTGCGCGATCTCGCCAACATCACCGGTCATGTCCGCTTCGAGAATGTCGGCTTCGAATTCGCCAATTCGGGCCAGGGCATCGACGACGTGTCGTTCGAAGTCCAGGCCGGTCAGACCGTTGCCATCGTCGGACCGACCGGCGCCGGCAAGACCACGCTCATCAATCTGCTGCAGCGCGTCTTCTCGCCGTCCCATGGCCGTATCCTGATCGACGGCGTCGACACCCGCAGCGTGACCCGCAAGTCGCTGCGCCATTCGATCGCCACCGTGTTCCAGGATGCCGGCCTGCTCAACCGCTCGATCGAGGACAACATCCGTGTCGGCCGCGCCGAGGCGACCAATGATGAAATCCATGCCGCCGCCAACGCGGCTGCCGCGCAGGACTTCATCCTGGCCAAGAGCAATGGCTATGACACGGTGGTCGGCGAACGTGGCGGCCAGCTGTCGGGTGGCGAGCGTCAGCGCATCGCTATTGCCCGCGCCGTGCTGAAGGATGCCCCGATCCTCGTGCTCGACGAGGCGACCAGCGCGCTCGACGTCGAGACCGAAGACCGCGTCAAGGACGCGATCGACGAATTGCGGCGCGACCGCACCACCTTCATCATCGCCCACCGCCTGACCACCGTTCGCGACGCCGATCTGGTCGTGTTCATGGACAAGGGCAGGGTGGTCGAAATGGGTGGCTTCGCCGAACTGTCGCTGCGCAACGGCCGCTTCGCCAGCTTGCTGCGCGCCGGCGGCCTGCTCAACGACGAGGAGGTTCGCCGCCTCAGCCGCAGCGTGCAGCAACAGCAGGAAGCAGCCGCCTGAGCAGGTAGCTCTGCCTTCTCCCACAAGGGGAGAAGGCAAGACGCTGTCTCGCCTGCGACACCACCGCTCGATTGCCCCAAACGCGCCGGCGGTCTATGTAGAGCCGCATGAGCGACACGACTTCACGCCTGACCGGCTGGCTGGATCTTGCCAACCCGACGCGCTTCGTCTGGCTGGCGGACAGGGTCGTGCCATGGTTGGCGTCCATTGCCGTACTTATTCTTGCCGTCGGGCTTTATATGAGCTTCGCCGCGCCTGAGGATTTCCAGCAAGGCATCACCGTTCGCATCATGTACATCCACGTGCCTTTCGCCTGGCTCGCCATGATGTGCTACACGCTGATGGCGATCTCGGCGCTCGGCACGCTGGTCTGGCGGCATCCGCTGGCCGATGTCGCGCTGAAATCGGCGGCCCCCATAGGTGCTGTTTTCACGGCGCTGGCGCTGATCACCGGCTCGATCTGGGGCAAGCCGATGTGGGGCACCTGGTGGGTCTGGGATGCGCGGCTGACCTCGGTCTTCGTGCTGTTCCTGATGTATCTCGGCATCATCGCGCTGACCCGCGCGCTCGACGATGCCAGCCGCGCCGCCTGGGCCGCCGCCATCATCACGCTGGTCGGCTTCATCAACATCCCGATCATCAAATTCTCGGTCGACTGGTGGAACACGCTGCACCAGCCGGCCTCGGTGTTCAGGCTCGGCGGACCGACCATCGATCCCAGCCTGCTGTGGCCGCTGCTGGTCATGGCCGTCGGCTTCACGGTGCTGTTCTTCGCTTTGCACCTGATGGCGATGCGCACGGAAATTCGCCGCCGCCGGGTTATCGCAATGCGGCGTGTGGCGGCACGACAGGCCGAGCGGCAATAACGACATCTATCGTATCAAGAATGTGCTTGCTCCGCCTGTGCAGCGAGCAATTTGTCAATTGATCGCCCTGTCGAAGTACCCAGATGCCTCCAATTTGGCGAGGGTCTTTATGATTTCGTCATAAGAGAAATCGTCTATTACAAAGGTATCTTTGTCTATTTCATAGTATCCAAATTCAAGTATGGCGGCAGACGCTTCTTGTTCCAAGCGATTCTTCGAAATGAACTCGAATCTGTAAATGCGACCTTTGCAAACGACGTAGGCGTCGCCACACCATTCTTTCTGAAGAAGCTCAGCCATTCTGATGTCATCAATTCCATAATCCCAATGGATCGTAAAATTACTCATCCCATCCGTCCGCGCGCTGCCACCGGCAGCGTTTCCAGCACATTGTCGCCGTCGATCAGATTGACCTCGTTGAAGAGGTTCGTGACGACGCAGCAATGATCGGGTACGACGCGGACGCGTTCGCCGATCCGCAGCTTGCCATCGCCCGATAGCGTGACGTTGCCGTGCTCCTCGCTCAGGCCCGTCACCCGCGCTCCCGAAACGCCGAGCAACTCGCCGAAATCGGCGAGCCCCAGCGTGTCGCTGGATAGCGCCTTGCTGCCGGCGTCGAGGATGGCGCGTGTCGCTGTCGGATGGCTGACCACCGTCGACAGCACCGTCAGCGCGCAATCGTCGAGGCTGCCGACGCCTTTGGCGACCTGGTAGCGGTCGAGATAGATGTAGGTGCCCGGGCGATATTCGGTGACGACCGATGCCTCGCTGGATCGCCACATGTCCGGCGTGCCGCCGCTGGAGATGCGTTCGCAGGCGAGGCCCGAGGCGGCCAGCGTCTGCCTGGCGTCGGCGAGCCAGGCTTCGGCCTCCGCCGCGCGGCCGGCGGCCGGGTAGGTCATCAGCCCGCCGAAAGCGAGGCCGCCGGCCGCGTCGATCTGTCGTGCCAGCGCAACCGCTTCACCCGCCGTCTGTACCCCGCAGCGGCCCATGCCGGTGTCGCATTCGACCAGCACCGGCAGAGGATGGCCGGCATCGGTGAAGGTGGCGGCCAGCCCTTCGATGGTCTCCATGCTGTCTGCCGTCACCGACAGGGTGACACGGCGATGCAGCGCCAGAAGCCGCTCCAGCTTGGCGCGCCCGAGGATGTTGTAGGGGAGAAAAATATCGGCAAGGCCAGCGTCGGCCATCACCTCGGCCTCACCGATCTTCTGGCAGGTGATGCCGACGGCGCCGGCCGCCACCTGCTTCTTCGCCCAATAGGGCAATTTGTGGGTCTTGATATGCGGCCGCAGCTTCAGCCCGTTCCTGTCGGCATGGGCCTGGGCGCGGGCAATGTTGGCTTCGGCTCGCGCGGCGTCGATCAGGATCGATGGCGTATCGAGGTCGTGGATGGTCGGCATCGTCTGTCACCCCATGGAAATCCGCAGGGTTTATGACCCTGAAAGCACGCGATGTCACGCGGCCAGCAAACCCGATCTGTGGTCCATGCAGGCAAAGCCCGAGGCAGGGCCTGGCGGCAAGATGGATCGACACCGCATCGGCGTTCGGCTATGCGATTTGTCGGAAAAATCGACACGAAGGACCATGATCATGAAACGCTCCGCCATCAACGATATCATCCGCGAAGCCGACGCTTTCATCCGTTCGTTCGGCTACATCATGCCGCCCTTCGCCTATTGGTCGCCGCAAGAGGCGAAGGCGCGCCAGGTCGACTCCTCGGCCGTGTTCACCTCGCGGCTCGGCTGGGACATCACCGATTACGGCCAGGAGAAGTTCGACGAACTCGGCCTGTTCCTGTTCACCGTTCGCAACGGCCGCTACGAAGACATGAAGAAGGGCATGGGCATGCTCTATGCCGAGAAGATCATGATCTCCCGCAAGGACCAGCTGTCGCCGATGCATCGCCACAACATCAAGGCCGAGGACATCATCAACCGCGGTGGCGGCAAGCTGGTGCTGGAACTGTTCATGCACGACCGCGACGGTGGCATCGATCCCAAGGCCGAGGTATCGGTGCCTGTCGACGGAACCATCCACAGGCTGCCGGCGGGCGGGCTCCTGAAGCTCGACCCGGGCCAGAGCGTCACGCTGCTGCCCGGCGTCTGGCATGCCTTCTGGGCCGAGGGCAAGGATGTGCTGATCGGCGAGGTGTCGACCGTCAACGACGATCTCACCGACAATGTGTTTCGCGAACAGATCGGCCGTTTTTCCAACATCGACGAGGATGTCGCCCCGGTGCACCTGCTGGTGTCCGACTATGAGAAGTGGCTGGGGTAGGGTCTCAATGACAGCAGTCTGGTGCTAATTGCACGCTCGTCCTGCACAGGCAGGACGAGGTGATCGGCACATCTGCCTTGGCCAGTACAGTGGCGAGGCTTGCCTGCAGCGCCGGCAGTTCTTCGGTTTCGCCGCGCCGTTTCAGGCACTCCACCAGCCCGTGCAGCGCCCAGACATTGTTCGGGTGCTGGGCGCAGCGCTGCACCTTGCCGCTCAAGCCCAGATCGTCGCGATAGACCTGTTCGGCCTCTTGCGCGTGGCCCTGGTCCAGAAGCAGTGCTGCCAGCGCATGGCGCGGCGGGTGCATCCATGCCCACGGCTCGGTGTAGGACAGATTGTCGTCAAGCTCGACCGCTTGCCGCAGATGGCCATACGCCTCCTCATGCCGTCTCTGGTGATAGGCAAGCTCGCCATCGAGGAGGGCCGCGCCGACGCCAAGCGAGGCGCGGGTCGGGTTGCTGAGGAAGCGCCGCTCGGCTGGAATGCCTTCCAGATGCCGGTGGAACCGCTCGCGTTCGCGCTCCGCCTCGACAAAATTCCTCAGCGTCGCATGCGCCACAGCCTTGGCGTAGTGCTGCATGGCCGCCGTCAGCACATAGAGGCCGGGCTCTTCGGTCTCCGGCTCGTCAATGATCTCCTGCCAGCGGCCGAAGCGCACCAACACATGTGATTTCATGGCGTGGTAGCCCTCCACCGTCTGGGTGAGCTTGGGCCGGTCGGGAAGGCTGACCACGTCGCGCGTCACCAGGCTGCGCACCTTGTCGGCCGCCCACAGGGCCGGCCTGGACTGGCCGAGGAACATGCAGGTGAACATCATCAGGTGCAAATCGTGGCAGCAGCCGAGCAGATAGTAGGTCGGCTTGTCGGCATAGGCGAGATAGAGGTCGTTGGCGCGCACCGCCTTCTCGCTGGCGAGCCTGGCCTTCTCATAGTCGCCGCACAGCACATAGATGTGCCCCGGCATGTGGTTCATGTGCCCGGCATCGGGGCACATTTCGCCGAGCAGGTCCGCCGAGCGCATGCCGCGTTCCGGCATGGTGGACATTTCCAGCAGATGGATGTGCAGGTGAACGATCGCCGGATGCTGCGCAATACCGGCCTCGTCGGCAAGCCGGATCGACCGCTCGCAAACCGCGAGCGCCTCGACGACATCCGAGTTCGGCGCCGGCGCACCGGTCTTGAGGTTCCACAGACGCCGCACGGTGCGCATCATCAGCGCCTCGACCAGCAGCGCCATCACATCATGGTCGTCGGGAAAGTCCTGGTAGACCAGCCGCATCGCGGCGGCGTAGGCGTCATCCCACTGCTCGAATTCCTGAGGCGTCACCCGGTGCGGCTTCTGGAAGCGGCTGGCGAGTGCCTCGATCAATCGCCTTTCGACCTTGCTGCCGCCAGCCGCATTGGCACGCGCCAGCCGGACATGCTCGAAGCAACGCTTCGTCGCGCTGTTCGCCTCGGCCTCGCCATGCTCCTTCCAGGTCAGATTGTAAAAAGGCCCGGCGGCATAGGCGATGCCCCAATGCACCATCGGGCAGTCGGGATCCGTTTCGAGTGCCTTCTCGAAACACTTGATGCCTTCTTCATGGTTGAAGCCGTAGCACCAGTTCAGGCCGATATCGAACCAGCGCTGCGTTTCTGCAGAGCGGGTTGAGATAGGGCGGCGATAGGTGCCGAGGTTGAAGTGGTCCATGTAATCTCATTCAAATTGCTGTCGGCTGTGAGCCAGGCTCTGGCCAGATTCCTTCAGCATCAATGTGTGCCGAAATCTGTTGGCATGGCAAACACCACGACTGCGATTGCTGCAGTTTGAGAGGGATGAGGCGATGCACATAACAACATTGAACATGATCGTAAGGGATGCCGTTTTCGCTGGCGTCGACGTCCTGTCTAACGAGCATGTTGCATAAGACTTCGCTGGCTTGCAGCGACCTCGTCAACATCAGCCAGCCGTGATAGACGAGCCACGATGCCTCAGAGGTGAGGAAAGCGCCACCCCGGTCGAATCCGATCTTCCGAGCTGCTTCAAAGTCGGTCCTGGATCGCGGAAGGGATGTGAAGTGGTGGATTCTGATCGGATCGACAAGCTGATCAAAGCGGTGCCCCCTGCCTTGGCGCTTCGCGCCGGGCTGGACCTTGGCATCTTCACCCGGCTCGGTGACAGCGCCGTGACCGCTGACGGCCTAGGGGCCGCGCTCAAAGTCGAGCCCGATCGCCTGTCGCGCCTCCTCTACGCGCTCGCCAGCATTGGTCTCCTTGAAGTCAAGGATGGTCAATTTCGAAACGGAGCCGAAGCGTCGGCTTTCCTCGACGCGTCCAAGCCGACCTATCGCGGCGGCGACCATGCGCTCCTGCGCGAGCTCTGGGGAGCCGACCTGCTGACCGCAGAGTCGCTGCGGCAGAACCGGCCGGCTGCGCTGCACGATTTTTCCGAAGCGGGGCCCGAGGCCGCGGCGGCCTTCAGCCGCATGCTCGCACCGGGCGGGGTGATTTTCGGCCGACATCTGGCCCGGGAGATGGACCTCTCGGCGATCGGTTCGGTGATCGACATCGGCGGGGGCGCCGGGACCATTCTCGTCGGACTTCGCGAGCGGCGGCCGCAGATTGCGGCGACGCTGATGGAACTCCCAACGGTCGCAGCGGTCGCGCCGGATATCCTGTCAGAATACGGTGCCGACGACGTGGTTGTCGAAGAGGGGGACATAACTGTCGCGCCATCGAAAAATCGGCACGATCTGGCGATCCTGAAGGCCGTCGTCCAGGTCCTTCCGCCGGACCAGGCGCGCAGTTCGATCCTGAACGCGGCGCGTTGCCTCACACCCGGAGGCGAGATCGCAATTGCGGGGTGGGGTGTCGTCGATGACGACCGCCTCGGCCCGTCTGAGGGTGTCTTCCTGAATCTCACCTTCTTGAACCTCTATCGCCACGGCGAATCGTACACTGAAGGTCAGTATCGCGCGTGGATGACCGAGGCTGGATTCCGGGATATCTCCAGGTCGCGCCTGACGGACGGCTGCACCTTGTTTCGTGCGCGCCTCAAAGGCTGATCGTGGCTGAACGGTTGGTTTCGGACGCAAGGCCCTCCGAGGCGCCCCGCCGTTGCGGGCGAGAGTCTAGAGCGGAACATTAGGGCTCTCTAACGGGTTCTAGATGTTGGCGATTTTCGAATCCATCATGGGCACAGCAATGGCAGTATTGGCGTTTGAGACGGTCTATCTTTTCGGCCTGACGGGGGGACGACTTGTTAGGCGGGGTCGTGTCGATGGTGGCGTGCTTGCTGCTTTTCAACGTTATGACGAAGGATTGCTCAAACCCATAGGCGCGCGTGAAGCTCCTGCGCGGCGAGCCCAAGCTACGCCATGCGTTGGTGCAGGATTTTCGGGAAGAATAAGGGCCAACGCCTGCTCCCGCCGTCGCTGGTACATCCGCAGTCGACGGCGGGTGCCGGATTCAAAGCTTGCACCGGCCACTGCGGGAGGTCCCGCGCTAGTGAATTTACATCCAACATCAGCCGTCACTCAATTAAGGCTAAGTGCGGTGGTCATCATCCTTTCAGGGGGCTTTACCGGTCCCGTGCCATCGAATGAACAGCCCTTGCCGACGCCATCGAGATCAGGAATATAATCAGCATGTTATACTTTGCGTACCCAAGCCGGGAGTGCTATGAATGCGCTCTGACCGGGATGGAGCTTTCGCACCCGGCAAGCTGTGGAGCTTGTTGGAAATGCTTCAGATAGATACCAACCTTCTTGTGAAGGGCGTACATCGACTTCGAGAAAACATGGAGGTCGCAAAAAACGACCCGTCGCAGTTCAGCGACAAATCGGCGGATATGGGTTTACGATTCTGGATCGGGCAGCTTGCCCCGGAACTTGAACGGCTTGACCTTCGCCAATCAGCAAAGAAACTTTCGTACGTAGACAGGTCGCTGACATCGGCGGTTGCAGTGCCAACGGATGTCTATGCGAGGTTCATATCTCAGCAGATAGAGGATTTTCGCGAACGTCTTTTTGATGAGCTGGAGGACCGCAAAATCTATTGCATGTCCGGAAAGCAGTCGGACTATCTTACTAACGCCGTGCATGGATTCGGCCCGGAAGTTGCGGCTGCGTTTCCCAATGTTGAGTATGACCTTGAGGAAGCTGCCAAGACGCTTTCGTTCGAGCGCGGGACCGCGACCGTATTCCACCTCATGAGAGCAATGGATCTCGCCCTCACCGCGTTGGGAGAGAAGCTGTCGGCAACCGTTCGGGACAAGGATGGAAAGCCCCTGGTCTGGGGCAAGATCATAGCGAACTGTCGTGGGAAGATTGAAGGCATGCCGGACGACGACGCGAAGGATGCGTGGGATTCGGCGATGAGCCTTCTCTTTCATGTCAAAGAGGTCTGGCGAAATACCACCATGCATCCGATGCAAAAATATACGGTGGAGGAGGCTACCGAGGTATTCGAGGCGTGCCGTGCATTCATGAGGCGGCTAGCTCCACTCGTATGAGCGGTTGTGTCTTCACGTGCCGATCTGGTAAATCGGATGGATGGGGCTCGCTAATCCACAAGCTTTGGTTTCTACGCTGATCGGCTACGACACCGAACAGGAGTGGTTTGAATTCAAGAAAGACAACGTAAGTCCAGACGATGTTGGCGAGTATATATCTGCCCTAGCCAATTCGGCCATGCTGCACAACAAAAACAAAGCTTACATGCTCTATGGGATTAGGGACAGCGATCATGCAGTGATTGGAACCAAAGTCCGCCTTGAGACGGAGAAGGTCGGAAACGAGGTGCTTCTCAATTGGCTGCACAAGATGCTTACGCCTACCATCCACATCGGCTTCAGCCATTGCGAAGTCGACGGTAAGCGTGTCGAGATCATTGAAATAGGACCAACTTACGATAGGCCTGTTCTATTCAAGAACGTCGAGTATATAAGGGTAAAATCGTCGACTAGAAAGCTGAAGGATTACCCTGAGAAAGAGCGAACACTCTGGCAGCTGACCTCCAGGTTCTCGTTTGAGGATGGTCTTGCGGCATCTAATTATACGAGGGACCAGATATTTGCTGAATTCTATTGTCAGCGTTTGGCAAGGGCCATCTACTCATCAACAGCCTTGACTGACATAAACATCCTAGAAAATCTGCTGTCCGATGGGCTTATCATTGATAATCTTCAGGGCGGATATGACATAACAAACCTGATGGTTATCGCAGCAGCCAAGGACTTGAGTCGCTTTCGTACGGTGGCGCATAAGTCGCCTAGAGTAATTATCTACAAAGGAACAAACAAGTTAGTTGGGCTGGATGACGTAACCGGGAAGTACGGGTATGTCATTTCGTTCCCTAAGATACTACAATACATAAATGAAAAGATATCCGGGAAGGAGATATTCTTACACGGTATACGGAAGAGGGAAACGTTCTATCCCGAGATATCTATCCGAGAGTTTGTAGCGAATGCCCTAATCCACCAAGATTTCATCGATGCCGGCTCCGGCCCTAAGATTGAGATCTACGACGACAAGATCGAGATAACCAATGTGGGCGAGTCTTTGGTAACTCCGATCAGGATGATTGATGCGCCTTCAAAATCTCGAAACGAGAAACTGGCAGGATTGATGCGCAAAGCAGGGTTCTGCGAAGATCGCGGGAGTGGGGTTGACCGCGCCTGCTGGGCGATTGAGCAGGCCATGCAAGCGCCTCCGATGTTTCAAATTATCGAGGGCTCGACAATCGTCACGATGTATAAGCGCACGGATTTCGGATCGATGACAAAAGAGGACCGGGTGCGCGCTTGCTATCAACATTCGGTGCTATGCAAACTGGACGGTTCGCCAATGACGAATAGCAGTCTACGGCGACGGCTAGGGCTGAATTCAAACCAATCGTCGGCGGTGACCAACGTCATAAACGACACGATTGCAGCTGGCTTTATCAGGCCGCTGGACGAAGATCAGGGCAAAAAGTTTGCGAAGTACCTGCCCATCTGGGCGACATAAATCTTATTTCACGCGAAAATCACGAAAACTGGAAACCTGTTATTTTTCAATCGGTTGTCTTTTTTCTGGCTAGCAAACGGGCCATCGCGCGCTCAAAGTCAGCGCCTGTTTCGTCCGCCTCTAGCTCCCGAGCGGCTTCCTTAAACCGCTCGGATTGCTCTTTCTGACTAAGCTTTCCGGTCTTTTTTCCGGGCGGCTTTCGGGCGGTATTTGGACGGTCGCCAGACGCCATAGGGTGCCTCACCTTGCACTAGTCGTTTCATAGGTCAGGCGCTTGCCGACGACACCATCAAGGATGCGAGCGGCCCGCGCTTCGTCGTTCACGCCAAGGGCTACGCGCTGATTGTGGCGGAAGTCAAATTCGGCGAGGTAGCGGTGCAGGTGCTTCTCGGCACAATGCTGGTAGGTGCCGCGCATGCCACGCTTGAACACCGAGAAATAGCTTTCGATGGTGTTCGAGTGGATGACAGCGCCGCCTTCGTAGCGGACGTACTCGCCGCCAGTGTGCTTGACGCTATCGTGAGCGGCGAAGTGGTCCTTCATGCCGTGATAGAGGTTGCTCTCGTCGGTGTAGAGGGTGCTTTCGTGGTGGACGTTCTCAGTCACCAGCGCCGCGACATTGACTTTGGTCGCCTGCACAACATGGAAGGTACGGACGTTGCCGCCGCGCTCGACTAGGCCAAGGATAGCGCGCTTGTTTGACGGGCCAGTCTTGCCGCTCTTGGTGAAGGGCCGGCCCTTGGTAGTCATGGTGCGCTTCTCTTTGGTCGGCCCGTAGTAGGTCTCGTCGGCCTCTACGATCATGCCGTTCCCGCCAAGCGGGCCAAGCTGGCCGTCCCGCATGGCTTCCCGGATGCGATGCGAGATGAACCAAGCGGTTTTCAGGGTCACGCCAAGGGTGCGGTGAAGCTGATTGCTCGAAATGCCCTTCTTGGACGAAGCGATAAGGAAGATCGCCTGTAGCCAATGGTTGAGCTTGACGTGGCTGGCTTCGAAGATGGTGCCGATCTTCACGGTAAAGGGCTTGCGGCACTGGTAGCACTTGTAGGTGCCAATGCGGGTGCTCTTGCCTTCCATCTTGGAAATGCGTTCCACGCCACCGCAATGCGGGCAAGTCGGGCCGTTCGGCCAAATCCTGGCCTCTACGAACTTGTAGGCGGCGGCTTCGTCGTGAAAGTGGCGGTCTGAAAGCACGGACATCGGTCTAACTCCTTATGGAATCAACCTATTCCGATTGCGTGGGTACGTCAAGTATAATATGCGGAATATAATCCTTCGTTGCGGCGACCCCTTCAACGGAGATCGCCATGCCTCAAAAGACCCTTTCCGACACCCTGGCAACCCGCGAGACCATGTATGTCAATTGCGGGCACCGATGTGCTGCAAGTCGACAAAGCTCGATATCCAGGCACTGATCGACAGGCTGGGGCCGGATCACGGCTCGATGCATTGGGATCTCGTCAGTCTCTTCGGCTGCTCGGATTGCAATGCTGCCGGCTGCGGTCGGCGCCGGGTGTTCTTCACCGTCATTCCTGACTATGAGGGTATCCAGGCGAAGAGCAATCACGACTGGAAACCGACTTTCGAACGATAGACGACGGCATCGGCCGTTGGAACGCCCCATCCGGCTCAGCGAGAGGCGCCAAGACGCGCGCGGGACGCTTTGCCGGTATTAGGACAGCGGCCCGCAGAAACGCTCGCTTTGCGAGGCTCTAAATGGAAACATTAAGGCGAGCGGCCCAGCGGCCAGGGCGGGGGTGGGATTTTTGACCGCCGGGCCTAACCAGCAAACAGGGTTCGCCGGCTGGCGAATTATAGGCGATTTCATGCATCCTTGAAATCTAGCGATGCGGCTCGGACCTACTTCCATTGCGGGTGCCGCCTACCCCCAATCTCCAAGTTGATCAAACGACACTTGCTTCTTAGCCTACCAAAATGCTGGGGCTCGCCGCTTCGCAAATGGAGCAGCGAGGCTTTTTGTGCTTGGGCCCGTGGAGATCACGCCGAAGGTGAAGAGGCGCTAGGGTTGCCCTCGACGCTAACGTTCAGGTGACATGCCCGCGGGTGCGGGGTTGCAACCCGCGATGAGCATCCCAACATTGTGCGGCGGACCTACTGTCCGAGAGATTTTGCTGGGAATATCGCGCTGCTTTGTTGAGTGAAGATAGTGAGAAGTCTAGCCCGCACCACCACCGTGATTGCATCGATAGCTGTGGCTATCGTGCTGACCTTTATGGCAGCAAAAGGATTTGAGCTATCGGCGCCAGATCCGATCGTGGCTCATACCTTCGAGAGGAACATTTGAGGGGCCGAGGCGCTACTCTAGGTCGCTGACGTCCTCAGCCTCAGCCCGGCGCAGCCGCCATTCTCAGCGACGGACTCGACGCGGCGGGCATGACGCCGGCCACAGGGGCGGACACCAGGACGCGCGACGCGCGCCTTTGCAGAGGATTTCTGACGCGCCTCCCGTGTCCCGCCAGCGCGCGTTTCGGTGAAGCGATGGCGGGACCGCGTAGCATGAAGTGTCGGCGTCGGCCCGGTTGACCGGACATCTCTGCCGCCGCTCTGGCCGCAGCGCGCCGGCACGGGCGTGCCGCCCTTCAGTGGTGATGGGCGGAAACGCTCTTGACGTATTCGGACACCATTTCCCTCGGTGCCGACTGACTGACGTCGCCGACGCTAAGGATGCCGACCATCCGCATATTCTTGTTGATCACAGGCAACCTGCGGATTTTCAGTTCTTCCATGTGCCGTACGGCCTTAGCCAGATCGTCGTCTTCGCGGCAGCAGTGAATGCCGGTCGTCATGACATCGCGCGCCGTTGCCGTGCGGCCGTCGAAACCATCGTCCGCCAGTCCTTTGCAGACAATATCGCGGTCGGTCACCATTCCGATCAGTCGGTCGTTCTCTCCAATGGGAATCGACCCGATATCCTGGGCTCGCATCATTTTCGCCAGTTCGGTGACATCGGTTTCGGGGCTGACCCAATCGACACCCTTATGCATAGCGTCTTTGACTTTCATGGCGGACCTCCCTTGCTGGGTTGGTGAATGTCCCCCTGTCCCATTTTAACGCGGGCGGGGTTTGACTGCCAGAGGCCATCATCCAGACCCGCGTTTTAAGATGGTCATCGGTGTCGCCGATGACCATTTTTTGCGGTTTGGTTGTCATGCGTCCATTTCCAGCCAACAGAGCCGCTTAGTGAGATCATGGCGTGGCGAGGAAGACCTCCGCCATCTAACGCACCAGCGGTCGGCAAACCCGGCTGGCTCTATTCGGTATTCCATCGTCTTAGTTCCTTGCTCTCAGCAGAACCTTGGCCGCTTCGAATCGTACACTGAAGGTCAGTATCGCGCGTGGGTGACCGAGGCTGGATTCCGGGATATCTCCAGGTCGCGCCTGGCGGACGCTGCACGTTGTTTCGGGCACGCCTCACGGGCTGATCGTGGCTGAGTGATTGGTTTCGGACGCAAGGCCTGCAGGAGATTAGCCTGATCTTGTGGGGCGGCCTATGGCAACACAATGTCGGTCTCACTGACGCGCGCTGCATACAACGCCACTGCCGCCACAGAGTGCATAGGCGCAGGACTGGTCGGTGCGCCTGGCAGAGGCCGCACACAAGCTGCGTGGGATCGGGGTAGCGTGCCGCTATTCGGTCTTGGCCGGCACTTCTTTCTTTATGGTTTGAGTGTCCGCAGCCTTCGACATATCGGCCTTCTCGACGCTCGCTGTTTTCTGCGTGTCGACCGCTGCCTGTACCTTCATATGCGCCGGGCAATCCGCAGAGGCGGCGGATACGGACAGGGTCAGCGCGGCGGCTATTGCGAGGAATGTTTTCATCGTCTCCTCCTCAATCGTTGAAGACGTAGCGTAACCTGTCTGGTGCCGACCACAAAATCACATTTGCCCCGGGGTGGGAAAATAGGTCAGGCCGCCACAGCGCATACCGCCTGACAATCCAATGTGCACGCAGCGAGACTCCCCGAGGTGAAGCATTGCTGAAAAAGCCCAGAAGCCGTCCTGCGCATTTGTCGCCGAAGATCGGCCCTCCGATCGGCGCATTTCGAGGCTAGCAACATGGTTTTTAGCGGTTTTGGCAGCTAAGTGTTTGATTTTGTTTGGCTGGGGAACCTGGATTCGAACCAGGACTAACGGAGTCAGAGTCCGTGGGTCTACCGTTAACCTATTCCCCAGCAGGCGCGGTCATGAACCGCGAGGGCCGAGCGGCTGAGCCGCTTGAGCGCTGCCTTGTAGCCGCCAGCGGAAAATAGTCAAGCCTGCTCGGCAGTTCAATTGGGGCAATCGCAGAAGTTTCTGCTGCCCCTCATCCGCCTGCTGGAACCTTCTCCACGTGAACGGGGAGATGCCCGGTGGCCACGCCTCAGCTCTCGGTCCGGCTGAACTGCGAGCGTTCGAAGAACAGCACGATACCGAGGCCGAGGAAGAGCGGGATGATCAAATAGAACAGCCGGAACACCAGCAGCGCCGCCAGCACGCCGACCGGATCCATGTCGGACAGCCCCGCCAAGAACACCACTTCGAACACGCCGAGCCCACCCGGCGCGTGTGAGATCTGCGCGATCGAGAAGGAGACAAGGAAGACGCCGAGCACAACGAAATAGCCGGGATTGTGGGCCACGGGCAGGGCGAAGAAGATGATCGCGGTGGCGGCCAGCAGTTCGATCGGGCCGATCAACAGCTGCCGGGCGACGATCGGTAGCGCCGGATAGTGCAACTGGAAGCTGGCGATCTTCAGCGGGCGCAGATGCAGCCAGCTGCCGAAGATATAGGCGGTGACGAGCAGCAGCATCAAGATCCCCGCCGCCTCCGACAGGCCGTGATGGGCAATACCGGAAAACCGGTCGAGAATCTCAGGCTCGAAGACCAGCACAAGGCCGGAGGCGAGGATCGTCGACAGCACGAAGGTGATCCAGCAGATCGCCACCAGGATGCCGACATCCTGGCCGGTCAGGCCCCTGGTGCCGTAGGCACGGTAGCGGATGACGGCGCCCGAGAACACCGAGCCGCCAATGTTGTGCGACAGCGCATAGGTGGTGAAGGAGCACAAAGTGACGAACAGCCACGACACCTTCTTGCCGATATGCAAGAGCGCGATGTGGTCGTAGCCGGCGAGCGAGGCATAGGCGATGACCGAACTCAGCGCGGCAAGGATCCAGCCACGGGCTGGAATCGCGGTAATGCCGTCCCAGACATCGTCGAGCGAGATGCCGCGCAGTTCGTGCCAGAGCAGCAGCAGCGAGAAAATCACCGCCGCTATGCCGACGACCGGCCAGAAATAGCGCCTCCAGTTCATTGCCTGACTGCCATGCGTTACCGATCCGTTTCCTTTTCTGTCGAGAGGCCGGTTGCGCCGGATTCTTCCGCTCATTTCAGAAATGCCTCATTGAAGCCGGCTATTCAACCGCCAACGCTTTTCGCGCCGGCGGCTGGCGGATTTGTCCGCGTCGAGGGAGGCTGGAAGGGGCGCCAGCCGGGATTGCGCCTACCAATCCAGGCTTGCGGGTATATTGCGCGGCGCGGCCGCAATGGCGGTTCGCGCGCCCAGCCGGCAAAATTCGGCCAGCGGCTCTTGGTGATCGGGCGCGGCACTGTTAGTCTGGCGGCAACTTAAAACACGTCAAAGCGCCTGCTGCGTCCGTTGTCGGTTCGCGCGGCGCCGGAAGGAACGACAGTGGAAGACCGCGACACCGGCGCCGGGGCGCCGGAGGTGGGTGCGTCCAACGCTTCCCCAGGGCCAGCTGGCTCGTGGCGGCAAGGCCGCCCGACGGAGTCCCGCTCCGCCGGCGGGCAGGCGGGCGACGCTACCAATCCCCAGAAGGGCAAGCCGAAGAAGCGGCGCAAGCGAAGGCGCGGGCGCAAGGTTTTTGCGCGCGATGAAGCGCATCGCACAGAGAATCGATCGCCTGTGCCCGGCACCCCTGCGGCGGCGGAAACGGCCAAACTGCCCGATTTGGTGGTCCTGCCCGCCGCTGTGCCGGCACGGCACGAACAGGGCACCCGTCGGCCGCCGCTGCAGGAGCTTCCCGTATTTGCGGCGCTCGACCTCGGCACCAACAATTGCCGGCTGCTGGTTGCCGTGCCGACGCGGCAGGGCCAGTTCCGCGTCATCGATGCCTTTTCGCGCATCGTCCGGCTGGGCGAGGGGCTCACCGCCAATGGCCGGCTTGGCCAGCCGGCGATGGACCGCGCGGTCGAGGCGCTGAAGATCTGCGGCGACAAATTGCGCAACCGCAAGATCCGGAAGGCCCGGCTGATCGCCACCGAAGCCTGCCGCTCGGCCGAAAACGGCGTCGAATTCCTCGATCGCGTCGAGCGCGAGGCCGGCCTGAAGCTCGAGATCATCGACCGCCAGACCGAGGCACGGCTGGCGGTTTCCGGCTGTGGCTCGCTGGTCGAGCGCGACACGCAGGGCGTCGTGCTGTTCGATATTGGCGGCGGCTCGTCCGAAATCGCGCTGATCGACCTCGCCGGCCGCCGTTCGCCGCGTCTCGCCAACCATATCGTCTCGTGGACGTCGCTGCCGGTCGGCGTCGTCTCGCTGGCCGAGCGTTTCGGCGGCCGTACGGTGACACGCGAAATCTTTGCCGCCATGGTCGACGATGTCGCCGGCCGGTTGGCCAGCTTCGACGGCCGTGATCGGTTGAGCCATCTCAAGACTAGCCCGAATTTCCATCTGCTCGGCACGTCGGGCACGGTGACGACGCTGGCCGGCGTCCACCTTGACCTCGAACGCTATGATCGCCGGCGTGTCGACGGGCTGTGGATGGACCGCGACAGCGTCGACCGCATGGTCGAGAAACTGGTCGGCTGGGATTTCCAGCAGCGCTGCGCCAACCCTTGCATCGGTGCCGATCGCGCCGACCTGGTGCTGGCGGGTTGCGCCATACTGGAAGCGATCCGTGCGGTGTGGCCGTCGGAGCGACTGCGCGTCGCCGACCGTGGCCTGCGCGAGGGCATATTGAGCGAGCTGATGGCCGATGACGGCGTCTGGCGCAACGATGGGCGCAGCAGAGCATGAGCCCGAACCGAAGAAATAAGCGATGACCAAGAAACCGGAAAAACCAGGCTCTGCCAGCATTCGCGTGCTGAAGACGCGGATCAAGAAGAAGAGCGGCCTGAAGGAATCGTCGCGCCGCTGGCTGCAGCGCCACATCAACGATCCCTATGTCCAGCGTTCCAAGGCGGATGGCTATCGCTCGCGCGCGGCCTACAAGCTGATCGAGATCGACGACAAGCACCATCTCCTGAAGCCCGGCATGAAAGTGATCGACCTCGGCGCCGCTCCCGGCGGCTGGTGCCAGGTTGCCGCGGCGCGCACGAAATCGACGGCCGACAAGCCGCATGTCGTCGGCATCGATTATCTGGAAATGGATGCGGTGCCCGGCGCGCCGGTGCTGTTGATGGATTTCCTCGATCCGCTGGCGCCGCAAAAACTGGCCGAGGCGCTGGGTGGGGATCCGGATGTGGTGCTGTCCGACATGGCGGCACCCACCACCGGCCACAAGAGAACCGACCATATCCGCACCATGCATCTGTGCGAGGTGGCCGCCGATTTCGCGCTTTCGGTCCTGAAGCCGGGCGGGCATTTCCTCGCCAAGACCTTCCAGGGCGGCGCCGAAAACGAACTGCTCTCCATGCTCAAGCGCAACTTCCGCTCGGTCCATCACGTCAAGCCGCCGGCGTCGCGTGATGAATCGGTCGAGCTTTATCTGCTGGCGAAGGACTTCAAAGGGCGAGAGGCCGGTCCGCCGTCAGGCGGATCGGAACGTCCAGTGGACGTTCCGAAGGCCTCGAGCGCCCGCCGCGATAGCGAAGGGCAGGGGGACGCCGAAACTTGAGCCTGAGCCAGCCGCTTCAATTGCCGGGTGGGCTCGCCGTTTCCAGCGTCTTCGGTGTGGTCAGCCGGCCATGGCCTGAGACGGCGTTGCCGGCATCGGGCGCCAGCCGTATGAACGACAGCGACGCGGCGGCGGAAATCGCGGCGACGACGAAAAACGCGGTGTGAAAATCCGCCAGCGTCAGCGACCTGTCATTGAGGGTCGTCGACACTTCCAGGATGCCGCCCGCCACCGCCACGCCAAGCGCGATCGAAAGCTGCTGGGAGACAGCCGCAATCGGCGTCGCCTTGCTGGTGTCCTCAGCCGAAACCTCGGCGTAGGCAAGTGCATTGACGCCGGTGAAGAACATCGAGCGGATGAAGCCGCCGACGAGCAGCATGGCAAGCATCAGCAGATAGGGGGTCTCGGGGGTGAAAAAGCCGTTGATGGCGATCGACGCCGCGGCGACCAGCGAGCCGGCCACCAGCACGCGGCGGAAGCCTGCGACGCGGAAGATCAGCGCGGTGACGAATTTCATGCCGATGGCACCGATCGCCGAGACGAAGGTGATCATGCCCGACTGAAAGGGCGTCAGTCCGAAGCCGATCTGGAACATCAACGGCAACAGGAACGGTACGGCGCCGATGCCGATGCGGAACAGTGAGCCGCCGAGAACCGAAGAGCGGAACACCTGGTTGCGGAACAATTCGAGCGCGAGCAGCGGATTTTTGGCGCGGCGCGCGTGCAGCAGATAGAGCGCGCCCGAAGACATGCCGACCGCCACTGTGACGATGCCGACGATCGGCGGCAGATAGGGCAGGCTGACCACCGACAGGCCGAACACCACGCCGGACGCCGCCAGCCCGCTCAGCACGAAACCGATGAAATCAAGTGGCGGGTTCGCCGTCGGTTCGGTCTCCGGCAGGAAACGGGTCGCCAGCCAGATGCCGATCAGGCCGATCGGCACATTGATCAGGAAGATCCAGTGCCAGGTGAAATAGGTGGTGATGAAGCCGCCGACGGGCGGCCCGACCAGCGGCCCGACCAGCGCCGGAACGGTCAGCCAGGACATCGCCGCGACGAGTTCGCTTTTCGGCGTCGCGCGCACCAGCACCAGTCGTCCGACCGGCGTCATCATGGCGCCGCCAATGCCCTGCAGGAAGCGCGACACCACGAAGGCCGGCAGCGAACCGGAAAGCGCACAGGCGATCGAGCCGACGATGAAGACCGCGATAGCGGCGCGAAAGACATTCTTGGCGCCGAAGCGGTCGGCCATCCAGCCACTGATCGGAATGAAGATCGCCAGCGACACCAGATAGGCCGTCAACGCCAGCTTGAGCGCGATCGGGCTGGTGTGGATGTCGACGGCAATCGCCGGCAGCGATGTGGCGATAACCGTCGAATCCATGTTTTCCATGAACAGGGCGACCGCCAGGATGAGCGGGATGGTGCGATTCAAGGAACGCGTCCAGACTTTCATGTTGCGTTGCCGATTGCATGTCGGCCTTGAGGCGGGCGGTTACCATGCCTTCGCCGGGATGTCGCATTAATTTGCTGTCACTTTTGTGCGACCGGCAACCGTAGGTGGCGTTCCTTTCGGCAAAGACGTCACCTTTCCGGGAGCGTGAAATCATCGGCTTTTCATCGGCCGCGGGACGTGTTACGAGCCAGCGCCAATCCTGAAAGGGAAGAAGACGAGTCGGCGCTGTCCATTCTGGTCAAGCGCTTTTTCTGTATTCCGAGGACTGGCCATGGCAAAAATCATCGAAACGTCCACCGGCGCGCTGGCGCTTACCTTTGACGACGTGCTGCTGCAGCCCGGTCATTCCGAGGTCATGCCTGGCGAGACCGATGTCCGCACCCGCATCGCCGGCGACATCGACCTCAATGTGCCGATCCTGTCGGCGGCTATGGACACCGTCACTGAAGCGCGGCTTGCCATCGCCATGGCCCAGGCCGGCGGCATTGGCGTCATCCACCGCAATTTCTCGCCGGCCGAGCAGGCCGAGCAGGTGCGGCAGGTCAAGAAGTTCGAATCCGGCATGGTGATCAATCCCGTCACCATCGGTCCGGACGCCACCCTTGCAGACGCGCTTTCGCTGATGCGCACCTATTCGATTTCGGGCATTCCGGTGGTCGAGAATGGCGGCACCGGCGGCCAGAAGATCGGTCGGCTGGTCGGCATCCTGACCAACCGCGACGTGCGCTTTGCGTCCGATCCGTCGCAGAAGGTCTATGAACTGATGACCCGTGAGAATCTGATCACGGTCAAGGAGAATGTCGACCAGGACGAGGCCAAGCGTCTCCTGCATCAGCACCGCATCGAAAAACTGGTCGTCGTCGACAAGCAGGGCAATTGCGTCGGGCTGATCACCGTCAAGGACATCGAGAAGTCGCAACTCAACCCGCACGCCACCAAGGACGCTCAGGGCCGCTTGCGCGCCGCCGCCGCCACCAGCGTCGGCGATGACGGTTTCGAACGTGCCGAACGCCTCATCGATGCCGGCGTCGACCTTCTGGTGATCGACACCGCGCATGGCCACTCGCAGCGCGTGCTGGACGCCGTGACGCGCGCCAAGAAGCTTTCCAACTCGGTTCGCATCCTGGCCGGCAACGTCGCTACCGCCGAAGGCACGCAGGCATTGATCGATGCCGGGGCGGACGCCGTCAAGGTCGGCATCGGCCCGGGCTCCATCTGCACCACCCGCATCGTTGCCGGCGTCGGTGTGCCACAGCTTTCGGCCATCATGTCGGCGGTCGAGACGGCGAGCAAATCAGGCGTCTCGGTGATCGCCGATGGCGGCATCAAATATTCCGGCGATCTTGCCAAGGCGCTCGCCGCCGGCGCCAGTGCAGCGATGATCGGTTCGCTGCTGGCCGGCACCGATGAAAGCCCGGGCGAGGTCTATCTGCACCAGGGCCGCTCCTTCAAGGCCTATCGCGGCATGGGTTCGGTCGGTGCCATGGCGCGCGGCTCCGCCGATCGCTACTTCCAGGCCGAGGTGCGCGACACGCTGAAACTGGTCCCGGAAGGCATCGAGGGGCAGGTTCCCTACAAAGGACCTGTGTCTGGCGTGCTGCACCAGCTTGCAGGCGGGCTGAAAGCCGCTATGGGTTATGTGGGCGGTCGCGACCTTGCCGATTTCCGCGAACGCGCCACTTTTGTACGCATATCCAACGCCGGACTTCGTGAAAGCCACGCCCATGACGTCACGATTACCCGCGAAAGCCCGAACTATCCCGGCGGAGCCTGATCCGTACGGGCTCGGGCGGAGCCTGACCGCAACGATCCTGCGGCTGTCACGCCACGCGGCCGCGCTTTGTTTCCTGTCGGCGGCGGTTTTCATCGCCATGACGGTGCTGGAATTCTTCTATTTCCGCCAGTTGAGCGGCGGCCTGGCGTCACTCGACATGCGCTTTCTCGGCTTCACGCCGGACGAAGGCATGGCCTGGCTGACGGCGCTCGGCCGGCGCGGTGGCGAGATCATTCTCGTCTGGCACTATCTGACCTTCGATTTGCTGTTCCCAGCGCTGTTGTCGGTGACACTGGTCAGCCTGATCCTGGCCACCGGCCGGCGATTGAAGAACTTCCGTGTGCTGCCGGGGCAGCTGCAGTCGATCTTCGCGCTGATTCTGGTGCTGCCCTACACGCTGGCCGACTATGCCCAGAACATCGCGGTGGCGCGCCTGCTGTCCGATTTCCTGTCGGCCAATCCGGATTCGCTGTCTCTCGCCTCGGCGCTGATCGTCACCAAATTCGCCCTTCTCGCCCTCCCGTTGATCGTCATTGCCGCTTTCTGGCTGGCGGGCCAGAGACAGCAGGCTTGACGCCAAACGGGGCAGGGGCACTTCATGAATCAGACCACGATCTTTTGGCCGATGCTCGCGCATGTGTTGCTGATCTACATTGTTTACGTCGTGCTGGGTCGTCGCAGATACGGCGCGATCAGGTCAGGTGAAGCCAAGCCTGGTCAGTACAAGGTGCGCTCGACCGAGCCGGCCTCCAGCATCACCGTTGCCAGCAACCTCATCAACCAGTTCGAATTGCCGGTGCTGTTTTACGTGCTGTGCCTGACGCTGCACGTGACCAATGGCGTCAACTATCTGACCCTGGCGCTGATGTGGATTTTTGTCGCGTCGCGCTATTTCCACGCCTGGGTTCATCTCACGAGCAACAATCTGCGGCTGCGCAGCCGCTCTTTCTTCTTCGGCGCGGTTGTGCTGGCGCTGGCCTGGATCTGGTTCGCGCTGCATCTGCTCGGAGCCGTCTGAGCATATGCGCACCCCTTCCTTGTGGGGAGGGGTGCCGCTCCGCAAAGCGGGCGGGGGTAAACCGCCTACAGGTCGAAGACCGCAATCTTGCGCTTGTCGAACTTGATGCCGATCTCGCCGCGCACCAGCTTCAGCGCTGCCTCGCCGAACACGGCGCGCCGCCAGCCCTGCAGGGCGGGGACGTCGGCCTCCTCGCCCTCGGCCGCGATGCGGTCGATGTCGTCGCTGGAGGCCAGCACTTTCGAGGCGACGCCTTCCTTTTCCGCGACGATCCTGAGCAGCACTTTCAACAGTTCCGCCGCCGCGCTCGAGCCCTCGGGCGGCTGGAAATTCTTGGGCAGCTTCGGCATCTGCTCCTTGGGCAAGGCCAGTGCTGTGTTGACCGCGCCAAGCAGCGCCGTCGCCGTCGAGGAGCGCTCCCAGCCTTTCGGCGTCGTGCGCAGCTTGCCAAGGGCCGCCGAGTCGCGCGGCGCCTGCTGCGCCACCTCGTAGATCGCATCGTCCTTGAGCACGCGGCCGCGCGGCACGTCGCGTTCGCGCGCCTCACGTTCGCGCCATGCCGCCACGCCTTGGACGATCGCCAGTTCCTGTGGCTTGCGCAGCCGCATCTTCAGTCGCTTCCAGGCGTCCTCGGGATGCGGATCATAGGTCTCGCGCGAGGTCAGGACCTCCATTTCCTCGTTCAGCCAGTGAGCGCGGTTTTCCCGCTCCAACTCGGCGCTGAGGTGCTGATAAACCTCGATCAAATGGGTGACATCGGCCAGCGCATAGTCGAGCTGCTTGTCGGAAAGCGGCCGGTGGCGCCAGTCGGTGAAGCGCGATGACTTGTCGAGCCGCGCGCCGGTGATCCGCTGCACGAGCTGATCGTAGGAAACACTGTCGCCGAAGCCGCAGACCATCGCCGCCACTTGCGTGTCGAACACCGGATGCGGAACGAGATCGCCGAGATGGACGATGATTTCGATGTCCTGCCTTGCGGCGTGGAAGACTTTGACGACGGCTTCATTGGCCATCAGCTTGAAGAACGGCTTCAGGTCGATGTCGGGCGACAGCGGATCGATCAGCGCCGTCACGCCGGGTGCGGCCATCTGGATCAGGCACAGGATCGGCCAGAAGGTCGTTTCTCGAATGAATTCGGTGTCGACGGTGACGAAATCCGACTTTTCGAAAGCGGCGAGAACGGTCTCGAGTTCTTTCTGGGTGGTGATGACGTGCATCAAATCGCTTTTGGCAGGAGTAAGGTCTTCCTAGATTTCAGCCGGAAGCGCTTTCGTCAAGCTGTGGCGCCAACGTCATGAGGATCCCGGCTCATCGGAATCATTGTTTCTTCTTGCCAGCCGCGCGAAAACCGTCGAGGTGCGCAACAGCGCGGTGAAGCGACTGCGCTTGCCTGCCGGCACGCCGGAGCGGGCCTGCATCCGGTAGAGAATGACGGCGATGAAGATCGCGTAGACGACGGCGCTGAACACGAACAGCGCGCTCGGCCCGAAATACTGCATCGCGGTGGAGGCGGCGAACGGCCCGCCAATGGCGCCGAAGGAATAGAACAGCATCAAAGCTGCGTTGATCAGCACGAACTCGCCGGTGTCGGCGCGGTCGTTGGAATGCGCCGCCGACAGCGAATAGAGCGGCATGGCGAAACAGCCGAAGATGAAGATGATGACGAAGTTGAGCAGCGGATTGCTGCCGGCGATGAACACCAGCGCCAGTGCTGAAAACATCGCGCAGCAGGTGGTTATCAACAGCACCCGGCGCCGGTCCCAGCGGTCGGAGAGGTAACCGAGCGGATACTGGATGATGGCGCCGCCGAAGATGCCGACGCTGACGAAGGTCACGACATCGGCGACCGACATGCCGATCTGCTCGGCATAGACCGGCGACAATGTGCGAAAGGCGCTGTTGGTGACGCCGACGGCCATGCAGCCGAAGCAGCCCAGCGGCGAAATCCGCCAGACGCGTGCCAGGTCGAGCTTGACGTCCTCGGGCGGCGTCGGGTTGGAGCGGTCGCCGAGCGAGACCGGCACCAGCGAGAGCGTGATCATGATCGACATGATGGCGAAGATGGTGAAGCCGCCGGCGCCGAAGATCGGGATCAGGAACTGGGCGCCGGTCACGGAACCGGTGTCGACCATCCGGTAGATCGCCAACACGCGCGCACGGTCGTGGTTGCTGACGCCGGAATTCAGCCAGCTTTCGACGATCGTGAACAGCCCGGCAAAGCAGAAGCCGCCGGCAAAGCGCACCGCGCACCACATCACCGGATCGAGAACCAGCACCAGCAAAAGGGTGCCGACCGAGGCGATCGCCGCCAGCGCCGAAAATGCCCGGATATGACCGACCGCCTTCATGATGCGGGTGATTGCCAGGCAGCCGAGCAGGAAGCCAGCGAAGTAGAAGGTGCCCATCAGGCCGATGTCGGAGGCGGAAAACCCTTCCTGCGCGCCGCGCAGCGCGATCAGCGTGCTCTGCAGCCCATTGCCGCCGAGCAGGATGCCAGCAGCGAGCAGGAGCGGGATCAGCGGGCGGATGGAGGACATGAAGGAAAACAACCGCTTGTCGTTGATCCTTCTTGAACCATCGGCTCCACCAACACCAGCGGCAATTCCAACGGAGGCTCGGCCACGCTGACAACCACGCTGCGAAATAAGGGAGATCGTCGGCCCTTTGCTTTTGCGTTCAGCCCGCTTGCCTCTGCTAGGCCGAGCTTCGCAGCATCAGTTCGGCGTTGAGCAGGATGCGTCCATTGTCTGGTTTGGCCGAGGATTTTTCATCCAGCCGCTCCAGCAGAAGTTCGATCGCCAGGCGGCCGATCTCGTTGTAGTTCTGCGCAACGGTCGTGATCGGCGGGCAGGCGTAGCGCGACAGGGGATGATCGTCGTGTCCCGCGACCCGCACGTCGCAGTCCGCCCCATGGCCCACCTTCAGGCCCAGCTGATACGCGGCCGCGATCACGCCGAAGGCGACACGGTCGTTGGCGCAAAGCACGGTCCTGGTCGGAAATCCTTGCCCCTTCAGGATACGAAGCGCTTCGTCAAAGCCGAATTTCTCGAAATCCCACGATCGCACGTCGACGACGGGGACGATGCTCGGCGTCATCTTGAACTGCTGCATGGCCTCGACATAGGCGTCCTGTCGGGCCGAGGCATTGTTGTTGACCAGCGGCATGGCAAAATAGCAGGGCGGCTCGCCGGACCTGCAGAGATAGTCGACGATGAGCCTGAAACTCTGCCTGTTGTCGGTACCGACGAAGGACGAGGTCTCGTCAAGCGGCGAGTCGACATAGATCAGCGGGATGCTCGATCCAAGTTCGGCCAGGATCCGGTGATGGGACTGCACGCCGAGCGGCGCGATGATGGCACCGGCAATGTTCATCGACTTGAACGTCTGGATCGCCTGGTCTTCCATTTCGGCACGTCCATCGGAAGACAGTACAAACGCCAGGAAACCGGCTTCGTTGGCGATCGTTTCGATGCGACGCGTCAGCGCCATGTAAAACGGATCCGTCGAATTCGGAATGATGACGCCGAGAATGTTGCTGCGGCGGCGATTGAGATTGACGGCGAACATGCTCGGCCGGAAGCCGGACTTCCTTTGCGCGGCCTCGATCACGTTTCGAGTGTTTTTCCTGACCGAACTGGGATCGTTGAAATATTTGGAAACCGTCGTGCGAGACAAGCCGACAAAGGCCGAGAAGTCCTCCATCGTCCTGATCGTCTTTGCCATTCATGGGCTCCCTGCTCGAACTGCCGTTGCCACTGTCTACTTGAGTCACCTTTTCGCGGAAAGGAGGTGGAATGTTTCTTTCCGAGCGCAGGAGACCGTCTGTGCCCCATGGGCGCGGCTGTACTGCTTGAAATTACGTGTCGGAGGAAAACTGTACTTTCATGGTCGTTGGGTCGCCACTGCCTTTGGCGAAGAACGGCAACAGTTCGGATAGCGGCAGCTGGTGGCTGACAAGCCGCGCCATCGTGCCGTCGTCTTGGCTGAGAATGTCGAGCGCCTGCGGGATGTTGCGGTTCAATGAGTGCGATCCCGCCAATTTGATCTGCCGGCGGAAAATCTCGAACGGGGCGACGGAAATCCTGGCATCGGGCGCGCAGACGCCGAAAACCAGCGCTGTGCCGCCATCGGCGGTGAAACCGATCATGCCTTCGACCACCTTGGCGACACCGGTGGCGTCGGCGACGAAATCGAACCCGCGTGCCCGCGCCGACAGCGCCTGCGATCCGGACACCAACGGCTCCAGCCCGAGCGCTTCGGCGAAGGCGAGGCGTTGTTCGCTGATGTCGGCGACCGCCACGCTCTTGACCCCCTTGGCCCTGAGCGAGAGAGCAAGCAGCAGGCCGATCGGTCCGGCGCCGAAGACCAGCGCGGTGCCGGGCGTGCTGTTGCCGGCCCCGATCCCGGCGGCGCCGAGACCATTGAGGACACAGGCGAGCGGCTCGGCGAGTGCCGCCGTGGCGAAGTTGAGATCGCCGATCCCGTGCAGATGGTCGACGGCAACCATGCTCAACTCGGCGAAGCCGCCATTCTCGGTCACGCCATAGGCTTTCAGGCTGGCGCACAGATTGGTCAGGCCCTTCCTGCAGGCCGGACAATGCCCGCACGGGATGTTGGGATCGACAGCGACCCGGTCGCCGGGCTTGACGGTGGTGACATCGCTGGCGACCGCCTCGACGGTGCCCGCGTATTCGTGACCGGGGACCAGCGGAAACGCGCCGTCGCCGTAGCGGCCATGCAGGACCTCGATGTCGGTATGGCAAAGCCCGGCGGCGCGGACCCGCACCAAAGCGTGGCCCGGTTTGATTGCGGGCATCTCAAGCTCCGCCATGCCGGCAACGCCCGCGGCGGTAAATCGGATGGCCTTCATGTCAGTCTCCCTTGTCCCTGACGACGCGGCTCGGGCGCATCAGCTCATCCAGTTGCCGCCGTCGACATTGTAGGTCTGCGCCAGGATATAGTCGCTGTCGGTCGACGCCAGGAACACGGCGAGCCCCGCAATATCCTCGGGCTGCGCGAAGCGGCCGATCGGCACCGAACTGGCCACGGCAGCCTTCTTCTCGCCCGGCTTCAGACCTTCCCAACGGGCGAAGTGCGCGTCGACAACATCCCAGTGCTCGCCGTCGACGACGCCGGGCGCGATCGCGTTGACATTGATGCCGTGTTTGACCAGCGCCAGCGCCGCCGATTGCGTGGCCGAAATGATCGCTGCCTTGGAGGCACAGTAAAGCGTCACCAGCGCCTCGCCGCGGCGACCGGCCTGGCTCGCCATGTTGATGATCTTGCCGCCGCGGCCGCGCGCGATCATCACATTGGCCACCGCCTTCATCATGAACAGTGGCGCCTTGAGATTGATGGCGAACACCCGGTCATAACTCGCTTCGGTGATGTCGGTTATCGGCGCCATGTCGAAGATGGCTGCATTGTTGACCAGGATATCGATGCCGCCGAAATCGCGGTCGACCTCCGCCACGACCCTGTCGATCGCATCGAGGTCGGTGACGTCAAGCTGGATTGCGCTGGCCGCCGGACCGATCGCGGCGGCGGCCCGCGTGGCACGCTCGATGTCGATATCGGCAATTATCACCTTGGCGCCTTCGCGCGCAAAGGCTTGCGCGAAACCCAGGCCGATGCCGCGCGCCCCGCCTGTTATCAGGGCAATCTTGCTGTTCAGTTTCATTTCCAATTCCAATTCCGTGAGTTTTTGAAAACGCTATCAGAGGGCCAGATGGCGACCGGCGCAACGTCATGGGAAATGGCCCATCGAATCCTTGACGCTGCCTGAGAAACGCACGGACCCGCTGTGGCGGATCCGTGCATCCTCCAGGCCTGTTGCAATGGGAGGCTCTTCAGGCCCAGATCGCCAGGAGGCTGTGCTCATTCCGCCTCCTGGCTCACCTGTCTGGGCTTGAACCCGCCTATTTGATGTAGCCTGCCTCCGTCATCGTCTTCTCCACGGCGGTCTGGGCGCCGTTGAGCACATCGTCGACCGACTGCTGACCGGTGACCGCGGCGGCAATCGCCTGGCCGACCTCGGTGCCTATGCCCTGGAATTCGGGGATGGCGACGAACTGGATGCCGGTATAGGGAACCGGATCCTTGGTCTGCTTGGTCGGGTCGGCGGATTCGATCGCCGAAAGCACCGTTGCGGCGAAGGGGGCTGCTTTCTGGTAGTCCGGGCTGGCATAGGTGGATTTGCGTGTTCCCGGAGGTGCGGCGAACCAGCCCTCGGTCTCACCGACGCGCTGGACATAGGCTTTCGAGGTCGCCCACTTCACGAACGACTTGGCGGCATCCGCCTTGGTGGAGCTCGCCGGGATGGCCAGGCTCCATGCCCAGCCCCAGGCCGAGCCGTTGGGTGTGACTGCCACCGGTGCCTTGGCGAAGGCAACCTTGTCGGCAACCTTGCTCTGCTTGGGATCATAGACGCGGCCCGCCGCCGACGTTGCGTCGATCCACATGGCGCAATGGCCCGAGGCAAACAGCGTCTGGTTTTCATTGAATCCGTTGGAGCTGATGCCGGGAGGTCCATCCTTTTTCATCGTATCGACGTACCAGCCGATCGCCTTCTTCCACTCCGGCGAATTGAGCTGCGGCTTCCAGTCCATGTCGAACCAGCGGCCGCCGAACGTGTTCACCAGCGTGCCGAGGAAGGCCATGTTCTCGCCCCAGCCCGGCTTGCCGCGCAGGCACAGGCCATACTGTTCCTTCGACTTGTCGGTGAGCTTGTCGGCGAATTCGGTGATCTGGTCATAGGTCGGCTGCTCCGGCATCTTTAGGCCGGCGGCGTCGAACAGATCCTTGCGGTAGAGCGTGAACGAGCTTTCGGCGTAGAACGGCACGGCGTAGAGCTTGCCGTCGACGGTCAGGCCGCTGCGCACCGGCGCGATCAGGTCGTCATAATCATAGTCGTCGCCGAGATCGTCGAGCGGCGTCAGCCAGCCGCTCTTGCCCCAGATCGGCGTCTCATAGCCGCCGATCGTCAGCACGTCGAACTGGCCGCCCTTGGTGGCGATGTCGGTGGTGACCCGCTCGCGCAGCACGTTTTCCTCGAGCACCACCCAGTTGACCTTGTTTCCCGTCGCCTTCTCCCATTCCGGCGACAGCTTCTGCATGATGATCATGTCGCCATTGTTGACCGTCGCAACCGTGATGTCCGCGGACAGGGCGGTACTCGCCGTCAGTGCCGAAGCTGCGAGCGACGCGGCGAGAGTTCCAATACGCTTACCAATTGGCATTTCGTCTCCTCCTTTACGAATGCGCATGTGTAAGTGAACATGCGTATATATTTTATTGCGCTTGAAAACATCCAAGTCAAGCTGCATAGGGCTTGATCTTTGGCGTCCGGCCCAGGTTCGACGGATGGCAGCTCGTATTTTCTGCGGCAGGAAAGCCACGTGCGTAGCAAATAAAGTGAACGTGCGTGCAGTTTGTATTGACTTCGCTCGCGACGCCAATTACCTCGGCTACAGTCAGGAGCTGTCGCACAACCCTCACGCCGACACGATCCGCGTCCGCTCCGGCTGGGGAGAGAAGGAATTGCAGGAATGAGCCTTTCCCGCCGAAGGGAGATCGCGTTCGAATCCGTGGGTCCGACGATTGCCGCCGGCGAAATCCTGGTTGAGATAATGGCGACGGACCGGGGTTTGGGTTTCCTCGAACCGCTGGCGCTGGTCGGCCCTTACCCGAGCGGCGCTCCTGCCATCTTCATCGACCAGGTCGCAAGGCTGGGCGGTGGCGCCGGGCTCATCGGCTGCGTCGGCCGCGACGATTTTGGCACGATCAATCTGGAAAGGCTCAGGCGCGACGGCGTCGACGTGTCCGCCGTCGCCGTCAGCGACCGCTACCCGACAGGAAGCGCCTTCGTTCGCTACAGGCCCGATGGCGGCCGCGACTTCGTCTACAACATCGCCGAATCCGCCGCCGGGCAAATCCGTCTCACCGCGGAAGTGCGCCAACTGGCGGACAGGGCCGGCCACCTGCATGTCATGGGGTCCACCCTGTCCGTAGCCGGGCTGAAGGAGATCGTCGCCTATGCCACGAAGGCGGTGCGCGCCCGCGGCGGCTCGACCTCCTTCGATCCGAATGTGCGCAAGGAATTGATCGACGGCGCCGACGGAGGGCAATTTTCGGCACTGGTCGACGATGCCGATCTGCTGCTTCCCTCCGGCGAAGAGTTGCTTACCGCGGCTGGGGTCGACGACGAATGCCAGGCGGTGAGGGCGCTCCTCGCCAGGGGCGTCGGCGAGATCGTGCTGAAGCGAGGGGCCGCCGGCTCGTCCCGGTTCGCCGCCGATGGCAGCAGGATCGACTGCGCCGGATTCCTGGTGGAAGAAGTGGACCCGACCGGAGCCGGTGACTGTTTCGGCGCGACCTACCTGACCTGCCGGCGCAAGGGGATGGAGCCCGGCAAGGCGCTGTTCTATGCCAATGCCGCCGGAGCCCGCAACGTCACGCGGCGCGGACCCATGGAAGGCGTCGCCGGTTTCGATGTGCTTGACGGCTTCATCGCCGGGACCGCGAGGGCGACATGATGGCCAACCCGCTTGCAGGCCTCGCCACCGCGCGCAGAAACGGATCACCCTACGGCATCACCTCGATCTGCTCGGCCCATCCGCTGGTGATCCAGACGGCCATAAGGCGCGCCGTCAGGGACAAGGAAACCACGCTCCTGATCGAGGCAACCTGCAATCAGGTCAACCAGTTCGGCGGCTACACCGGGATGACCCCGGACCTGTTCATAGCCTTCGTGCTGGAGATCGCCAGCAGGGAAGGGCTCGCGGCCTCGCGCATCATCTTCGGCGGCGACCATCTTGGACCGAACCCGTGGCGCGCGGAGCCGTCCGCACAAGCGATGAGCAAGGCCGAAGCCATGGTCACCGCCTATGTCTGGGCCGGCTTCAGCAAGATCCATCTCGACGCATCGATGGGATGCGCCGGCGAGCCGGCTGCGCTGGACGATGAGACGATCGCCATGCGGGCTGTACGGCTGGCCAAGGCGGCTGAAAAGGCGGCGCGCGCGCGCGGTGGTGCGTTGCCGGTCTACATCATCGGCACCGAGGTTCCCGCCCCGGGCGGCGTCGATCACACGATCAGCGACCTGAAGCCTACCGAAGCGTCAGCGGCGCGCCGCACGATCGACGTGCATCGCGAGATATTTGCCCGGGAAGGCCTGACCGAAGCGTTTGGCCGCGTCATCGCCGTCGTCGTGCAGCCCGGCGTCGAATTCGGCAGCCAGAATGTCGTCGCCTACAGGCCGCAGGCGTCGAAGGCGCTGACTGGACTGCTCGATGACGAACCGTCGCTCGTCTACGAGGCGCATTCCACCGACTATCAGAGCCGCGCGGCGCTGACAGCACTTGTCGGCAACGGCTTTCCCATCCTCAAGGTCGGCCCGGGCCTGACATTCGCCTTGCGCGAGGCGCTTTTCGGGCTGGACCTGATCGCGTCCGAAATGGTCGCGGACTATGGCGACAGGTCGCTTGCCCGCACGATGGAGCGTGTCATGCTGGCAGCACCTGGCCATTGGGACAGTCACTATCACGGCAGTGAAGCGAGCCTCTATTTGCAGCGGCATTACAGCTACAGCGACCGCATCCGCTATTACTGGAGCAACCCCACTGCCGGCGTTGCCGTCGGCCGCCTGCGCGAGGTGCTCAACGGCGTCGGCATTCCCGAAACGCTGATGCGACAATTCCTGCCGATGGTGCCGGCCGAGCTCGGGCCTGCCGGGAATCCCGAGGCTATTCTTCATGCCGCAATCGGCCAGGTGCTGGCCGACTACGACGCGGCTTGCCGTGGGGACGCCGCCTGAATCTGTTGCGCCGTCGCTAGCCACCGGGCTTGCCGCGCCTGTCGGTCGGCGCCCGACGCCGCTCGCCTTGACAAATCCGGCCTCCCATGCGCTTTTCGCGCAAATTTTCAGGCCGGGCTGTGATGCTTCGGCCCGCAACCCAGCACCCCGGACCTTACCAATGACAATGCACCGTTACCGCAGCCATACCTGTGCCCAGTTGAGGAAGAGCGACGTCGGCTCGACCGTCCGCCTGTCTGGCTGGGTGCATCGCGTGCGCGATCATGGCGGCCTGCTCTTCATCGACCTGCGCGACAATTATGGCCTGACCCAGATCGTCGCCGATCCGGATTCGCCTGCCTTCAAGGTTGCCGAGACCGTGCGGGGCGAGTGGGTTATCCGCGTTGACGGCGAGGTCAAGGCGCGCTTGCCCGAGACCACGAACGCCAACCTGCCGACCGGTGAGATCGAGATTTTCGCCCGCGAGATCGAGGTGCTGTCGGCGGCCAAGGAATTGCCGCTGCCGGTGTTCGGCGAGCCTGACTATCCCGAGGATATAAGGTTGAAATACCGCTTCCTCGACCTGCGCCGTGAGACGCTGCACAGGAACATCATCGCGCGGACCAAAATCATCGCCGAAATGCGCAGGCGCATGGGCGAGGTCGGCTTCACCGAATTCTCCACGCCGATCCTGACTGCCTCGTCGCCCGAAGGCGCGCGCGACTTCCTGGTGCCGTCGCGCATCCATCCCGGCACCTTCTACGCGCTGCCGCAGGCGCCGCAGCAGTACAAGCAGCTGATCATGGTGTCGGGCTTCGACCGCTATTTCCAGATCGCGCCCTGCTTCCGCGACGAGGATCCGCGCGCTGATCGTCTGCCCGGCGAATTCTACCAGCTCGACCTCGAAATGAGCTTCGTCGAGCAGGACGACGTGCTGTCGACAATGGAACCGGTCATGCGCGGGGTCTTCGAGGCCTTCGCCAACGGCAAGCCGGTGACACAGAATTTCCAGCGCATCCCCTATGACGTCGCCATGCGCAAATACGGTTCCGACAAGCCGGACCTGCGCAACCCTATCGAGATGCAGGCGGTATCGGACCATTTCCGTGATTCCGGCTTCAAGGTGTTCGCCAACATCCTGGCCAACGACCCGAAGGCCGAGGTGTGGGGCATTCCGGCCAAGACCGGCGGCAGCCGCGCCTTCTGCGACCGCATGAATTCCTGGGCGCAAGGCGAAGGCCAGCCGGGGCTGGGCTACATCTTCTGGCGCAAGGAAGGCGACAAGATCGAGGGCGCCGGCCCGCTGGCCAAGAACATCGGCGAGGAGCGCACCGAGGCGATCCGCCTTCAACTCGGCCTTGCCGATGGCGATGCTGCGTTCTTCGTTGCAGGTGATCCGAAGAAGTTCGTCTCGTTTGCAGGTGCTGCGCGCACCCGCGCCGGCGAGGAGTTGAACCTTGTCGACCGCGAGCGTTTCGAACTGTGCTGGATCGTCGACTTCCCGTTCTTCGAATGGAATGAGGAAGAGAAGAAGATCGACTTCGCCCACAACCCGTTCTCGATGCCGCAAGGCGGCATCGATGCGCTGAATGGCGAGGATCTGCTCGGCATCAAGGCGTTCCAGTACGACATGGTCTGCAACGGTTTCGAGATCGCCTCGGGCGGTATCCGCAATCATCTGCCCGAGACCATGGTCAAGGCGTTCGAGACGGTCGGCCTGGATCGAGCCACGGTCGAGGAGCGCTTTGGCGGCCTCTACCGCGCCTTCCAGTATGGCGCACCGCCGCATGGCGGCATGGCCGCCGGCGTCGACCGCGTCGTCATGCTGCTGGTCGGGGCGAAGAACCTGCGTGAGATCACCATGTTTCCGATGAACCAGCAGGCCTACGACCTGTTGATGAACGCGCCATCGGAAGCAAGCCCGCAGCAGCTTCGCGAACTGGCACTGCGCGTTGCGGTGCCCAAGAAGGACGCCTGATCGCGCTTCGGGCGATGCATTAAAGAACCGCCCGAACCGATTCTTTCAATTTGCTAATCCCACAAAAAAGCCCGGCATCGATGCCGGGCTTTTTCGCGTATTGGGCTTCGCTTCGATCAGTCTTCGTTGGCCTTGACCGCGACGCCGAGCGTCTTCGGCAGGTCGAGCGGGTTGGACATGGCGCCTGCCATGATCAACGCGAACGGCACCGATGCCGGCGGTTCGGCCGAGATTTCGATGCTCTTCGGATCGTCCAGATATTTGCTGACCGCGGCCGTGACTTGCGCCGTCAGTTCCGGATTGTTGAGCTGCGCCATGCCGAACGGCACGATCGCCTTGGCCTGGTTGGCGATGTCCTTGCCCGACATGCCTTGCTGCTTGCCGACATAATCCAGCACCTTGTTGGTCAGCGAGTCGTCGTCGAAACGGATCGAGGCGCTGTTGAACGACAGCTGCTGCAACAGGCCGAGCATGGCCATACCTTGCGCCGAATTGTCGGCCCCTTGGGGCTGTGCCGCCATCTTCTTCTGCATTTCCTGCAGCGACTTGATGAAGTCCATCGTGTAGCCGCCAAGATCGAAGGTCATGCCAAGCGTGCCGGCATTCGCGACGGAAATGTCGTATTTCGACAGTTCCATCTTGCCGTCCGTGGGCTGCCAGGTGCCGGCCATCTCGAGATTGCCGGAGATGTTCTGGTAGCCGAGCGCGTTGATGACTTCCTTGGACTTGGGATCGTCGACCAGCGTCAGGTCGGCGTTGAACTTTTCCGTGTTGGCAGTGAATTCCATGGCCTTGCCGTCCGCCGGCGGCGTGATCTCGACGGCAAGCCCGTCCATCGAGAAGGCGGTCTTGTCGGCAACCTTGACCGTCATGTTCGAGAGTTCGGCCGACTTGTACATCATCAGCGAGCCCAGCGGGCCGGTGGAGCCGTCGGCCGGAACCGTCATGTCATGGATGACGAAGGGGCTGAGATTGAGGGTGACGCCGTCCTTTGAGTGTTCGAATGCCGACGTCGACACGGTGGCGATATCATAGCCGCCGTTTGCCTCGGTGACGCCTTCGAGTTTGACGTCGCCGATGGCGAGCGCTTCCTTTTCCGCCGCCGGCTTGATGGCAACGCCCTGCAGCACCATGCTGGTGTTGTCGCCGGTCACGCCAGTCCAGGAAATGTCGACGCCCTGGGCGTTAAGTGCCGCCTTCAGCCGGTCAGCAACCGCTGCGTCCTGGGCGAGAGCCGCGTTCAGCGGCAGTGTGAGCAAAAAGGTCGAAAGGGCGAATTTCCTGAGAGTTGAGCGTTTGATTGTCATCGCAAGGTCCCTGAGAGTGTGCTGAAATTGTTTTTCAATTCTTTGCGCCATCACCATTCCGTGACGAACTGGACGGGAAAAAGGCGTATCCCGGCACAATGGTCGAAAATCGCAGTGAAAGGCAAACTCGATCCCACCGTCTTTGCGCAAACCGGTGAATTTGTCATGAAGAGCCGGTCGCTTGATATCATCGCAGTTTGGCCTAGAGGCCGCGTGTAACAGGCTGATGTTGGCCGACATCCCTTGGCCCGCGGTTTCATGTTGCAGAAGGGCCGGTATATCTGTCGGCCTCTTGCCGCGAATCACCCGCTCGGTTAGTCCCAGCCCATGGGAAAAAGGCTTTTGCCGCCTGAAAATGGCGGTGGCGATCATATCGAGCCGGTCGATCTGAAGAAGGCGCTGGAAGAGCGCTATCTGGCCTATGCGCTGTCGACCATCATGCACCGGGCGCTGCCCGACGTGCGCGACGGACTGAAGCCGGTCCATCGCCGCATCATGCACGCCATGCGCCTGCTGCGGCTCAACCCCGACCAGGGCTTTGCCAAATGCGCCCGCATCGTCGGCGAGGTGATGGGCAAGTTCCACCCGCATGGCGACCAGTCGATCTATGACGCGCTGGTGCGGTTGGCGCAGGATTTTTCGATGCGCTACCCCTTGGTCGACGGGCAAGGCAATTTCGGCAACATCGACGGCGATAACGCCGCTGCCATGCGCTACACCGAAGCGCGCATGACCGATGTGGCGACCGAGCTGTTGTCCGGCATCACCGAGGATGCTGTCGACTACCGGCCTACCTACAATGAAGAGGACGAGGAGCCGGTGGTTTTGCCCGGCGCTTTTCCGAACCTGCTGGCCAACGGCTCGTCCGGTATCGCGGTGGGCATGGCGACCTCGATCCCGCCCCACAACGCGGCCGAGCTTTGCGACGCGGCGCTTCACCTGATCGAGCATCGGGATGCGCCGGTGGCCAAGCTGATGGACTTTGTCCAGGGTCCGGATTTCCCGACCGGCGGCATCATCGTCGACAGCCGCGCCTCGATCCTCGAAGCCTATGAAACCGGGCGTGGCGGCTTCCGCGTCCGGTCGAAGTGGATCCAGGAGGATCAGGGCAGGGGCACCTGGAGCATCGTTGTCACGGAAATCCCTTACGGCGTGCAGAAGGCGCGGCTGATCGAGAAGATCGCCGAGCTGCTGATGGCGCGCAAGCTGCCGCTGCTCGAAGATATTCGGGACGAAAGTGCGGAAGACATCCGTGTCGTGCTGGTGCCGAAGAGCCGCTCCGTCGACCCGGGCATCCTGATGGAATCGCTGTTCAAGCTCACCGAGCTCGAAAGCCGCTTCCCGCTCAACATGAACGTTCTGTCGCGCGGCAAGGTGCCGAACGTGCTGTCGCTGAAGGGCGTGCTGCAGGAATGGCTCGAACATCGCCGCGACGTGCTTGTCCGCCGCTCGAAATATCGCCTCGGCGAGATCGAAAGACGGCTGGAGATCCTCGCAGGCTATCTGATCGCCTATCTCAACATCGACGAGGTGATCAGGATCATCCGCGAGGAGGATGAGCCAAAGCAGGTGATGATGGCCCGCTGGTCGCTCACCGACACCCAGGCCGAAGCTATCCTCAACATGCGGCTGCGCGCTTTGCGCAAGCTGGAAGAATTCGAAATCCGCAAGGAATTCGACGGCCTGAGCGCCGAGAAGAAGCAGATCGAGGCGCTGCTTGCTTCAAACGAGAAGCAATGGGCGACGATCAAGTGGGAAGTCACCAACATCCGCGACAAGTTCGGCCCGGAGACCGAGCTCGGCAAGCGCCGCACGCAGTTCGCCGATGCGCCCGAGCATGACCTGACCGACATCGCCCATGCCATGATCGAGCGCGAGCCGGTCACCGTAGTCGTCTCGGAAAAGGGCTGGCTGCGGGCGATGAAGGGGCATCTGGCCGATCTCTCGACGCTGACCTTCAAGGAAGGCGATAGCCTCAAGCTCGCCTTCCATGCCCAGACCACCGACAAGGTGCTGGTCTTCACCACTGGCGGCAAGTTCTACACCATCGGCGCCGACCGGCTGCCCGGCGGGCGCGGCCATGGCGAACCGATCCGCATCATCGTCGACATGGACAATGATCAGGACATCGTCACTGCCTTCGTTCACGATCCGAAGCGCAAGCTTTTGCTGGCCTCGCATGACGCCAACGGCTTCATCGTGCCGGAGGAGGAAGTCGTCGCCAACACCCGAAAGGGCAAGCAGGTGATGAACGTCAAGGCGCCGGACGAAGCCAAGCGCTGCATCCCGGTCACCGGCGACCATCTCGCCATCGTCGGCGAGAACCGCAAGATGCTGGTGTTCGCGCTCTCCGAGATTCCGGAAATGGGACGCGGCAAGGGCGTACGGCTGCAGAAATACAAGGACGGCGGCCTTCTCGATCTCAAGCCGTTCACGCTGGAGAGCGGCCTCTCCTGGCAGGATTCAGCCGACCGCACCTTCACCCGGTCGCGCGAGGAACTGGCCGAATGGATCGGCGCCCGTGCCTCGGCCGGACGGATGGTGCCGAAGGGGTTCCCGAGGACTGGGAAGTTTGGGTAGTTGAACGGCTCTCCCTTCTCCCCCTGTGGGAGACGGTGGCCGAGCGAAGCTCGGTCGGATGAGGGGGTGTTCCAGTTGGCGCATCGTTATCCGGACCGGCGACATGACAGCCGACGCTTCGTTTCTTCCGGCACCCCCATCCGTCCCGGCGTTTGCGCCGATCCACCTCTCCCACAGGGGAGAAGGGAGGAACTTCATCACGATTTGGAATGTCGTCACGATTGCTGCACTATATCAGTGCATAAGCCGGAAGGGTGTTTGGGAGAGGCAGGCGTTTGAAGGAAGCAAAAATCCAGAAACCGGAAGGCCATCAGCGCCTGTTCGGCCTGTCGACGCCGTTGCGGTCCGCTGTCATTCCGCCGCTGTCGGCGGCGCGCTGGCTGCTGGTGCTGATCGTCGCCGCCGGCGTCTATTTCTTCCATGGCTTCCTGTTTCCGGTGCTTGCGGCGCTCGTCATCGCTTTCGCCAGCTGGCCGCTTTACCGGCGCCTGCTTGTTTCCGTTGGCGGCAACCGCACCATCGCCGCGACCTTTGCCATCCTGTTCATCCTCGCCTTCCTGGTGGTGCCGATCGCGCTCGCCGGCACCTACGCCATCAATGAGGTGCGCGAGTGGGTCGGCTGGGCGATAGAGACCAACCGGCACGGTGCCGTCACGCCGCACTGGATCGCCACGATGCCTATCGTGGGCGAGTGGCTGAACGAGCAATGGACGACCAATTTTGGCCATCCAGGCGGCATTGGCGAACTGATCCAGCTGGTCAGCGGCGCCAACATCGGCAGCATCTATCGCGGCGTCCTGGCCGCCGGTGGCAGCGCTTTCGGCCTGCTCCTGACGCTGCTGTTCATGATGATCGCGCTGTTCTTCGCCTATCGCGACGGCGAGCATTTTGCCGGCCAGGTCGACCGTCTTGGCGAACGCATCCTGCCGACGCGGTGGGAGCGGATCTCGCGCGTCGTGCCGGCGACGATCTCTTCGACGGTGACCGGCATGACCGTCATCGCCATCGGCGAAGGCCTGGTGCTCGGCATTGCCTACTGGCTCGCCGGCGTGCCGTCGCCGGTGACACTGGGCGCCCTGACCGGTGTGATGGCGTTGATCCCCGGCGGCGCCCCATTGTCCTTCACCCTGGTCTCGGTCTACCTCGCTGCCAGCGGTTCGCCGATGGCCGGGCTGGCGCTGTTCCTCTGGGGTGCGGTCGAACTGTTCATCGTCGACAAGACATTGCGCCCGAAGCTCGTCGGTGGACCGATAAAACTGCCCTTCCTGCCGACTTTTTTCGGCCTGATCGGCGGCGTCAAGACCATGGGTTTCCTCGGCCTGTTCATCGGCCCGGTGCTGATGGCCCTGCTGGTTGCGATCTGGCGCGAGTGGCTGCGCGAGGTGGAACTGACGGACGAAATCATCCCTGCTTCGCCGGCCGAAATCGAAGCCGGCCCGCAGATCGAGGTTCTGCCGGAACCCGGTATGGTGAAGAAAGCCAGCGCCTGATTCTGCAATCCAGCCCGTTTAGGTCGGATGATGCACCGCAAGGTCGGGACGGCGCTTGCGGCCTTCCTGCAACTGCCAGAGCGAATGGGCGATCAGCGAGACGATGAGAATCGCGCCGCCGATCAGGCTGTTGCGGGTCGGTGTCTCGGCAAAGATCATCCACACCCATACCGGCGCCAGCACGGTTTCCAGCAGGTAGAACATCGCCACTTCGGGCCCTGTAATGTATTTCGGGCCGTTGGCGAGGCAGAAGAACGAGATCGGCAAGATCACGCCGCCATTGAAGATGATCCACCACGGCGCGTTGACGTGGAAACCTTCACCGGTGACCATGAACGCCGCCAGCACGAGCGGCAGAAGGACGCCGACCAGGGCCGTGAAGCCCATATCCTTGCCGCTGGCGCGCGAGATGGTGATGGCCACGGCGACGAAGAAGGCCGAGCACAGCGCCATGAAGTCGCCAAACAGATGCCCGGTGCCGATCGACCCTCCGACGATGACCAGCACGCCGAAAATCATGATCAGCATCGCGATGATCGTCACCAGCCGCGGTCTTTCCCCAAGGAATATCCAGGACAGCAACGCCGCGAACACGGTGTTGAAGGCTAGGATGAACACGAGGTTCGCAGTTGACGTGTGATAGACGGCCGTGACGAAGGTCACTCCCGTCAGCCCGTAGCATATCGCCACGACAAGGCCAGGCCAGCCGGGGATGAGCTGCGGGGCGTTCCGGCTCAGCGCGCGCCAGACCGACCAGACGATCATGGCCGAGACGAAGGTGGTGCCGGTGCGCAGCAACATGATGGTCCATGCGCCACCGTCGGCAAGCCGGATCAGCGGAATGTCGACGGTCAGTGTCAGCCCGCCGATGGCGGTTATCAGAAGGCCCTTCTGGTGGTCGTGGTGGGAGGACATGCGGCAACTTTCGCAATCAAGTGCAAGACGGGACCGGCGCAATGGCGCACTCTCCAGCCGAGCGGCCGAAAGACCAGCATCCCCTGCCTTGAAACAGTTTAAGTCTGGAACGTAGAAAAACTCAGCGTGAAACCGCTTCGTTGGTGTAGCGCTCCCAGCCTTTCGGGCCGAGATGCTCCTGCGGCATGAAGCGCATCTTATAATTCATCTTGCGCGAGCCGTTGACCCAGTACCCCAGGTAGACATGGGGCAGGCCCATCGCCCTGGCGCGAGCGATGTGATCGAGGATCATGAACGTGCCGAGCGACCGCTCCTCGAAATCAGGATTAAAGTAGGAATAGACCATCGACAGGCCGTCGGCCATCTTGTCGGTGAGCGCCACCGCGATCAGTTCGCCCTGTCCTTTGCCGGTGATGAAGGTGTCGGGCCCGCGCCGCCGGTATTCGATCACCTTGGTATCGACATGGGTATCCTCCACCATCATGGCATAGTCGAGCACCGTCATGTCGGACATGCCGCCACGGCGGTGGCGGGCGTCAAGGTAGCTGCGGAACAGTGAATATTGTTCGGTCGAAGGTTCGGCAGTGTGCATGTGGCCGACGAGGTCGGAATTGTGCTGCAGCACCCGTTTCATATTGCGGCTGGCAACGAATTCCTGGGCGAGGATGCGTACCGAAACACAGGCGCGGCAGGTTTCGCATGCCGGCCTGTAGGCGATGTTCTGCGAGCGCCGGAAGCCGCCTTGCGTCAAGAGGTCGTTCATCTCCGCCGCCTTGTCGCCGACAAGGTGCGTGAACACCTTGCGCTCGAACTGGCCGTCGAGATAGGGGCACGGCGACGGCGCGGTCAGGAAGAACTGCGGCGACTGGGTCGGGTGCTGCGTCATCGAGCCTTGGAAACACTCCTTCGAATCGCTCTACCTTTGGCGCGGATGGCGAAAAATTCAACAGGATTGTGAAGGCGTGGTTGACTCGACGCCTTCACATTTACACTCAATCGGCTGTGAATGCTATTCAGAGCGCCGTTTCAGCGGTCCGTCCGGCTGACAACGGTGCCGAGCAAAAGGTCGTGCAGCGTTCGCTTGCGATCGGCAAACAAGGTCACCAGCAGGACCAGCGGCGACAGGATGACGTTGCCGGCCCAGAACAGCACAGAGTGGACGACGGCGGTGAGACCGTCGATCGGCCTGCCGTCGAGCCGGTCGAGCCGGATGCCCATCATCTTCATACCTGACGTGGCCTGGTCGGCACTGCCCAGCGTGTTCCAGATGTAGAGGATGGCGACGGCCGGCACCAGGACGCCAAACAGCATCCAGCCAAGACCGAGTGTCAAAAGCCCGAGGAAGAACACCAGTATGGCGAATGGAATGGTGAGCAGCGCGACGATGATATAGTCGATCACGAAGGCCAGGATGCGCTTTGTGCGCACGCCGTCATAGGCCCTGACATCGTCGAGCCTGGTGGTGATGATTTCGCCGTCGAGAACGCGCGCGTTCATGTCATTTCCTCGTAACAGGGCCCAACATACGGTGCGGGCCGCTCAGCAATGAAATGGTGAAGGCCCGCGGCGGAATCAAGATCGAGCTTTTTTGCGGCGCGCAAGGCGCGAGCGGATGAGATGCAATCTGAATCGGTTGAATTCGCGGCGTGGATGGCATTAGCTTGCTGCGGCGCAACAAAGCGCTCAGGGGCAGAGGGACGGGGGCACTATGGACTACGACATGCTGGTCATCGGCAGCGGCCCCTCTGGGCGGCGCGCCGCGGTGCAGTCGGCCAAGCTCGGCAAATCGGTGCTGGTGGTCGATCGCGGCCGGCGTCTCGGCGGTGTCTCGGTGCATACCGGCACCATTCCGTCGAAAACGCTGCGCGAAACCGTGCTCAACCTCTCCGGCTGGCGCGAGCGCGGCTTTTACGGACGCGGTTACCGGGTCAAGCAGGATATTTCGGTCCACGATCTGGTCGAGCGCCTGCACAAGACGCTCGACCACGAGGTCGAGGTGCTGCAGCACCAGTTCATGCGCAACACGGTCAAGAGCGCCCGCGCCAATGTGAAGTTTCTTGGCCCCAACAAGGTCAGCCTGACCTCCGACACCGGCGACTATAGCGAAGTCGGTTTTGCCAATGCGCTGATCGCGGTCGGCACAAGGCCACATCGGCCGCGCGACGTGCCTTTCGACAAGACCCGCGTCTTCGACAGCGACGAGATGCTGGAGCTTGACCGTTTGCCCCGCACGCTGACCGTGATCGGCGCCGGCGTCATCGGGGTCGAATATGCGACGATCTTTTCCGCGCTCGATGTGCCGGTGACGCTGGTCGAGCCGCGCAACTCCATCCTCGATTTCGTCGACCGCGAGATCGTCGACGATTTCATCCACCAGATGCGCGATCGCGGCATGACGATCCGCCTGGGCAGCGCGGTGAAGGAGATCCGCTCCAAGCCGGACGCCGCCGAGGTCGAACTGACCGATGGCCGCACCATTCGCTCCGAGGTGGTGCTCTACGCCGCCGGTCGCACCGGCAATGTCGGCAGCCTGGGCCTGGATATCGTCGGCATCGACGCCGACTCCAGAGGGCGTATCAAGGTCGATCCGCAAACTTTCCAGACCAGCGTGCCCAACATCTATGCCGCCGGCGACGTCATCGGCTTTCCGAGCCTGGCCTCGACCTCGATGGAGCAGGGCAGGGTGGCTGCCTGTCATGCTTTCGGCGTGCCGCTGCCGCCATCGCCGGAAACCTTTCCCTATGGCATCTATGCGGTGCCGGAAATCTCGACGGTCGGCCAGTCCGAGGAACAGGTGCGTGAAAGTGGGGCCGCCTATGAAGTCGGCGTGGCGCGTTTCCGCGAGACCTCGCGCGGTCACATCATGGGCGTCAACGCCGGCTTCCTGAAGCTGTTGTTCTCGATCGAGACGCGTCGGCTGCTCGGCGCGCATATCATCGGCGAGGGCGCCACCGAGCTCATCCACATCGGCCAGGCGGTGATCAATCTCGGCGGCACCGTCGACTTCTTCGTCAACAACACCTTCAACTATCCGACGCTCGCCGAAGCCTACAAGATCGCCGGGCTGGATGCCTGGAACCGGATGGGGCGAGGGTAGGCAAACAGTTCATTCGGCGGCAGGCGCCGGTTCTCGCCGTGGCAGGCATCAGGTAGAGCGCGGTATCGACGATCCACCAGCCCGGAAAAACGGTGCGCGTGTGGAAATAAGTCATGCTCATAATCAGCGATCCGAACAACCGGCGAGGCGCCAGACGCCGTCGCTCAACCTTGTCCGCTGCTGCGCTCGGCTCTGTCGCACTATCGGGCCGGCGGTCATCCGGCCCAGTTCGGAAGCGGACTTGCCTTGTTGATTGCGGCAGCGGAAGTGCGCATGGCTGCGAGATGATGGCTTCCGCCGTCAATCAGCTTTGGCGATAGGCGCCTTCAGCCATTGCCTGACGATTGCCGCGTCGGCGCTGCCGAATTCATGACCCGATGCAACGATCCGGGCATCGAGGTCGGCGCCATGCTGGCTGAGCAATGTCACCAGAGCTGGCGCGAAGGGCGCATAGGTAAGGTCGGCAGCGCCGGCGACGATCAGCACCCGCACGCTTGACAGATCCGTCGCCGGCACGTCGTCGAGCACCGGCATCGGCCGCAGCAGCGCGGCGCGTTTGACAAGGCCCGGATGCAGCAGCATCAGGCTCGAAAGCAGATTGGCGCCGTTCGAATAGCCAAGGAACGTCGTGCGCGAGAAGTCGAGATTGTGGCGTCTTGCCGCGTCGCTGACGAAGCCCGCAAAAGCGTTGGTTTCGGTGCGGATGCTCTGCTGTTCGAAGCGCGTCGGCGTGATGCGCGCGAACCAGCGGAAACCATCCTCCTGGACGATGCGGCCGCGCACGGCGATCAGCGTGGCGTGCGGCGCGATCTCTCGTGCCAACGGCACCAATGTCATCTCGTCGACACCCGACCCATGCAGCAGGAAGAAGCATTCGCCAGTTGAATCCGCCGGGTCGAAAAGACTGTAGTCGAAGGCGAGATCACGCCGTAGCACACCATCTTGTGAGGTCTCTTCGGTCACGGCCTCATCCTTTTGATTTCATGACGGTTCCGGTCAGTTTGCCGGCTTCAAAACGCAATATTTTCAAGCTCCGCGAAAGTTGATTGAACCGGGCGCATTAGTGTCCGTTTCTTCGCCGATACCATTCCTTCGGGAGGAATCGAAGCGGTGCGCCGGGGGTCGCATTGCCGGCATGAACAACCAGCTTTGAGGCCTTTTGTCGATGACCACCCAATTTTCGCCAGACCGCGATACGCGAGTCTCGGATCGCGATTCGCGTATCCCGGATCGCGGCACGCGTACCCCGGATCGCGCTGATCGCGTCTCGGAACGTGACACGCGCATCGATGTGCTCCGCGCTCTCGCTTTGCTGACCATCTTCGTCGACCACGTGCCAGGTACCGCCTTCGAGTATCTGACCTACAAGAATTTCGGCTTTTCGGACGCGGCAGAGGTCTTCGTGCTGATCTCCGGCATCTCGGTCGCGCTCGCCTATGGCAAGAAATTCCAGCAAGGAAACAGGCTGCTGGCAACGTTGAAGATGTGGCGCCGCGCTGGCGTGCTCTATGCCGCCCACATCGTCACCACCATGGTGGTGATGGCGATCTTCTGCGCGGCGGCCGTGTTCGCCAGGCGACCGGAGCTGTTGACGATGATCAACATCGAGCCGTTGATCAAGAATACGCCGCAAGTGCTGGTCGGCATCGTGACGCTTGGCCACCAGCTCGGCTACAACAATATCCTGCCGGTCTATGCAGTGCTGCTCTTGCTGGCGCCGGTCTTCCTGCTCTTCGTCAGCTACCGGCCATTGCCGGCGCTGGTCGCATCCGGTGCGCTGTGGTTGGTCGCGGGGATCTACCAGATCGCCCCACCGAACTATCCCGAGCCCGGCTTCTGGTTTCTCAACCCGCTGTCGTGGCAGTTCCTGTTCAACATCGGCCTGGCTGGCACGCTGCATGTGCGTCGCGGCGGCACCATCCCGGTCAATCGCTGGCTGGTTGGCGCGGCGTTGGGCTACACCGCCACGGCGCTGGTGTGGGTGCATAGCCCGCTCTGGGGGCAGATCTCCTGGTTGGGCCTGCCTCCCGTGCTGACCGGCTTCGACAAGACGTTCCTGGCACTGCCGAGGCTGCTGCATATCCTGGCGGTGAGCTACCTGATCGTGGCATTCCCGGCCATCTCGAACCTGTTCCTCACCGGGCGAGATCATCCGCTTGCCATATTGGGCAAACGATCGCTGCCGGTTTTCATTGCCGGCACGGTGCTCGCCCTGACGGCGCAGGTGCTGAAGCAGATCAACCCGGGCGGGCTTGCCTATGACAGCCTGTTGATTGCCGCTGGCATCGCCATGCAGTTTGCGCTTGCCTACTATCTCGAATGGCTTTCGAGCCTTGGCTGGTCCGGAAAAAGCAGGCCGGCTCACAACGCCGCACCGCCGGTCCAAGCGTCCTTCGGCATGTCGTCGATGGCAACAAGAATGGGCCGGTGAGAGGCGTCAGGCGGCTCAGGCGGGCGAGGGGCCGGATGAGGCCCGCACCACGAGGTCGACCGGCAGCGATTGACGACTGAATGTGCCGTCGTTTTCGAGGATCGCCTTGACGGCAAGGCGGCCCATCTCGGCGATCGGCTGGGCGATTGTGGTCAGCGGCGGCTTGGAAACCGCTCCTTCCGGGACGCCATCGAAGCCGACGATCGAAACGTCGCCGGGTACAGTGATGTCGTGCTGCCGCAGCCAGTCCAGTGCATGCAGGGCGATCCTGTCCGACATTGCCAGGATCGCGGTCGGTGTCTTGGCGCCGGCAAAAATATGGTCGAGGCCGGCCCAGACACTCTCCTCGTCATTGACGGTTTCGTAGATCGGCACCTTCGAGACGTCGATGTCGACGCGGGCGAGTTCCGCGAAGTAGCCACGCAGGCGGTCACGCGTACCGGAGTAGAGCGCCATCTCCACTTGCGCCTGCGTGGTCGGGCCGAAGCCGTCGTCCGCACAGGGCAGGGCAAGCACGGCAAAGCGACGATGCCCAAGTTCGGTCAGATGGCGCGCCGCCAGGCCGGCGCCGGCGATGTTGTCTACACCGATCGCCGCGACCGCCTCGTCGTCGTCTGAATCGAGATCGAGCGCCACAAAGGGCAGCTTGCGTTCACGCGCCAGTTCGACCAGCCTTGAACCGCCGTCGACACAGAAGACGATGAAGCCATCGACCAGCGCGCTCTGGATGTTCCAGGCGAGCTGTTCGTTGTTGGCGGCGGAGACCAGCGAGATTCCCGCACCGGTCGCGTCACAGGCCTGCGAGATGCTGGCCATCATCACCCGGGCGAAAGGATCGTCGAAGAAATAGGACAATGGTTCCGCGGTCGCGACACCGATGGCGTTGACTTTGCCGGCGCGCAGCAGCCGGCCTTTTGGGTCGGGTCCGCCATATCCCATTGCCTCGGCTGCCGCCTTGACCCGTTCGCGAACCTCCTCGCGCACGATCTCCGGGCGGGCGAACACGTTGGACGCAGTGCCGTGCGACACGCCGGCCGCTTTGGCAATGTCTGCCAACCGGACCGGTCTTGTCTTTCCAGAGGTCAATGGCGCCATCTTCGTCTCCTGAATTCATTTCCATCTAACACTTTCGTTGGATCGGTTCAAATTTTGGCTTGATCGAAGGCTCGACAAAGTGTACATTTGAATCGATCCAAAGGGATGAATGGTTCCGGCGATTGGATCGATTCAATCCATAGAAGGGAGATGTGTCATGCATCCCGTCAACTATCTCTTCGAAGACATCTATCGCAACGATTGGAGCATCAGCTCGAATGCCACGACCGCGAAGCGCCGTGGCAGAGCTGGCCCATGGGTTCGCGAGCTACGGTTTTTTGTGCAGCGCAAGCGGAGCTGATCGGGGTCGTCTTTTCGCGACAATCGATTGGATCGATTCAAGTACTGAAAGGAATACATGTCATGCATCCCGTGTGCTATCTATTCGAAGATATCTACCGCAACTACTGGGGCATCGCGCCGGCTTCCGAGCAACCGGAGAGGCGTCGGTTGGCGCGTCTGCGGCGACACAATCGCGAATTGCTGGTCCAGCCCGAGCGCCGGCAGGATTGATCGTTCCACAAACGACGTTTGGCAGGCCGGCATCGGTTTTCGCGAATGGGTCCGATCCCGGGCAAGGCGCCCGGAGACATCGACCGAAGGCTGCTGGTGCAGGATCCCTTTTGATCAGGAACGCACGCGCACCAGGGCCGAGGTTGCGATCACCAGCCAGCCGGCGATGAGCAAGGTGCCGCCGATCGGCGCCGACAGCGGGAACAGCCGTGAGCCGAGGAAATCGCGGGCCAGCAGATCGCCGCAGAACAAGACAAGCCCAACCAGCAGGATCAGGCTGCCGATGCGCAGGATCCGGTTCGCGTCAAGCAAACCGGCTGCGAGGAAAACCGGCGCATGCATGAGCAGGAAGGATGCGGCGGTGCCGACGAAGGCGCCGCCCAGATGCGCCGCCGCGGCCGAGAGCGCCACGCCGGCGGCACCACAGATGCCGCCGGCCAGGACGAGGACACGGCCGCTGTTGCCGGAAGATTGCTCGGCCGTGCTCATATCTGGGGCTCCATGACGTTCAAGGCTTAAGACCCAATTCGGTCAGGTCTTGCCGGCATTGGCGAGCATGTCCTGCTCGCGGCGCGACTGCGCCAGCCAGTTATACACCGCACCGCCGGCCATCAAGATGGATGTGCCCAGAAACACCGAGCGCATGCCGAAATGGCCACCGGCAAAGCCCCCAAGCAAGGGACCGGCGACCTGTCCGACATATTGGGCGGAGATCGAGAGCCCGAGCACATTGCCGCCGACGCCGTCGGGCACATTGTGACGGATGACGCTGGTGATGCAGGGCAGGAGCCCGCCCAGCGCCAGGCCCATCAGGAAGCGCAGCCCGATGAGTTGCCAGCTCTGCGTGACGAAGGCCTGCGGGATCAGCAGCAGCGCCGAGACGGCAAGCGCGCCGATGATGACGTTCCAATGGCCGATGCGGTCGGCGAGCTTGCCGAGGCGCGAGGCCGACAGGATGGCGCCAAGCGCCGCCGCCGACATGACGACGCCTGATGTCAGCGTGACGCGGCTCTGGTCTTCGATGAGCTGCTGCACATAGACTGTGATGATCGGCTCGATCGACATGGTGGCGAAACTCAACAGCATGCCGGTCGCCAGCATGGCGACAACAGGCCGTTTGTCGGGAATTTGTGCCCAGCCGCCTTTCGGCTTCTGCTTCGATGCGGCGTCTGTCGTTTTCGGCCGCAGGTTCTCCTTGATCAGAAACGTAGTCGCCAGGAAGGCCAGGAAGATGACGCCGCCGGACAGCAGGAAGGTGGCGCGGATGCCGATCAGCGGTGGCAGGGCGCCGCCAACCAGCGGACCGACCAGTGCCCCGCCTGTGATGCCGGCCGACAGCAGGCCCAGCGCCCAGCCGGAGCGCTCCTTTGGCGTCTGCATGGCGACCAGGATGGTCGAACCCGAGGAATAGCCGCCGGCAAAGCCGATCAGCAGCCGCAGCAGCACCAGCTGCCACACGGTCTGCACCATGCCGGTCAGCGACATGCATATGGCCATGCCGAAGCTGGCGCGAACCAGCATCACCTTGCGGCCGTAGCGGTCGCCCAGACGTCCCCACAGTGGTGCGACCAGTGCCGCCGCGAAGAAGGTCGCGCCATAGGCGATCCCCGACCATTGCACGATTGCCGCGTGGCCTTGGGCGCCGAGCTGCTCGATATAGAGCGGCAGGAACGGCAAGAGCAGCGTCATGGCGATAAGCGTCGAGAACGACCCGGCAAAGCACACGAACAGATTGCGCCGCCAGTGGATGTTGTAGGTGCTGTCGGTGGCCGGGGGCGTGTTCTGCGGCATGTCATTGTCCTGTCCGAGCAACCCATTGTCAGCGGGTTGCTGCGGATACCGTTTTGGGATACCAAGTTGGTATCCGTCATGGACGCAAGCGTGGGCGCTGTCAATGCGACCCTCGAACGTGATCGGAGGATGCCGCCAGCAAGCCGCTCGCCGGCAACGGCCACAGAAACGGAAACGACAATGTCGCAGATGCAGAGCGTCGAAAAACAGCTTCGGCAGATGATCCTCGGCCTCGAGATCGGCCCCGGCGAGAAACTGACCGAACGCTGGATCGAAAGCCGCTTCGGCGCGTCGCGAACCCCTGTCAGGGCCGCGCTGCTGCGGCTCGAGACCGAGGGCCTGGTCGGCAGGGACGGCCGTGGCTGGACGGTGTCACCGATCAACCTGGCCGAGCTCGAGCAGATCGCCGTCTACAGGGAGGCGGTCGAGCTTGCGGCGCTTCGCCTGACATGCATCCTGGCGGACCGAAGCGCCGTCGATGTCATCCAGGCCATGCTCGACTCCTGCGACACCGACACACCCCGCGAGGAATGGCATCGTGTCGGCATGGATTTCCACATCGAGCTGGCACGCCTGTCTGGCAATGAGTTCCTCTTTCGTGCGGTCCGCGATGCCATGACGCGCCTGTCTAGGGCCCGCTGGCTGGAGGTTCGCGACGAGGCGGCGCTTGCTCGTGCCTGGGCCGAACATGGCGCCATTCTGGCAGCGACCCGCCTTGGCGATGCCGATGAAGCCACGCGCCTGCTTTCGGCCCACATCGTCGGCAGCCGCGACCGGCTGGTGACGTCGCTCGCCAACGACCGGCGTGGTCTTCGCGCCAGGGGCTTTGCGGTCGTCGCCGCTTAGTGCGCTTGTAAGGGCAGGGCAATCGCCGGTCAAAAGGCGCCGTCCGGGCGCGGCGTGCACTTTCGGCCTCGCTTCACAGACGCCGATGGCGTAAGGAGCGGCGATGGAAAACAACCGATTTGAAACACCTGTGACTGTGAAGTCAGTCGCGGCGGGAAGCACTCAGCTCTTGCGCACGGCCCGTGAGGCTTCCGACTACCTTCTCAACAACTGGCCCGGCAAGCGCAGTCCCAAGCATCGCGCGGCCCTGCAGGCCTGTCATGATGCATTGGCCGGTGACAAGCCGGCGATGAACGCCAGGCGCGCCTTCATTGCGGCAGCGCGCGAAGTGGACGTCTTTGTCAGCGACAAAGCCCCGGCCTAAGGCGACAACCTGGAATGAGGCACGGCCCGCATGCGCGGGCCTTTTGCCGTCACTTTGCCGTTTCGGTTTCGGTTTCGGTCTCGTCTTCGGGCTTCGAACGCTCGCGCGCGGCAACCTTGGCTGCCAGTTTCTCGGCCTTCTTGGCCGCCTTCTGGCGGTCGCGTTCCTTGCGTTCGTGATCGTAGTTTGGTGGTCGTGCCATATCGGCTCCTTTTCACTGCCTCGCGGCTCTGGTCCTGCCTAGGAGCATTAGCCGTCAAACACAACAGCTGAAGCGATAGTGCCCGGTCGTTCGCGTCGATGACGGTCTGGGGCTTGCAAGATGTTCGGCACAATGGTGTAGGGAGAGCCGGGGCACCAATATATTGCGAGCTACTCGTTGTTTTTGATCAAGTGATCGATGGCCACAATTGCACGAACGACGGCTAAGGTTTTCTATTATGCGCGAAATTTCGCGCGCGACGTCGTCCCACAGGAATTGTTTCGCCGGCAACTGGCGAACAGGCTCAAAAAGGCCAGGCTGCCTGACAGCTCGGTTCGCCATAGGCTGAATTACTACAACAAGCTGCACGATGCCTTTGTGCCCAGCGCGAATGCCGTGCGCATCGGCAAGCTGCCTTTTGACCCGACCATGTACTATTACGACCTGAAGGAATTTGCCCGCTACTTCGATCCGGCATTGCTCGTCGATGTGGAATTCGGCGACATCGTCGAGGTGCCGAAGGTGCCGTCGATCGTCAAGGATCGGCCTATCCGTGCGCAGGACAGCAATGCGGTCATCATGAAGCTCGACAAGTTTCGTCATTTCCACATGCCTGCCGACGCAACCGCATTCGCCGACAAGCGCCCGTCCGTGGTCTGGCGCGGTGATCTCAACAACCCGATACGGACGAGGTTTCTGGACGCAGTGCGCGACTTGCCGTTCTGCGACGCCGGCTCACACAAGCCGAATGCGCCGGTTGCGTATAGCAAACCCTATCTGAGCATCGGCCAGCATCAGCGCTATCGCTACATCGTCTCGCTCGAAGGCATCGACGTGGCGACCAACCTCAAATGGATCATGAATTCGAACTCGCTCTGCTTGATGCCGCCACCGACATACGAGACATGGTTCGCGGAAAACCAGCTCGAGGCAAACGTCCACTATGTGCCACTCGAAGCGGATTTCTCCAACCTTTCGGAGCGCGTCGCATACTTCGAGCGGCATCCGGCGCAGGCCGAACGCATCATCTCTGCTGCGAATGCCTATTGCCGGACATTTGCCAACGAGCAGGCCGAGCAGGCGATCTCCCTGCTCGTGCTCTACAAATACTTCGTGCTCAGCGGCCAGATCGAGCCTGATCCCGAGGTTTGGCGTTATATCACGGGTTAAGTGCCGGCGGGCTTCCTCCGTCGGGTTCCTCGTCGAAACCTGTGGTCACACGCCGCTGCGATCGAGAACCAGATCGGCGGCGCCAAAGCGGTCCCTTGCCGTCAGTTGCTGGTGCCAGTAGGGGTAGAGCACCGGCGGCCGGCTGACCGCGTCGAGGCGTTCACGCTCCTCGCCGGTGAGCACCAGGCTTGCCGCCGCGATGTTGTCCCGGAACTGCGTTTCGCTCCTGCCGCCGATCACCAGCGAACTGACCGCCGGCCGGCCGAGCAGCCAGGCCAGTGCCACCTGCGCTGCCGACACGCCGCGCTGCGTGCCGATCTCGACAAGGACATCGACGATCCGCCAGAGCCGGTCCTCGTCGCGGATCGGCGGTTCGGACCAGCCGGCGAGCTGGCGCGCGGTGGGGCTGTCGCGGCGGTATTTTCCAGACAGCAATCCGCCTGCAAGCGGGCTCCAGACCAGCACGCCGAGCCCCTGGTCGACCGAAATCGGCAGCAATTCATATTCCGCCTCGCGCGCTTCCAGCGTGTAGTGGATCTGCTGGGTGACGAAGCGAGGCTGGTGATGGCTGTCGCTGATGCCGAGCGCCTTCATCACTTGCCAGCCGGAATAATTGGAGCAGCCGACATAGCGGATCTTGCCCTGGGCAACCAGCGTGTCGAGCGCGGCGATGGTTTCCTCGAGCGGTGTCGTGCCGTCCCATTCGTGCAGGAAGTAGATGTCGATGACGTCGGTCTTCAACCGCTTCAGGCTCTTCTCGCATTCGCGGATCAGGTGATAGCGCGACAGGCCTTCATCGTTCGGACCGTTGCCGATCCGCATCCGCGCCTTGGAGGCGATCAGCACGTCGCCCTTGCGCTTGCCGCCGAGCGCTTCGCCGATGATCTCTTCCGAAATGCCGTTCGAATAGACATTGGCGGTGTCGATGACATTGATGCCGGCATCGATGCAGAGATCGATCATCCGGCGTGCTTCTTCGAGGTCGGTCTTGCCGACGGCCGAAAACGCGCCGGCGCCGCCGAAGGTCATCGTGCCCATGGTCAGTGTCGAAACTTTCAAGCCGGAACGGCCGAGGGTGCGGTATTCCATGTCAGTCCTCGCGATTTTGTTGTTGAAAGGCAGCGCCCGGACGGGCCTGCCGCATTTGTAGGACAATTTAGACCGCTCGTCGACATGCCACGGCGACGGATCGATCATGCCTCGCGGGATTTGCAGCGGCGGAAATCGTGCTCAGTCTGCAATAAAACCGTCATTGCCGGTCTATATTGAAGTCGGCTCAGGTGTTGCCACTCCGGGACGCAAGCCAAGGGTTTGGGCGCCGGACGTGGATCGACAAGGCTTGCAAGCGGAGCAGCTGAAATGACCGAGCTAAAACAGAATTCTCCCGCCAAGGACTGGCTTGAAGCCGAACTCGCCGACACGCTCGATGAAGACTATGAGCTCGAAATGTCGGAGCCGGCGCTGTCGATGGAGATCGCGAAGATCTACAAGAACTCGCATCCGCCTTCGATCGATCGGATGCAATATTTTCGTGACCTGATCACCTTGCAATCCGAATTGATCAAGCTGCAGTCCTGGGTCGCCTATCACAAGAAGAAGCTGGTGGTGGTCTTCGAGGGCCGCGACTCTGCCGGCAAGGGCGGTGTCATCAAGCGCATCACCCAGCGGCTCAATCCGCGCATCTGCCGTGTCGTGGCATTGCCGGCGCCGACCGAGCGCGAGAAGTCGCAATGGTATTTCCAGCGTTATGTGCCGCATCTGCCCGCCGGCGGCGAGATCGTGCTGTTCGACCGCTCATGGTACAACCGCTCCGGCGTTGAACGCGTGATGGGTTTTGCCCAGCCCGATCAGGTCGAGGAATTCTTCCGCGACGTGCCGGAGTTCGAGCGCATGCTGGTCCGCTCGGGCATCACCGTGGTCAAATACTGGTTCTCGATCACCGACGAGGAGCAGCAGATGCGCTTCCTGATGCGCATCCACGATCCGATGAAGCAGTGGAAGCTTTCGCCGATGGACCTGCAGTCGCGCGTACGCTGGGAGCAGTACACCAAGGCCAAGGAAGAGACCTTTGCCCGCACCAACATTCCTGAGGCGCCCTGGTTCATCGTCGAGGGCAACGACAAGAAGCGGGCGCGGCTGAACTGCATCGATCATCTGCTCAAGCAACTCCCGTATGAAGAGGTGCCGCACGAGGAGATCACGCTGCCCGAGCGCGTCTTCAATCCCGAATACGAGCGCCAGACGCTGCCGCGCGAACTCTACGTGCCGGAGAAGTACTGAGCGTCTTTCCCCGCAAGGGAGGGGGAGACCTAGGCACGCCTGATGACCACGTGGGTGGCGAGCGGCGTCGCGACCTGCTCGCTGCAGTGGTAACCGAGCCTGGGCATCTCCAGGCCGGCAAAAAGCTTCTCGCCGGCGCCAAGCAGCACCGGCGAGATCGCCAGATGCATCTCGTCGATCAATTTCTCCTGGAGATATTGCTGGATGGTGGCGACGCCACCGCCGACCCGCACGTCCTTGCCATCAGCCGCCGCCTTCGCTTGCTCAAGCGCCGAATGGATGCCGTCGGTGACGAAGTGAAAGGTCGTGCCGCCCTCCATGACGATCGATTCGCGCTTATGATGGGTCAGCACGAAAACCGGCACATGGTAAGGCGGGTTGTCGCCCCACCAGCCTTTCCATCTGTCGTCAGGCCATTCGCCCCGGATCGGCCCAAACATGTTACGGCCGAGGATCCAGGCGCCGACATTCTCGAAACTGCGCGCCGCAAAGTCCTCGTCAGTGCCGGTCGCACCGCCTTCCTCGCCGAACATCTTGCGGAAAGTGCGGGTGCTCCAGGCCCATTTGTGCAGGGCTTCCCCGCCGACACCGAGTGGGTTTTGTAGATCCTGATCCGGACCGGCGCCGTAGCCGTCGAGCGACAGGGTGAAAGCATTGACGCGAAGTTTGGACATACCGTCTTCTCCATAACCAGTTGTACAAGCAGTAGCAAACTGATTGCGAATTGCAAGCGGTTTTTGTGGATGCAGCAAACCCCGGGCGATTGGTCCAACGACCTTCGCTCGGGCACCCGTCCGGAAGCCGGCAATTGTTCATGGAGATCGAGGAGGGCGCCGGCATTGCCCGCTGCGACCGGCCATCGGTGGGAAGAGAAAACTATTCCTTCAGCATCGTCGCCACTTCAGGCGCGAAGTAGGTGAGGATGCCGTCGCAGCCGGCGCGCTTGAAAGCGAGCAGCGATTCCAGCATCGCCTTCTCGCCATCGATCCAGCCATTGGCGGCCGCCGCCTTGATCATCGAATATTCGCCCGACACCTGGTAGGCGAAGGTCGGCATCTGGAATTCGTCCTTCAGCCGCCGGATGATGTCGAGATAGGGCAGGCCGGGCTTGACCATCAGCATGTCGGCGCCTTCGGCGATATCCTGTTCGGCCTCGCGCACCGCTTCGTCGGAATTGGCGTGGTCGATGTAATAGGTCTTCTTGTCGCCCTTGAGCAGCCCGGCGGTGCCGACCGCCTCGCGATACGGGCCGTAGAAGGCCGAGGCGAATTTGGTCGCATAGGACATGATCGCCACGTCCTGGAAGCCGTTGGCGTCGAGTGCGTCGCGGATGGCGCCGATGCGGCCGTCCATCATGTCGGACGGCGCGATGATGTCGGCGCCAGCCGCCGCCTGGATGACGGCTGCAGCGGTTACCTGTTCCACCGTCTCATCATTGACGATGATGCCGTCGCGCAGGATGCCGTCATGACCGTGGCTGGTGAACGGGTCGAGTGCGGCGTCGGTGATGATGCCGATTTCCGGCACGGCGTCCTTTATCGCCCGGGTGGCGCGGTTGATGACGTTGTCGGGGTCGAGGATGTGCGAGCCGGTCTGGTCGCGCAGCGCGATGTCGACATTGGGGAAGGTGGCGAGTGCCGGAATGCCGAGCTTTGCCGCGCGCTCGGCCTCCTTGACGGCGAGATCGATAGACAGGCGGAAAACGCCCGGCATGGCGGCGATCGGCTCGCGGACATTCTTGCCGTCGACGACGAAGATCGGCCAGATCAAATCGTCGACCGTCAGCCGGTTCTCTTGCACGAGACGGCGCGACCAGTCGGCCTTGCGCATACGGCGCAAGCGGCGGCTGCCGGTGATGTCGTCGACGCTGCGCGCGCCGGCGGGCTTTGTCGGGGTGAATTTGTTCATCGCCAAAACTCTCGTTCGGCGGCTTTTTACCACGAGCCCTTGCCGCTGACCAATGCGACACGTTTGTGCCAGGCTGTCCTAGGGTTGCCCATTGCCTGACAGAACCTGCGCCGCGCCTCTAATCGCGACGCGGAAAGCCTCGTCGAAGGAGACACCGCGCACCTGCCAGCTATAGGTCTTGCCGCCCATGGCCAGCCGCCAGTCGGCGATCCAGCCGAACTCCTTGTCACTCCAGACGATGCTTCCGGCAAGCGCCTGATCGGCGCCGGCTTTTGTCGCAACCGTATCCAGCTTCGCCATGTCCGCGTCGCGCAGCGTCTTGTCATCCAGCCCGGCCTGCGACAGCAGCGCTGCCCTGGGGAAGGCTACCTGCATGGCCAGCGGCAAGGCCGCATTGCCAAACGATTCGCGCATCAATTCGCCGCGCTCGTCATCGGCATCGAGCGCGAAATGCCGGATGCCTTGCTCGGTTGCCAAAAACACCGCAAGTCGTGGCCGCTCGGTCAGCCACGGCTTGCTGCCGAGTGAAGAGAGCACCGGGTCGATCGTCGTCGGCGTGTATTGGCAGAAGAGGTCGTGCGGCCGGTCGTGCGTGCCCTGTTCGTCATGCACCGGAATGCCTTCCATGCGGTCGCGATAGCGGAAACCGGTGACAAAGCTGCCGGCCTTGTCGCGCAGCGCCGTCATCTCGGGTCTCGCCAGCAAGCGCTGATCGCCGGAAACCCGGACCAGGACCGCATCGAGGCAGATCTTGAAGCCGGCCTCGCGGTTCGGCTCGCCCTGGCCGGTGACGATGGTCTGTGATTGGTAGAGGTCGTCGATATCAGCCGCTGTGGCCGGACCACTGGCGGCGCAGAGGGCCAGCAGGCCACCCAGAACAAGGGCAAGGCGCAAAAACTGCGGCATGGCTCACCGTCGGGTTCGAGGGTTGGTGGCCAATCTCTATCACCGGGTGTCGCCGGTGGCCAAGACGGCGCTCCGCCGCTCAGTTTTGGCTTCGGCACGGAGATCCGGACGCGGCGGCGTCCTCAACGAACTTTCTGAAGTCGGTTGGAGGGTGCCCGGTCAAATGCTGGTGCGCGTCCGTCACCCTTTGGTAGCGGCCTTCTTCTATCGATCGGCACAAGGTCGAAAAGGCATGCGGCCATGGGTCCTCCATTTCCGCCCAGGCGCACTGGAGATAATCCGCCGGCGAACAGGCAATGAACTCAAGAGGGCGGCCAAAAGCCGAACCGGCGGCCTCGGCGAGGTCGTGAAACGACAGCGGCCGCGGTCCCGTCAATTCATAGGTTTTTCCCGCGTGCTTCATTGGTGACGCGACCACGGCCGCCGCTGCCAACGCGACATCGTTTCTCGATACAGGTGCAACCTGCCCAGCGCCCGTGGGCAGTGAAAGAACCCCTGATGAAAGGGCGGGCAGGATCCAGCTATCAAGAACCAGATCCGAATACAGGCCGCATCTGAGGATCGTCCAGGCAAGCCCGCTTTCACGCAGCCTGCGCTCCGCGTCCCTGTAGACGGGCGTGAAATAGAACGGCGAGTCCGCATCGATATCGATGATGCTGGTGAAGACGATTGACGGTACGTTTCGGGAAACGGCCGCCTCCATGGCATTGGCGTGGTGACGAAGGACGTCCCGGCCGTCTCCGTCGCTCGAGACGAGCAGCAGCGTCGAGACGCCTTCGAATGCCCGCAACAAACTTTTCGGATCGTCGTAGTCCGCGACCCGCAACGGCGTTTCGGCAGGCAGGCTCACCGCATGCTTGCCGGTGTTCCTGACCATGCCGGCCGCCGGCAAGCCCTGGCACTGCAACGCCGCAAGCGCCTTGCCTCCGACATATCCCGACGCTCCGGTAACAAGGATCATGCGTTCGTCCTGAGCCTTACAGACGGACAAGTTGCACCCATTTGGCCGGGGTGCAAAGGATGGCGCCTTACCTCTCCAGAGATCCAAACAGGCGCACGATGGCCGGCTTGGCATTGACGCACCCATGCGCCACGCTTTAGCACTTCAGTCCCGGCGGCGCGGGGGAGGGATTCTTTCACGATGGATTTTGGCGGAGGCGACGAGATCCGCTTCGAACATCTGGGCCGGGCCGGCGTCGTCACGTTGACACGGCCGCAGGCGCTCAATGCCTTGACGCACCGCATGATCAGGGCGCTCGACGCTGCTCTTTCCGCCTGGGAGGCCGACCAGGGTGTCGATGTCGTCGTCGTCAAGGCCGAAGGCAGGGCGTTTTCAGCGGGAGGCGACATCCTGCATGTCTATGAGGCCGGCAGGGCTGGAAAGCCGCCGGTCGAGTTCTTCGCCGATGAATACCGGCTCAATGCCCGCATCAACAGCTTCAAGAAACCTTACGTCGCACTGATCGACGGCATCGTCATGGGGGGTGGCGTCGGCATCTCCTTCCACGGCTCGCATCGGGTGATGACCGAGAATGCCCAGTTCGCCATGCCGGAGGTCGGCATCGGCTTTTTTCCGGATGTCGGCGCCAGCCATCTGCTGCCTGATCTCGGCGGCTCCTTCGGCATGTATCTGGCGCTGACCGGCAATCGCATCCGCTATGGCGACGCGCTGTGGTCGGGCTTGGCCACCCACACCATCAAGGCCGAGGACCAGGGCGGCTTCCTCGACCGGCTGACGCTGACCGGCGATCCGGAGTCGGTGCTGCGCGGTTTCTTCTTTCAGGCAAGGCGGGAGACCGACAGGCCGACACTGGAAGCGATCGTCCGTCATTTTTCACAGCCATCGCTCGATGCCGTCATCGACAGTCTGGAACGGGCAGCAGGCGCCGACGAGTTCGCGGCAAAGGCGCTGGCGACGTTGCGGACACGCTCGCCGACCAGCCTGCGCGTCGCCTGGCGCGAGATCAGCGCCGGGCTGACCCTGTCCATGGACGCATGCATGAAGATGGAGTTCCGCATCCTCAACCGGATGCTCGCCGGCCATGATTTCTACGAAGGTATCCGCGCCGTCATCATCGACAAGGGTTCGAAGCCGCAATGGCGGCCGGAGCGCCTGGATGCGGTCAGCGAGGCGGATGTCGACGCCTATTTCGCCTCGCTGGGCGACCGGGAGCTCGACCTGTGAGCGAGGTGACCTCGAGACGCGTCGTGCTGCAGCCCTCGGGGGTGGAGGTGATCTTCGCCTGGTTCCAGCGCGTCATATCAGGCTATTGCCTGCTGTTCGGCATTCTCTACTGGATCAAGCTGATCGGCTTCTATCCGGGCCCCCTATGGCGTTTCGATCTGATGCCCGTGCACTGGCAGGTGGCGGCGGTGGTGCTCGCCGTGTTCTTCCCCTTCGCCGCCGCCGGCCTGTGGATGCTGGCGTCCTGGGGGCCGGTCATCTGGTTCATTTGCGCGGCGACCGAGATCGTCATGTATGCCGGTTTTCCCGAACTTTTCGGCCACCGCATACTCATCGTCATCTCGCATACGGCGGTGGCGCTGCTCTATATCGTTTTCCGGGTGATCATCTGGCTGCAGAAACGACCGGTACGGCACTAAGCCCTTGAGCGCATTGGCGGCCTGGCGGCTGCCCGGATTCAACCCCGCAATTGTTGGCGAAATCTTTAGGTTAATTGTCCTTGCTCGGGTGACCGTTCGTTAAGCCTCTTTCGAAACCTCTTACCGGTAAGCTCTTGTTAGCCCTAGCGTTTAAGTCGAATTTTATGAGTATTCGATAGTGTCGCGATCAAGGTGAAAAACAAAAAATCACCAGGGCGACAAACGAGAGGCAAAGACAATGATCAATTCGCGTCCGGCGGCGAAGACCGCCAACGTATCCGACGACCGCCGCGAGGCTATCCGCTCGCTGTACATGGAATCGCTGCAGCTTGTAGAGCGGCTGCACCGCCGCCTGCTTGACGTGATCAAGGACGAATTCGACCGCAACGGCCGTTCCGACATCAATGCCATCCAGGCGCTGCTGCTGTTCAACATCGGCAATTCCGAGCTGACCGCCGGCGAGCTGCGTTCGCGTGGCTACTATCTCGGCTCCAACGTCTCCTACAATCTGAAGAAGCTGGTCGATCTCGGCTTCATCAACCACCAGCGCTCGCGCATTGATCGCCGTTCGGTTCGCGTCTCGCTGACCCCGAAGGGCAACGAGGTGGCGGACGTCGTCGCCGGCCTCTATGAGCGCCATGTCGGCTCGATCGAGCAGGTTGGTGGCATCAACACCGAGGAATTCAAGCAGATGAACCGTGCCCTGCAGCGGCTCGACCGCTTCTGGAACGATACCATCGCCTACCGGATGTAACCGGCACATCGGATCCGGCCCGCGCCACAGAAGCGCGGCCGAAATGTCGACCTCTGGTCAAGGCCGGTGCCGAAAGGCATCGGCCCTTTTCTCTTTTCCCGATCCCAAAGCCCAAGTAGGCACTATCCGTGCCAGGTTTGCTTTCGCTGCAGCAGTGCCTAATGTCTCGGCCTGGAGGGGGCGCATGATGGATCTGGGAAAACGCTCGAAGATTTGCTCGGTTGCCGCAGTGCTTTGGTTGGTCTCGCAAACGGCTTTCGCCGAGGAGTGGTGGAAGGATTCTTTCGCCACGGAAGGCAGCTCCCAATGTGACAACAATGACTCAATCGTGACGTTTACCGGCAAGGCAGTGGAGATGTGGGAGGTCCGCTGCACGTTGGACAAAATCCAGAAGATCAACCGCCTGGATGTCGTCATCCTGGACATGACGTGTACCGACGGTGAGAGCACGGACAAGAGACGGGAACTGTTGCTCAAACTGGAGGACAGCAAAGTTCTGCGCTATCCTCAGCATGAGGTGTTGCAACGATGTTCGGAATTGAAGGCGCCGCCAGGTCCGGACCCAAGTGTTGAACCGCCACGCTGAGGATCATGAGATAGTCAGCAGGATCACGGCTTCAGCGGGCAGAATTTTTCATGAAAATACGCAAGCGCCTGTTCGGCCTTGCGCGGCTCGCCGAAGAACGGGCCGGTCGCTTCTGGCTCACTGGTCAGATCGCAGCTGCCGTCGGTGTCGGTCGTGCAGCTCTTGGTCAGCCCCTTGAGCGAGATGGTGGCCGGCGGATTGTCGAAGCCAATGGCCGTGACGGCACTCAAGTCCAGCGTGTAGGTCAGGCGATAATAGGGTTCGCCGTCCTCCTCGAACTGCTGTTCCGCCTTGTAGCTGCACGCGCTGAGCTTCGTCACCGTGAATCTCAGCGTTTCGGTTCTGTCGCCGACCTCGTTGGGGCCAGTGCTGGTGAACACCGCCGGCGATCGGGAAACCTGCTTAAGCGGTTCGTCGGCCTGCTGCCCGTATTTGGGGATCGCGCCCTGTTCCAGGCCATGCACGAAATAGGCGACCGTTTCCTCCGGCGTCGGAGCGCTGCCGTTCGGAGCTGCGGCCAATGCGAAGGCCGCGACGACTGAAAGGACACCAGGCATGGTCTCATTCCCGTGTTGGGCGAGCTTGTAAGTGTATCATCATGGGCTGGTGGTTCATCGGTCGATATTGGGCCGACGATCGCGGATCGGTGCCGAAAAAGCACGGGCCTTTCATTTCGCCGCGTCGGCCGGGCCAAATTCGGACGGAAGCCACGTTGCCGCCATATTCCAATGGAACCGAGGATGCCGGTGATGCTGTGGTGAAGGCCGTGCGTTCACCCGGAACCGTATCGCGGCTCGAGCGTTTGTGGCCGGACTGATACGGACATGGTTGGCTAATTGTTAAGATTGCCAACTTTAGAGTGCGGGCAAGATCGCCCTGATAACCGAATGCAGCAGATCGAACGCTACAAGAATGTCTGGAACGTCCATGAGAACCAGCCGCCGTTTTTTCCTTTCCGGAGCCTCCGCGCTCGCAGCCGCGATGGTCGCCGGCGGCGCCAATGCGCAGGATGTGATCGGTGATATCCTGAAATCCTCGGCGCGCGGCAATTGGGATGACCAGTTCGACGCCCGTGCCAGCGAGGGCGGCAAGGTGGCCTCGACGCTGCCGATCTTTAGCGCACAGACCGTCGCCTTTACCGAGCAGGCGGTGGCGCAATATCAGAACATTGCCGCGCAGGGCGGCTGGGTAGAGGTCCCGGCGACCAAGAAGCTGCAGCTCGGCGTCGATGACCCGGATGTCGTGCCGTTGCGCAAGCGCCTGATGGTCTCCGGCGACCTGTCGCAGAGCGCCGGAATTTCGACGGCCTTCGACTCTTATGTCGACTCGGCGGTCAAGCGCTTCCAGTTGCGTCACGGCCTGCCCGCCGACGGCTCCATGGGCAAATACACCTACTTGGCGATAAACGTTTCGGCGCAGATCCGCCTTGGCCAGTTGCAGACCAATCTGCAGCGGCTGAAGGAGAAGGCCGGCACGCTTGGCAGCCGCTATGTTCTGGTCGACATTCCGGCCGCGCAGGTCGAAGCCGTCGAGAACGACCGCGTCGTGCTTCGCCACACCGCGATCGTCGGCAAGATCGATCGCCAGACGCCGATCGTCAATTCCAAGATCAACGAGATCATCGTCAATCCGTACTGGAATGCGCCGGTCTCGATCGTGCGCAAGGATATCATTCCGCTGATGCGGAAGGACCCCAACTACCTGAAGGACAGCCATATTCGCCTGTTCGCGCCGGACGGCAGCGAAGTCGACCCGCTCAATGTCGACTGGTCGACCGACGACGCCGCCAAGTATCGCTTCCGCCAGGATCCGGGCGCTGGCAACGCCATGGCCTCGGTCAAGATCAATTTCCCGAGCCCGGACGGCGTCTACATGCACGACACGCCGCAGCAGAGCCTGTTCGGCAAGATGATGCGCTTCGATTCCTCGGGCTGCGTGCGCGTGCAGAATGTGCGCGACCTCGTCACCTGGATCCTGCGCGACACGCCCGGCTGGGACCGCCAGCATTTCGAGGCGGCGATCAAGACCGGCGAAAACACGCCGATCCAGATCACCAACCCGGTGCCGGTGCATTTCCTCTATCTCTCGGCTTGGTCGACAGGCCCGGGCGTGGTGCAGTTCCGCGACGACGTCTACGCGCTCGACGGCGCCAACGAGCTGCAGATCACCTCGTCGCTTTAAATATCTGATCATTTTACAGAAAAGGCCGCCGATCAGGGCGGCCTTTTTTCGTTGCTCGGGTCTCGTTGCGCTTTCGCGGGACAGGGCGGCTGGACGGATCGGCCGGCTTTGCGCATGGTCCGCGGACAAGTTTGGAACCGGGCCATGGATGTCGCCGTCTTCATTCTGGTTGTGCTCGTCTTCGTCGCCGTTTCCGGCGCGCTGGTGCGCCTGGTGCGGGTGCCGTTGCCGGTGCTGCAGATTGCCATAGGCGCCGCACTCGCCTGGCCGGTGCGCGGCATCCATGTCGAGATCGATCCGGAACTGTTCCTGCTGGTGTTCATTCCGCCGCTGCTGTTCGGCGATGCCTATGGCGCGCCCAAGCGTGAATTGCTGGCACTGCGCGGACCGATACTCGACCTTGCCATCGGGCTCGTTTTCTTCACCATCGTCGGCTTCGGCTATGCCTTGCACTGGCTGGTGCCGAGTATTCCGCTGGTCGTCGCTTTCGCGCTCGCCGCGGTGCTGTCGCCGACCGATGCGGTGGCGGTGTCCTCGATCGTCGACAAGAACCTGGTTCCGGCGAGGCTGATGCACATTCTGGAAGGCGAGTCCCTGCTCAACGACGCTTCGGGACTGGTCATGTTTCGCTTTGCCGTGGCGGCGGCGCTGACCGGCAGCTTTTCCTTCGCCGCGGCATCCCTGAGTTTCCTCTATGCCGTCGCCGCCGGCATCCTGATCGGCGTGGCGGCGTTGTTCGTCGCCGCCAAGCTGCTGCAATTGCTCAACCGCATCGGCGGCGTGCCGGCCGAGGCGCAGGTGCTGGTGATGATCCTGCTGCCCTTCATCGCTTATCTCGGCGCCGAGCACATCGGCGCTTCCGGCATCCTGGCGGCGGTCACCGCCGGCCTGCTGACCGGTGGTTCCGGCGTGTTTCGTTTCCTCGGCGTCTCGGCTCGCATCCAGACGATGTCGCTGTGGACGACGCTTTCCTTCGTTTTCAACGGCGCTCTCTTCATCGTGCTCGGACTGCAGCTTCCCGACATCATCCGCCATGTGCCGCCGGAACTCATGAGCATGCATCCGATCGTGCAGCCGGTCGCGACCGTCATCGCGCTGACGCTGTGCCTGATCGCGCTGCGCTTTCTGTGGATCTGGGTCGGCGATATCGCGGCTGGGATCGCGGCGCGGCTGGGCAAGCGCAAGGTGGAGCCGTTTGGGCTGCGCGTGCGGCTTGCCGGTTCGGTCGCCGGTGTGCGCGGCGCGATCACCCTGGCCGGCATCCTGTCGCTGCCGCTCGCCATGCCGGACGGTTCGCCCTTTCCGGCGCGCGACCTGGTCATCTTCCTGGCCGCCGGCGTCATCATCTGCTCGCTGGTCGTCGCCAGTCTCGCCTTGCCGAAGATCGCCAGGGGGCTGGTCGAGCCCGGAGAGGATGCCGGTGCCGCCGAGGAGCGGCTTGCGCGCGTCGGCGCGGCCAAGGCGGCCATCGCCCGCATCGAGAGCATCGCCGCAACCGACACCGAAGACCGAGGCGAGGTGCCCGGCGCCCGGCTGGCCGCCGCCGACAACATTGTCGCCGGCTACCGGCGCCGCATTGCTGCTTCCGACGAAGCCGATGAAGCGCGCGCCGCAGCACGCGAAGCCGGTCGGCTGGAACTCGAGCTCAGGCTCGCCGGCATCGAGGCCGAACGCAGGGCCGTGCGCGCCATGCTGCGTAGCGGCGAGATCAACGACCATGCGGCGCGGGCGCTGTTCACCGAGATCACGCTTACCGAGGCCTTGCTGAAGGGACGACAGGCACGGAAATAGTGGCCCATGGGCAATGAGAGACGGTCATGACCGTGCCAATTTTAGAGGCAATGAACATCAGGTTACGTCCACCTTGCGAGGCAGACGCCAGCAGCCGACTTCTGCTTGGAAGAGACATGGACATTGCAAGGATGTTTGGTGCTAGCCTTGAAGATGTGCGCCCGATTACGGAGGAAGATGCGGCAAGATGGCTGAAGGCGCTCGCCGAGCATCACTACGCCTGGGTGATTGAGCACCAGGGCTCTTTCATCGGTGAAATTCGTCTTGATGGCGTGGACATCCGCGACCGACGAGCTTCGATGGCTATCGGAATATTCGATCCTGCCAGTCTTGGTCGCGGCTTGGGCAGCCAGGCGATCATGCTTTTGCTCAAGCACGCCTTCGGACAGATGCAACTTCACAGAATTGGGATCCGCGTGCTCGCCTACAACAAGCGCGCGATCCGGGCTTATGAAAAGTGCGGTTTTGTGGTCGAGGGACGCGAGCGGGAATCCGCGTTGGTGGATGGAGTCTGGTATGACGATTTGATGATGAGCCTGCTTGCCCATGAATTCCATCGCAAGACAGAAAGCTTCGAAATCGACGTTCGCGGTCCAACGGAATAGGTTCTTGGCGCAATCCGGCCAGCAAATTTCGCGCCGCAAACGTGGCGGGGCGAAAACAACTGTGTTAATGGCGCGGCGAATGCATGTCGCCCAAAAGTGTGCATCGGTTTGGACAACGACATGCATAAATCTAAATTGCCCCCGAACCCGAGGATTTCAGGCCATGGCAACAGCAGCGGCAGTGTCGAACAAATTCGAATCCTTCTTCGAAACCACGCTGGCCGACGCCGATCCGGAGATTTTCGGCGCCATCCGCAACGAACTCGGCCGTCAGCGTCACGAGATCGAGCTGATCGCCTCTGAAAACATCGTCTCGCGCGCCGTTCTGGAAGCGCAGGGCTCGATCATGACCAACAAATACGCCGAAGGCTATCCGGGCAAGCGCTACTATGGCGGTTGCCAGTTCGTCGACGTCGCCGAGGAACTGGCGATCGAGCGGGCGAAAAAGCTGTTCGGCTGCAATTTCGCCAACGTCCAGCCGAATTCCGGCAGCCAGATGAACCAGGCCGTGTTCCTGGCGCTGCTGCAGCCCGGTGACACCTTCATGGGCCTAGACCTCAATTCGGGCGGCCATCTGACCCACGGTTCGCCGGTCAACATGAGCGGCAAATGGTTCAAGGTCGTGTCCTATGGCGTGCGCCAGGACGACCACCTGCTTGACATGGATGCGATCGAGAAGACCGCCCACGAGACCAAGCCGAAGCTGATCTTGGCCGGCGGCACCGCCTATTCGCGCGTCTGGGACTGGAAGCGTTTTCGCGAGATCGCCGATGCGGTTGGCGCCTACCTGATGGTCGACATGGCGCACATCGCCGGCCTGGTGGCGGGCGGCGTGCATCCGTCGCCGCTGCCGCATGCCCATGTGGTGACCACGACCACGCACAAGTCGCTGCGCGGCCCGCGCGGCGGGATGATCCTGTGCAATGACGAGGACATCGCCAAGAAGATGAATTCCGCGGTGTTCCCCGGCCTGCAGGGCGGCCCGCTGATGCATGTCATCGCCGCCAAGGCGGTGGCCTTTGGCGAAGCACTGAAGCCAAGCTTCAAGGTCTACGCCGAGAGCGTCGCCGCCAACGCCAAGGCGCTCGCCTCCAGCCTCAAGGAAACCGGTCTCGATATCGTCTCCGGCGGCACCGACAACCATTTGATGCTGGTCGACCTGCGCCCCAAGAACGCCACTGGCAAGCGCGCCGAGGCAGCGCTCGGCCGTGCCAACATCACCTGCAACAAGAATGGCATTCCGTTCGACCCGGAGAAGCCTTTCGTCACGTCAGGCGTGCGTCTCGGCACTCCGGCCGGCACCACGCGCGGCTTCGGCCAGGCCGAGTTCCGCGAGATAGGCAAGCTGATCGCCGAAGTGTTGGATGGTCTGAAAGTCGCCAATTCCGACGAGGGCAATGCCGCTGTCGAAGCGGCGGTCAAGGCCAAGGTGGTGGCGCTGACCGACCGTTTTCCGCTCTATCCCTATCTCGGCTGACGAGATAGAGGTCTCTTCACCTTGTCGCGACGACAAGCGTCGTCGCGGCAAGCCTGCGACAGGAGCCTTGATGATGCGAACTGGCACCTTGGCTGCTTTGATTGCCTTGCCGTTGTCCGGCATCGCCTTGGCACAAACCGCCCCCGCTCAAACCGCGCCAACGCAGCCCGCACCTGCCCAGGCCGCGCCCGCGGCACCCGCCCAGGCAGAACCCAAGCTCGAAACCTTCGGCAGATGGTCGACCTTGGTCGACGAGATCGACACCGGTCAGGATAGCCGCAAGACCTGCGCTGCCTCGACCGCCTTTGTCGGCGCTGGCGGCGAGACCGGTACGCTGACGCTCATCATCTCGAACGGCGATGCATTGCCGCCGGATGCCTACCCGTCCCTGACCATTTCCGTCGGCAACCAGGCTTTGCCGACTGGCAAGTCCGTTGCTGCCACCTTCGGCGATGACAAGGGCCACGTCACCGCCAAGCTCCATTCCGATGCCGCCGTCAATGGCCGGCTCAGCTGGATCATGGACAATCAGGCCAAGACCAGCCTGGCGCTCTTGCGTGTCATGCGTCGCGCATCGGTGCTCGATGTCGCCTTTGGCGACACGTCGGTTGGAAGCATATCCATGGACGGCTTCACCAAGGCCTATCGCAGTCTCGGCACATCGTGCGGGTTTCCGACCACCGACGTTGCCCCCTGACGGCATCGGCACGCTGTCCGGCTGCTTTGGCGACGCTGGCAATCTTGCTTGCGCCTCGCTATCTCTGAGAGGCAAGGGGCTGTTGCCGATACTTTGCCATCGTTGCAAAAACCTCTAAGCCTTTCGCCTCACCAGATTCGCAACCAAAGGCTTCTCCATGCGCTGTCCCTATTGCCAGTCAGAAGATACGCAGGTGAAGGATTCGCGCCCCGCCGAGGATGGCGCGGCGATCCGCAGGCGCCGCGTCTGCCCCGATTGCGGCGGCCGCTTCACCACCTTCGAGCGCGTGCAGCTGCGCGACCTCGTCGTGGTCAAGAAATCGGGTCGCAAAGTGCCGTTCGATCGCGACAAGCTGCTGCGCTCGGTGGAGATTGCCGTTCGCAAGCGCAATGTCGATCCCGAGCGCATCGACCGCGCCGTGACCGGCATCGTGCGCCAGCTCGAAAGCTCCGGCGAGACCGAAGTGGCATCCGGCGAGGTCGGCCGGCTGGTCATGGAAGCGCTGAAGTCGCTCGACGATGTCGCCTATGTCCGCTTCGCCTCGGTCTACCGCAATTTTCGCGAAGCCAAGGATTTCCACGAATTGCTCGGCGAGCTCAAGGGGGACGAAATCAAGGGTGAAGAGGACGCCAGCTGAGCATGACTGCAAGCGACAGACAGGCCGAACTTGATCGTCGTTTCATGGCGGCGGCGCTCCGCCTTTCGCGGAAGAATGCCGGGCGCACCGCGACCAATCCTTCCGTAGGCACGCTGATCGTGCGCGACGACGGTAATGGCCCGATGATTGTCGGCACCGGCGTGACCGCTGTCGGCGGCCGCCCGCATGCCGAGACCGAGGCTCTGGCCGAGGCCGGCGCGCTGGCGCGCGGCGCCACCGCCTATGTCACGCTGGAACCTTGCGCCCATCATGGCCGCACGCCGCCTTGTGCCAATGCGCTGGTCAGCGCCGGTGTCGCGCGCGTCGTCGGCGCCGCCAGCGACCCCGATCCGCGCGTGTCCGGCAAGGGCTACGCGATCCTGCGCGCCGCCGGCGTCGAGGTGGTCGAGAAGGTGTTGGCGGCGGAAGCCGACGAACAGATGGCGGGCTATCTGATTCGATGGTTGAGAAAGCGCCCCGAAGTGATTCTCAAGCTTGCCCTTTCCAGTGATGGCAAGATCGGCAGGCAAGGCGAAGGGCAAGTGTCGATCACCGGCGATATCGCCCGTCGCGAAGTGTATCTGATGCGGGCCGAGGCCGACGGCATACTGGTCGGCATTGGCACGGCACTGGAGGATGATCCGGCTCTGACGGTGCGCTTGCCGGGGCTGGAGAACCGTTCGCCGGCGCGCATCGTGCTCGACCGCCAGATCAGGTTGCCCGAGGCCTCGAAGCTGGTTTCGGGCGTGGACCGGGTGCCGCTTTACGTGGCCGCTTGCCTGGAGGCCGATCCGCATCGGCGGACCATGCTGGAACGCGCCGGGGTGCGCTTCATCGGCACAGAAACGCATGAAGGCGGCGTAGCACTACCGGAACTGCTCGAGGATCTGGCCGCACTCGGCATGGCCAGCGTTCTGGTCGAGGGCGGCGCCAAGGTTGCCAGTGCTTTTCTGGCCGATGGGCTGGTCGACCGCATCGTGCTGTTCCGGGGGCCGGAAGCGATCGGTAGTGACGGCATTGCATCGCCCATCGATGCTGACCATATCCCGGCAGGATTTCGCAAGCTTCGCGACATGCGTTTCGGCGAAGACAGCTATGCCGAGTGGATCAGAGACATTTAGGATCAACACCGATGTTTACCGGAATTGTCACCGATGTCGGCACCGTCGCGACCGTCAAGCCGCTCAGGGAAGGGGTGGGGCTGCGCATCGACACCGCCTATGACCCCGAGACGATTGCCATTGGCGCTTCGATTTCCTGCGGCGGTGTCTGCCTGACGGTCACCGCCTTGCCCGACAGCGGCTCGAACGCGCACTGGTTCGAGGTCGAGGCCTGGGAAGAAGCGCTCAGGCTGACGACGGCGACGGGCTGGAAAGCGGGCACGCGGATCAATCTGGAGCGGGCGCTGAAGATCGGCGACGAACTCGGCGGTCACATCGTTTCGGGCCATGTCGACGGCATGGCCAAGATCGTCGAGCGCAAGGACGAAGGCGATGCGGTGCGTTTTACCCTTGAAGCACCGCGCGATCTGGCGAAGTTCATTGCGCCAAAGGGCTCGGTCGCGCTCGACGGCACCTCGCTCACCGTCAACAAGGTGGAAGGTATGCGCTTCGATGTGCTTTTGATCCACCACTCACTGACCGTGACCACCTGGGGCGAGCGCCAGGTCGGCGACCGCCTCAATCTCGAGATCGACACCATGGCCCGCTATGCGGCGCGCCTGGTGGAAGCGGCGAAAGAAGGGCTCTAAGCGGTTACCCGGGAATTTCGACCCTAGGTCACCTTCGGAAAGCTTGCGAACTCGTCGGCTTCGGCCTAAGTCACCGGCTCCGCCGGAGACGTGACGAAAAATGCCCAGGAACAAGAAACTCAAGCTGCTGATCATCGAAGCCCGCTTCTATGATGATCTGGCGGACGCGCTGCTCGAAGGCGCCAAGGGCGCGCTCGACGAAGCCGGCGCCAAGTACGATGTCGTCACCGTGCCAGGCGCTTTGGAAATTCCGGCCGTGATCTCCTTCGCGCTCGATGCCGCCGAGGGTGAGGGCACCGACTATGACGGCTTTGTCGCGCTTGGCACCGTGATCCGAGGCGAGACGCATCATTTTGATATTGTCGCCAACGAATCCGCACGCGCCTTGATGGATATGTCGGTGCAGGAATCGATTTGCGTCGGCAACGGCATCCTGACAACCGAGAATGACGAGCAGGCCTGGACACGCGCCCGGCGCACGGAAGGCGACAAGGGTGGTTTTGCAGCGCGTGCCGCGCTCACCATGATCGACGTCAAGAAACGGCTCGGAGCCTGACCGGCGTGACGCAATCCGGAGACAAGGACCGACCACCGGTGCGCCAGGCCAACAAGCGCGGCGCCGCCCGGCTGGCCGCTGTGCAGGCGCTCTATCAGATGGATGTCGCCGGCAGCGGCGTCTTCGAGATCACCGCCGAATACGAGGCCTTTCGTCTCGGCAAGGAAGTCGACGGCGCGCTCTACCGCGAGGCCGACGCACAATGGTTTCGCGCCATCCTGGCCGGTGTCGTCGAGAACCAGAAGACCGTCGATCCGATTATCCGCCAGGCACTGACCGAGGACTGGCCGCTGTCGAGGCTTGATTCGACGCTGCGCGCCATTCTGCGCGCCGGCGTCTACGAGCTGATGAAGCGCGAGGATGTGCCTGTTGCCGTCATCGTCTCCGAATATGTCGACATCGCCAAGGCCTTCTACGAGGAAGACGAGCCGAAGCTGGTCAACGCCGTGCTTGACCGTGTGTCTCGCCGGGTGCGTGGCGAGGGGCGCGGCAAGGACGCATCGTGACGGCAATCGCCGTCGGGGCGGGCAGGGAGGCGCGTCGCACCGCTCTGATCCTCGCCGCCTCGCAGGCGATCATCGGCTCGGCCGCACCCATCGCCATCTCGATGGGGGCACTGGCCGGGCAATATCTGCTTGGTCCCGACAAATCATTGGCGACGGCGCCGATCACCGGCTTCAACATCGGCGTGGCGCTCGGCGCGCTGCCGGCAGCGGCGATCATCCGCGGCATGGGCCAGCGCAGCGGCTTCATGACCGGCACGATCGTTACCGCGCTTGGCGGTCTGGTCGCTACTGCAGCGCTTTTCCACGGCAGCTTCTGGCTGTTCGCCTTCGGCCTGTTGGTGATCGGCGTCGGCGGTGCCTTCGTCCAGCAATTCCGTTTCGCCGCCGCCGACAATGCTCCGCCCGAGTTCAAGGCTCGCGCCATCTCGTTCGTGCTGGCCGGAGGCATCATCACCGCCATTCTCGGGCCGCAGATCGTCATCTTCACCCGTGAATCGTTCGCGCCGGTGATGTTTGCCGGTTCGTTCGCCGCCATCCTGCCGCTGGCCGCGGCCGGCGCCATCATCCTGTCGTTCCTGCGACTGCCGGCGAAGGCATCTGGCAAGGTGGAAATCGCCGACAGCGACGCAAGACCGTTGGCGGAAATCGTCACGAAGCCGCGCTTCGTCGCTGCGCTGTTCTGCGCTGTCGGCAGCTATGCGCTGATGAGCTTCGTCATGACGGGCGCCCCGCTGGCCATGGTTGGCTGTGGCCTGTCGGAGGACGATGCGACGCTCGGCATTTCCTGGCACGTCATGGCGATGTTCGCGCCGAGCTTCTTCACCGGCTCGCTGATCCATCGCTTCGGCGCCGAACGCATCGTCGCCATCGGCCTGGTCCTGCTCATCGGCTGCGCCATCGTCGCTTTGTCGGGCCTGGCGCTGTGGCAATTCTGGACGTCGCTGATCCTGCTTGGCCTTGGCTGGAATTTCAGCTTCATCGGCGCCACGGCGATGGTGGCGGCCAGCTATCGGCCATCGGAGAAGGGCAAGGTGCAGGGCTTCCACGATTTCGTCCTGTTCGGCGCCGTCGCCTGCGCTTCACTGATGTCGGGCATGGTCTACAATGCCTGGGGCTGGACCATGCTGAACTGGATGGTCTTCCCGGTTACCGCACTGTGCTTCGTCGCCCTCGGCGCGCTCAAGCTGACGGGCATTCGCAAAGCCGACGCCTGATCCTGGATTGCCGTTTGACCTGACACGATGCTGTCAGCATGGTCCCGGCGAAGCCGCCGCTGGCCGAACAAAATTATTGCGCCCATCCCCATTGTTATGAAACCGTATGCCCCGACGGGGCGTTGACGCCATGCTCATATGCGGCCGCCGCATTCCGGTTCACAGCAAGGGATTTCACAATGTTTTCAGTCAAGGTTCTGGTCCGCGCGGCATTGGCGCTCGGCATCACGGCAGCCTCCGCCAGCGCCCAGGTGGTTGTCTCGTCGAAGATCGACACCGAGGGTGGCGTGCTCGGCAACATCATCCAGCTCGTTCTCAATGCCAACAACATCAAGACATCAGACCGTATCCAACTGGGCGGCACCCCGGTGGTCCGCAAGGCGATCACTGCCGGCGAGATCGACATCTATCCGGAGTACACCGGCAACGCCGCCTTCTTCTTCGAGAAGGCCGACGACCCGGTCTGGAAGGATGCCGCCAAGGCCTATGAGACGGCCAAGAAGCTCGACTACGACGCCAACAAGATCGTCTGGCTGTCGCCGTCGCCGGCCAACAACACCTGGGCGATCGCGCTACGCAAGGAGGTCGCGGAGACCAACAAGCTCGCCACGCTTTCCGACTTCGGCAAGTATGTCGCGGGCGGCGGCCAGGTGGTGCTGGCGGCATCCGCCGAGTTCGTCAATTCCGCGGCCGCACTTCCGGCCTTCCAGACCACCTATGGCTTCACGCTGAAGCCAGAGCAACTGATCACGCTCTCCGGCGGCGACACGGCGGCAACCATCGCCGCCGCCGCCAACCAGACCAGCGGGGCGAATGCCGCCATGGTCTACGGCACCGATGGCGGCATCGCGCCGTCCGGACTGGTCGTGCTCGACGACGACAAGGGCGTGCAGCCCGTCTACCAGCCGGCGCCGATCATCCGCGAAGCGGTGCTGAAGGAACATCCCGAGATCGAGACGCTGCTGAAGCCGGTCTTCGCCAAGCTCGACCTCGTCACGCTGCAGGATCTGAACGGGCGCGTGCAGGTCGGCGGCGAGCCGGTCAAGGGCGTCGCCGAGGACTTCCTGAAGAAGAACGGCTTCCTCAAGTAGGACGATTCCGGCGCGCCGCATTCGTCGCGCGCCGGATCGACTGACGGGGGAGCGCGTGCAGATCCGGTTCGACAAGCTCGGCGTGGTCATCGCCGCGATAGCAGCCTATGCGGCGTTCGCCGCGTCCTTTGCCACGTTCCGTGCCAACCGCATCGTTCCCGGCCAGGCGCGCTCGATTCTCGAGGCGCTGCCGGCAACGACCGGAACGCTTCTGCTCGCCATCGTCGTCGCCGCAGCACTTGTCGCGCTGTTCAAGACGCCGCTTGTCCTGCGCCTTGCCGCCAGTGTGGTGGCACTTGCCGCGCTCGCACTGCTGATCGGCGTCGCCGGCACATTTCTCACGCCGCCCGGCAACACTTTTGCCAGGGTTTCGCCGGCCTCCGGTTTCTGGATACTGATCTTCACCTTCACGCTGTTGCTGGCCGATGTGCTGACACGGCTGAACCTGTCGCCATTGGCGCGGGTCGGCGTGCTTGTCGTCGCGGCTTTGGCGATCGGCCTGCTGTTGATCTCGGGAAGCTGGGACAATCTGTCGATCCTCAAGGAATACGCCAACCGCGCCGACAGTTTTTGGGCCGAAGGCTCCAAGCATGTGACGCTGGCGCTCGGTTCGCTGCTTGTTGCGGTGATCATCGGCCTGCCGCTTGGCATTCTCTGCCATCGCGTCGAAAGGCTGCGCGCCGGCGTTCTCAACGTGCTCAACATCATCCAGACCATTCCCTCGATCGCGCTGTTCGGCCTGCTGATCGCGCCGCTCGGTTGGGTCGCCACGCATGTGCCGGGGGCCGCGGCGCTCGGTATTCGCGGCATCGGCACGGCACCGGCCTTCGTCGCCTTATTCCTCTATTCGCTGCTGCCGGTGGTGGCCAACACCGTGGTCGGGCTCGCCGGCGTGCCGCGCGCCGCCAACGACGCGGCGCGTGGCATGGGCATGACCGACAGGCAGCGCCTGTTCGGCGTCGAGTTCCCGCTGGCATTTCCGGTCATCCTCACCGGCATCCGCATCGTTTTGGTGCAGAACATCGGCCTCGCCACCATTGCCGCGCTGATCGGCGGTGGCGGCTTTGGCGTGTTCGTCTTCCAGGGCGTTGGCCAGACGGCGATGGATCTGGTGCTGCTCGGCGCCGTGCCGACTGTAGCGCTCGCCTTTGCCGCCGCCATCATTCTCGACGCGGTGATCGAAATGACCGCCACCAAGCGCAGGGTTGAAACGGCATGATCGAGATCGAAGGCATTACCAAGCGCTACGACGCGACAACGGTGGTCGATGACGTCTCGATGGTCATCGAGCCGCGCACCATTGCCGTCATTGTCGGCACGTCGGGTTCCGGCAAGACGACGCTGCTGCGCATGATCAACCGGCTGGTCGAGCCGACCGCGGGCATCATCAAGCTCGACGGCGCCGACAATCGCTCGCTGCCCGGTTACGAATTGCGCCGCAGCATCGGCTACGCCATTCAGGGCCACGGCCTGTTTCCGCATCGCACGGTAGCGCAGAACATTGCCACCGTGCCGGTGCTGCTCGGCTGGGACAAGGCTCGCATCAAGGCCCGCGTCGACGAGTTGATGACGCTCTACCAGCTCGATCCCGAAGCCTTCGGGCCGCGCTACCCGCACGAATTGTCCGGCGGCCAGCAGCAGCGTGTCGGCGTTGCCCGAGCGCTCGCCGCCGAGCCCAACGTCCTGTTGATGGACGAACCGTTCGGCGCGCTCGACCCGATCATCCGCACCAAGGCGCAGGAGGATCTGCTGGCGATTCAGAAGAGCTTCGGCACCACCATCATCCTCGTCACCCACGACATGGAGGAGGCCGTGCACATGGGCGACAAGATCGCGGTGATGGATGCCGGCAAGCTTGTGCAATACGCCAAGCCCGCGGAGATCCTGGCAAACCCGGCCAGTGCCTTCGTCGAGACCCTGGTCGGCGCCAGCGAAAGGCCGTTCCGGCTGCTATCGCTCGGCCGCGTGCGCGACGCCGTGGAGAAGGGTTCCGCCGAAGGCGAGGCGATCCCGGGCGATGCCAGCCAGCGCGACGCGCTGGCTGAACTGTTGTGGTCGGGCCGGCCGGCGCTGCCGGTCAAAGGCGCCGACGGCAAGCCGCTTGGCCGCGTCACCGTCGACGGTCTGGTGAAACGCGCGGCGAGGCCGGCATGAAAGCCTGGCTTCCATCGCTGCTCAGGCTTGCTTTGGTGGTGCTGCTCGTTGCCTTTGTCACCAATCCCGGCTGGTTCGAACCGCTGCTGAAGCCGCTGACCGAGAACAATGCGCCGGTGATCTACAATCAGGGCAGCCTGCTGACGCTGACGTTGATGCATTTGCGCATCGTCCTGATCGCCACTGTGGCTGCGACCATCATCGCTGTCGCGCTGGCCATCCTGGTCACAAGGCCGGCCGGCGCCGAGTTCCTTGCGCTGTCGCGCAGCCTGGTCAACATCGGCCAGACCTTTCCGCCGGTGGCGGTGCTGGCGCTTGCCGTGCCGGCGGTCGGCTTCGGCGAAAAGCCGACGCTGATCGCGCTGTTTCTCTATGGCCTGCTGCCGATCTTCGAGAACGCGCTGACCGGGCTGACGACGCTGCCGGCCAATGTCATGGAGGCGGCGCGCGGTGCCGGCATGACCGGCTGGCAAAGGCTTACCAAGGTCGAGCTGCCGCTCAGCGCCCCGATCATCCTGGGCGGTATCAGGCTGTCGGTTGTCATCAGCCTTGCCACCGCCACCATCGGCTCGACGGTGGCCGCCAAGACGCTGGGCGAGGTGATCATCGCCGGGCTGTTGTCCAACAACCTCGCCTTCATCCTGCAGGGCGGCCTGATCGTGGCAGCCCTTGCGGTGCTGATCTATGACGGTCTGTCGGCAATCGAGCGCTACACCGCGCGACGCATGGGCAGGGAGGCAGAGTAGCCACGCGTTGCGTCAAGACCGATTTCAATCGATCTAATAGCACAATGCCGACGGCGGCGGTCTCGTGGCCCATGCCTTTTGGGCGAAAGCCGGGCAAAAACCGAACAATATCTTGACGTTCGCAGCCCTGTTTCGCATACACCGCTGCGAAGAGGCGGATTCCGTGCACGGATCCGGTCTTAGTCTCAACGGCCCAGGGAGGGGTTCTTTTGGGCCATCAATCGAGGAAAATCCGGCAATGACAATTATTTCCGTCGTCATCGCCTGCGGCCTGCTTTCAATCCTTTACGCCATCTGGGCGACACGTTCGGTCCTCGCGGCCGATCAGGGCAATGCACGCATGCAGGAAATCTCCGCCGCCATCCGCGAAGGCGCGCAGGCCTATCTGGCGCGCCAGTACACCACCATCGCCATCGTCGGCGTGGTCGTGCTGCTGCTCGCCTGGTGGCTGCTGTCGATCACCGCCGCCATCGGCTTCCTGATCGGCGCCGTTCTGTCGGGCGCCGCCGGCTTCATCGGCATGCATGTTTCGGTGCGGGCCAACGTGCGTACCGCGCAGGCGGCTTCCAACAGCCTTGCTGCCGGTCTCGACATCGCTTTCAAATCGGGCGCCATCACCGGCATGCTGGTCGCTGGCCTGGCGTTGCTCGGCGTGTCGATCTACTACCTCATCCTCACCCACTTCATGGGCCTTCAGCCCAATGACCGCATCGTCATCGACTCGCTGGTTTCGCTGGGCTTCGGTGCTTCGCTGATCTCGATCTTCGCCCGTCTCGGCGGCGGCATCTTCACCAAGGGCGCCGACGTCGGCGGCGATCTCGTCGGCAAGGTCGAGGCCGGTATTCCGGAAGATGATCCGCGCAACCCGGCCACCATCGCCGACAATGTCGGCGACAATGTCGGCGACTGCGCCGGCATGGCCGCCGACCTGTTCGAGACCTATGCGGTGACCGTCGTCGCCACCATGGTTCTCGCCGCCATCTTCTTTGGCGGCACCGCGGTTCTGGGGGCGGCGATGCTCTATCCGCTCGCCATCTGCGGCGCCTGCATCCTGACCTCGATCGTCGGCACCTTCTTCGTCAAGCTCGGCTCCAATGGCTCGATCATGGGCGCACTCTACAAGGGCCTGATCGTCACCGGCCTGCTGTCCATCGTCGGCCTCGGCGTGGCCACCTCGGTGACCCTTGGCTGGGGCGAGATCGGCACCGTTGCCGGCATGGCCATCACCGGCAAGAACCTGTTCATCTGCGGCCTGATCGGCCTCGTGGTGACCGGTCTCATCGTGGTGATCACCGAGTACTACACCGGTACCAACAAGCGCCCGGTCAACTCCATCGCCCAGGCGTCGGTGACCGGTCACGGCACCAACGTCATCCAGGGCCTTGCGGTCTCGCTGGAATCGACGGCGCTGCCGGCGATCGTCATCGTCGGCGGCATCATCTCGACCTATCAGCTCGCCGGCCTCTACGGCACGGCGATCGCGGTCACGACGATGCTCGGCCTCGCCGGCATGATCGTGGCGCTCGACGCCTTTGGCCCGGTCACCGACAATGCCGGCGGCATTGCCGAAATGGCCGGCCTGCCCAAGGAAGTGCGCCACTCCACTGACGCGCTCGACGCGGTTGGCAACACCACCAAGGCGGTGACCAAGGGCTACGCCATCGGTTCGGCCGGTCTCGGCGCGCTGGTGCTGTTTGCCGCCTATTCGAACGACCTGAAGTTCTTTGCCGCCAATGGCGACAAATATCCGTACTTCCAGGGCATGGGCGAAATCTCCTTCGATCTCTCCAACCCCTATGTCGTCGCTGGCCTGATCTTCGGCGGCTTGATCCCGTATCTGTTCGGCGGCATCGCCATGACGGCAGTCGGCCGTGCGGCGGGCGCCATCGTCGAGGAGGTGCGCAAGCAGTTCCGCGAGGATCCGGGCATCATGGCCGGCACCTCCAAGCCGAACTACGCCCGCGCCGTCGATCTTCTGACCAAGGCGGCGATCCGCGAGATGATCATCCCGTCGCTGCTGCCGGTGCTGGCGCCGCTCGTCGTCTATTTCGGCGTGCTGCTGATCTCGGGTTCGAAGGCGTCCGCCTTTGCCGCCCTCGGCGCCTCGCTGCTCGGCGTCATCGTCAATGGCCTCTTCGTCGCCATCTCGATGACCTCTGGCGGCGGCGCCTGGGACAACGCCAAGAAGTCCTTCGAAGACGGCTTCGTCGACAAGAACGGCGTCAAGCACCTCAAGGGTTCCGAAGCGCACAAGGCTTCGGTGACCGGCGACACGGTCGGCGATCCCTACAAGGACACCGCTGGTCCGGCCGTCAACCCGGCGATCAAGATCACCAACATCGTCGCGTTGCTGCTGCTGGCCGTGCTCGCGCACGGCTAAGCGATTAGCCAGGTCTACAAGACAAAACCCGCGGGGAGCGATCCTCGCGGGTTTTTGTTTGCGGCTACGACGGTCGCCTTCATTTCGTCCCTTCGCCTGCGGGCCTTGCCCGACCGATCCCCCGTAACAAAAACCCGCAGGATCGCTCCCGCGGGTCTTTGGTCGCCTGAGATGGTGTGGCTTCCGGAACGAAAGCCGAAGAGAATTAGGCGCCGCCACCTGGGAGGCCGGGGGCCAGCTTGCTGGCGCCGTTGATGATCTGGCTGAGGAAGTTCTGGTCCTTGCCGCCGGTCGGCGTGGTGCGCGAGATGAAGTCGAACATCTTGCCGTCCTTCAGGCCGTAATTGGCGATCTGGGTGACACGACCGTCGGCGCCGAAATAGACCGCCAGCACTTTCTGGTCGATGAGTCTCGGCTTGTCGAAGGCGACGTAGCGCTTGCGCGTCTGCGAAATGTAATAGAAGGCCTCATTGTCGAAGGTCGCCGTCGTCGACGGCGTGCCGAGCGCCAGAAGCACCTGCTCGCGGCTCGAGCCAACCGGCACCAGGTCGATCGCCTGCTGGTCGATGACGTAGCCCTGGGTGAGGGTCTCGCTCGGGTTGAGGTCACCGATCATCTTGGAGGTGTGGCAGGCGGACAACGCCGAAACGATCACCAGCAGCGAGATCGCGCCGGCGGGCCGGGACGAGAAGGTCGACTTGAAATTCAGCGCGCGCAACAACAACTCCATTAGCTGGCCGCAACTTGCGCTGGGCCGCAAAACCGGTAAACCAGCTTGCTGGCCGATGCAACAAGGCCACTTCAACAAACGGTCCCGGGAGACCATCCCCAATGTTCCAGCGCTTTTTTGGCCGCGAACGCCATGCCAACCGCGCTATCACCGAGGCGCTTTACGCACAAATCGTGGCGGCGGCGCGGCAGACTGTGTTTTATTCCCACTGGAATGTGCCCGACACGCCGCTTGGCCGTTTCGAGATGGTGTCGCTGCACATGTTCCTGTTCCAGCACCGCTTGCGCGGCGAGCACGGCGTGGCGCAAGAGGTCGCCCAGGTGCTGATCGACGAGTTCTTCCTCGACGTCGATCATTCGCTGCGGGAATTGGGCATTGGCGACGTCGTCGTGCCCAAACGCATGAAAAAGCTGGCAAAAATGTTTTATGGCCGAACCGCCGCCTATGACGATGCCCTGGAGAGAAACGACCGTGACGGGCTCACCGCTGCCCTTGCCCGCAATGTCCGGCCCGACGCCGGCGCCTGGCCGCAAGCGTCGCTGCTGGCCAATTATGTCACCGACGCCTGCAATCAGCTGGCCGCGCAGCCATCCGAATCGATTGTCTCCGGCACGGTGGCGTTTCCCGTCGCCAACGGAGGTTGATCAATGAAACACATTGACCCGCAAAGCCCGGTATCGTTCCGCGCAAACATTGCCCGCCTGCCGCACAAGGGTTTGCCGGTGGTGATCGAGGCCGACGCCGCGCAGCGCGCGGCGCTGGCCGAGGAGCACGGGCTGCTTTCGGTCGAAGCCTACCGCGCGGAGCTTCTGGTGACGTCATGGAAGCGCAATGGCGTGAAGGTCAGCGGTCGCGTCGAAGCCGACATCACCCAGGCCTGCATCGTCACGCTTGACCCTGTCGAAGCTCATATCGACGAGCCGATCGAAGCGCTGTTGCTGCCCGAGGACTCCAAGCTCGGACGGCAGGGTTTCGATGACGGCGGCGAGATCCTGCTCGACGCGGACGGACCGGACGGTCCCGAAACATTTTCCGGAGACACGATCGACGTCGGCGCGCTCGCCGAACAGTTCTTCGGGCTGGCGATCGACCCTTATCCACGCAAGCAGGGCGCGTCTCTGAGTGCCGGCGGCGAGGCCGAACCCGCGGAGAATGAATTTCAGCAAAAACTGCGATCCTTGCTGGGAAAATCCTGAAAACCTCGCCCGCGACGGAAAAGTCGGTTGTGCGGCAGCCCAAAACCGTTATTTTCGCCGAACCTTCGCGATCACTAAAGCGACCTGCCGCCTAACCGTGAGATAAATACCGCGTGATCAGGATTTCCATCGATGCCATGGGCGGCGATCACGGACCAGCCGTGGTCATTCCAGCGCTCATGACGGTCGCGACTCGCCGTCCCGACATCCGCTTCGTCATCTTTGGACGTGAAGAGTTGGTGCGCCCTGAACTGGCCAAATTCCCAAAGCTGGCCGAGGTCAGTGAGTTCTTCCATTGCGAGATCGCGGTCAGGATGGACGACAAGCCGAGCCAGGCACTGCGCCATGGCCGCTGGAAGTCGTCGATGTGGAAGGCCGTCGAAGCGGTCAAGGCAGGGTCGGCGGACGCCTGTGTCTCCGCCGGCAACACCGGCGCGCTGATGGCGATGTCGAAGTTCTGCCTGCGCACCATGGCCACCATCGATCGCCCGGCGATCGCCGCACTGTGGCCGACGACCCGTGGCGAAAGCGTGGTGCTCGACGTCGGCGCCACCATCGGAGCCGACGCGCATCAGCTGATTGATTTCGCAATTCTCGGCACCGGCATGGCGCGCTCCGTCTTCGGCGTCGCGCGACCGACTGTCGGCCTGCTCAACGTCGGTGTCGAGGAGATCAAGGGCCAGGAAGAGGTCAAGGAAGCGGGACGCATGCTGCGCGAGGCCAACATGGCCTCGATGAATTATCATGGCTTTGTCGAAGGCGACGATATCGGCAAGGGTACGGTCGACGTCGTGGTGACGGAGGGCTTCGCCGGCAATATCGCCCTGAAGACGGCGGAAGGCACGGCGCGCCAGATAGCGGGTTATCTGCGCGCCGCGATGAGCCGCACCCTGATGGCCAGGATCGGCTATGTCTTCGCCAAGGGCGCCTTCGATCGCCTGCGCGAAAAGATGGATGTCGGCCGTTCCAATGGCGGCGTCTTCCTGGGGCTGAACGGAATCGTGGTGAAGAGCCATGGTGGTGCCGATTCGGACGGTTTCGCCGCGGCGATCGAGCTTGCCTACGACATGGTGCGCAACAATCTGCTTGACCGCATCGAGGCCGACCTCGATCTGTTTCATGCGCGCAACCCGCATGCCCTGACATCTAGGAAATCCGACGTCGTTATCGACGCAAAGGAATAGGAAAGAACTTTGATCAGATCAGTCGTGCGCGGCACGGGCGCCGCGCTGCCCCGCCGAATCATGAAGAATGCCGATTTCGAAGGCATGGTGGAAACCTCCGACGAGTGGATCGCCCAGCGCACAGGCATCCGCCAGCGCCATATCGCCGGTGATGACGAGACGACGGCCTCGCTGGGGGAAGCAGCGGCGCGTGCCGCACTTGCCAATGCCGGCCTGACGCCTGCCGACATCGATCTGATCGTGCTGGCGACCTCGACGCCCAACAACACCTTTCCGGCCACCGCCGTCGAGATCCAGAACCGGCTCGGCATGCATCACGGCTTTGCCTTCGACCTGCAGGCGGTCTGCTCTGGCTTCGTCTATGCGGTAGCCACCGCCGACCTCTACATCCGCGGCGGCCTCGCCAAGCGCGTCCTGGTGATCGGCTCGGAAACATTCTCGCGCATCCTCGACTGGAGCGACCGTTCGACCTGCGTGCTGTTCGGCGATGGCGCCGGTGCCCTGGTCCTGGAGGCAGGCGAGGGGACTGGCTCGATCGCCGACCGTGGCGTCCTGGCGGCCAGCCTGCGCTCCGACGGTGCGCACAAGGACAAGCTCTTTGTCGACGGCGGGCCGTCGACCACGGGCACGGTCGGCCAGCTCAGGATGGAGGGCCGCGAAGTCTTCAAGCATGCGGTGGGCATGATCACCGACGTCATCGAGGCGACGTTCTCGCAGGCCGGCATATCAGCCGATGATCTCGACTGGTTCGTGCCGCACCAGGCCAATAAACGAATTATTGACGCTTCGGCCAGGAAGCTCGGGATAGCGGAGCAAAAGGTGGTGGTGACGGTCGATTTGCACGGTAACACCTCGGCTGCTTCGGTGCCTCTGGCGCTTGCGGTGGCCGTCGCCGACGGCCGCATCAAGAAGGGCGATCTCGTGCTTCTTGAGGCGATGGGTGGCGGCTTCACCTGGGGTGCTGTCCTGGTTCGCTGGTAAGTGCCAAACGGTCCGGTTTCGGTCCTTGACCTTGCCGGATCAATTACTTAGGCTCTGCCGTTGTTGTGCCGATTTTATGTTTTGAACTGATGGGACGGTCGCATGGGGGGAAAGACACTTACGCGCGCCGACCTTGCCGAGGCAGTTTACCGGAAGGTCGGCTTGTCGCGCACTGAATCGGCTGAACTCGTCGAAGCGGTGCTCGACGAAATCTGCGAAGCGATCGTCCGCGGCGAGACGGTGAAGCTGTCGTCCTTCGCGACATTCCACGTCCGCTCCAAGAACGAGCGCATTGGCCGCAATCCAAAGACCGGCGAAGAGGTGCCGATTCTGCCGCGCCGGGTGATGACGTTCAAGTCGTCGAACGTGCTCAAGAGCCGTATCTTGCGGTCCCATCAAAGCGGCAAGGCCAAAAGCGGCAAGTAGCCTCGTTCACCTGCGCGGTTGAAAACCGGCGCGCGCCATGACGCCGGGCTTGAATATTGCTTCACAAACCGCTGAAATAAGACCCGATTCGGTAGGTTAGACCGGATCATCGTCCAGCGTGAGGATTCGCCCATGGACAAGAGCCCCGACGCCTTTCGTACCATCAGCGAGGTCGCCGAAGATCTCGACCTGCCGCAGCATGTGCTGCGCTTCTGGGAAACGCGTTTCAACCAGATCAAGCCGATGAAGCGTGGTGGCGGCCGTCGTTACTACCGGCCGCAGGATGTCGAACTGATCAAGGGCATCCGCCATATGCTCTACGACCAGGGCTACACCATCAAGGGCGTGCAGAAGCTGCTGCGCGAGAACGGCAATCATTTCCTGGTCGCCATCGGCAATGGCGACATGGCTGCTGTCGAGGCGATCTCGCAGCGACGGCAGGCCGATCAGGTGCCGCTGACCCCTGCAGCCCAGCCGCGCGGCATGGATGACGAACTGGTTGGCCAGCCGCGTGTCAAACCCAGCCGCCGCTTTTTCGGCCTGGGCAAGAGCGATGAGGACGGTCCGGTGCAGGCGGACGCTTCGAAACTCTCGCGCGACAATCGCGCCTTGCTGCAGGAGGCGCTGTTCGACCTCCTGGAATGCAAGCGCCTGCTCGACCAGGTGCGCTGACCGCTCCGCACGGAGCGACTTGGAGCAATTCCAGGAAAAGTGTGAAACGGTTTTCCGTCCGGAATTGCGTCAAACCGCTCTGGTGTCTCGAAAACCGGAACCGGTCTTCCGGTGAGGCGTTACGTTTCCTTCTGCATAGCAAGGAAACACGTCATGGCATCATTTTCGACCCTCTCGGACATCGACCTGGACAAGCAGGTCGCGGCTCTCACCAGGGAATTGGCCGGCTTGAAGAAGGCGGTGTCCAGACGGGGCGGCGCTTACTACGAAGACGGTCGCGATGCTGCGCTCGACACCTATTCCGATCTTGCGGGGCGTCTGCGGGACGCGGTGCCGGCCATCCGCAAGCAGGGCAGGGTGATCGAGAAATCGGCCCGCGATCATCCGGCGGCGGCTGCCGCTGTCGGCCTTGTGGTGGTCGGTCTCGTTGCCAGCCTGCTGTTCAGCCGGCGCTAGCCCTCGGGCCTTGGCCGTCATCGGGAATACGCCGTCACAGGGATAACCCAGCCTTGTAGGCCAAGCCTGATCCGGTGGAGCGCGCCGGCCGGCAACATCCCTTTGCCGTATCGCGATTTGTCCTGGCGTAAGATTTCGCGAGCGCATCGGAGTCGGATTTACGCCGAGATCTGGACCAGCGCGGTGATTTCGACAGCGCCTGAGCCGTGTCGCGCTCGCATCGCATTGCCAAGAGAAGACGAGCCTTGAACAAGAAGCCAAGGCCGGCCTTCTCGTTGGCAGTCTGGTATGCTTATGCCTTCTTCATCGTCACGTGGTGGTGATGATGATGGTAGTGATGGCGGTGATGGACGGGATGGTACGGATGATGATGGTGGTGACGATGATGCTTTACCATCGGAGCCGCATCCGCGCTCGTCGCGCCGATCACCGGCACGGTGAAAGCAAGCGCAACTGCAAGCCCGAGGGCCGAGAGAAGGGACTTCTTCATGGATCGTTTCCTTTTTTAGCGGGCCGATTTGAATCGGTTCGATGATCCGATCGCCGCGAGTGGAATTACGCTCCTGAATTTTTTCCTCGGTATTTCCCGATTGTAGAATTTTGTTTCTGGACTGTTTCTACGGAACCGGGCTTCCGCCACCATCATCGCCGAGGCCGAGAAGCCGCGCTCTTGCGCCTGTTTTGCCTACATCGGCGGAACCACGCCATTGTTTCCCACCACCACGCGGCCGGAACTCAGCGTGCCGTCAGCCTCACGCTGGGCGGTAACGAAGACCGTCGCACCTGGCTTGAGGTCGGCCGGCGTGGCCGGCGCGAAGGTCACGACAGGTGTGGTGTCGGGTATCGCGATCTTCTTCGTCTGCCCATTATCATAGGTCAGCGTGACTGCTTTACCGTTGACATCGGTGACGTCGGCAACGGTGCCGTTGGTCATGCGGCTGTTTGGCTGCAGGTCCCAGGGGCGGTCGCCCTCACCAGTGCCTTTCAAAGCGGCCGGAAAGACCACCACCTCGAGCGCGCCACTGCCGCCATCCGCCTTCGATACGGAGGCGATGCCGAGGAAATCGCCTTGCTTGATGTCCTTCACGGATGCATTGGCGACGCCTGAAATCTTCCAGCCGGCATTGAGCTTGATCGCAGATGTATCACCCTGGCGGGTTTTCACGGTGAGCAGCGAAGGCTCGAAACTGGCCACTGTGCCGCGCACGCGCAGTATATCCGCCGCTTGAGCAGCGCCTGCACCGGCAGCGGAAAGGCTGGAAATCGTGCCGAGCACGACGATGAGTGTCTTCAAGTTCATTACAGAGATCCTTCCGGGAACGGGCTGGCTGGAACCGGATGGTTTCATGCCAGCGACCTCGGGATAACGAACGGGCGGGGCGAAACTGCCGAACAAAAGGCGATTGGACGGTCAAAACAACTTGATCGCTACGTGTGCGCGATCCGGCCGCGCAAGCCGCCTGGTTCACGATCCCGTGACGGTCAGATTGGGACTTGGCAAATCGCCGGCGAGCGGGCATCTTCCCGGTCGTCTCAGGCAACAACGTCATTTGATCAAACTCTTTCAGCCCACGGAGTTGCCAATGCCCCAAAATGCAAAACGCGAAGCCCTCTCCGAACCGTTAGCCAATGAGATCGGGCCAGATTACAACACCCTCAGAGCGATGCGGGAAACCCGCGGCTACAGTGTGGAAAAGCTTTCCCTGACATGCGGTCTGGCCGCCGACGAGATTGAAGATATCGAGAGCGGCAAAGTGACCGATCCGTCGAAGCTGCGTCGTATTGTGTCCGCGCTTCGACTTCCCCAGGACGCTTTGATCGCTTCGGCTGTGCACACGCCGGCCGCGCAAGGTCGATCCCTGGCATAGATCAACATCGGGCATGCCCGACAACCCGCCAAGGGTAACCTTGGCGGGTTTGTTTTTGTTGGTGCCGCAGCCTTTCTGCCCAGCCTGGGACTTGCCGATTTGTGAACCGCACGTGTTTATACGCACGGCGAACCGATCCGCTGCCAATCACGGCCGCCGTCCAAAAAATCTTGAACCGTGGGTTTTCGATATGAGCCTGGAATCCGTTCGTGCCTTCTTTGCCGCTCACGCGCCCGACATCGATGTTATCGTGACGGATGCAAGCTCGGCGACGGTGGCACTGGCGGCAGGGGCGCATGGCGTGCTGCCGGCGCAGATTGCCAAGACGATCTGCCTGCGCGTCGGCGACCGCACCATGCTGGTGGTGACCAGCGGCATCGCCAGGCTGGACAACCGCAAGTTCAAGGACCAGTTCGGCGGCAAGCCGCGCATGCTCGACGCCGCTGAGGTTGTCGAAGCAACCAGCCATCCAGTCGGCGGTGTCTGCCCGTTCGGCCTGCCGGCGCCGCTACCGGTCTATTGCGACGTGTCGCTGCGCGATTTCGACGAGGTCGTGCCTGCCGCCGGCGCCACCAACGCCGCCGTGCGGCTCAGCCCCCAGCGCATGGTCGACCTCACCGGTGCCGAATGGGTCGATGTCTGCCAAGGGTAGGTTGGAGGCTCGCCGACAGCCACGATGGCATCGGCGCGATAGTCGCCGAATTTCGGTTGACCCGAGCGGGGTTATCACGATACATCGCGACCGGTCCGGAGTGTAGCGCAGCCCGGTAGCGCACTTGACTGGGGGTCAAGGGGTCGTCGGTTCGAATCCGGCCACTCCGACCAAACAAAAACAAGGACTTGCCCCCAAAAGTCCGATCCCACTTTTCCCTCAGTTTCCAGCCAGGGTAACTTTAAGGGTAACAAAAAGGCCCGCCACCCAGGGAACAGGCAGCGGGCGCTAGTTCGGGAGGAGTCGGGCAGTCCCCTTTGCCCGTCAACAACGGTACGCCTCGCATAGCTGGATAATAAGCTCGCGCCGGTTGAAGCTCTGCATATTCAAGCTGCGTGACTTTTCTGCCACAAGATAGAGAAAGCCCGCCACCGTGAGGCCAGCGCGTGTGCCAGCGCGTGGTGCGTCGCGCCCGCGATTTCGCGCCTCGATTCTTAGTTTAGAGAATGTTAAATTAGCAATGCTGAAGCAAAAGAGAGAGGGAGGCCTTTATGCGTGCATTTCCAGTTTTTCTGTTAGGGGCGGTTCTGACCAGTTTTGCTTGTGGCTCTGCATGGGCAGACAAGCTGCCGAAGGATGCAGTCGAATTAACCGCAGACGAGGTCAAGGCGATATATTCAGGCAAGACCGGGTTTTATATCGTCTCCAACATATACTATGCACCTGACGGCACAACCAAAGGAATATTTGGAAAACCTAAGATAACGACAACTTTTAGGGGCACTTGGAGCGTAAGTGGTAATGAGATTTGCGCCAAGAACAAGGCAAAGGGTGACCCGAAAATCTACACTGATTGCAACAAATTTTGGCGTTCCGGGAAAAAAGTTTATGACCTTTGGACTGTCCACTATGATGGTTCAAAACCGGATCTGAAGGGTGGATATGCTACCGACACGCTGAAGCTATTTAAGAATGGCGATTCAGTGTCGAAAAAATACGCTGCTTCGGGCGGGGAATGACTGGAGCGTGTTGGAGCGCGCAAGGATAAGCCCGCCACCGAAGCAGCGGGCCAATCCTGCAAATTTGCCGGTTTATCAGGCTCGGCGTCGCTCCGCTGAGATGGTGTAAGCGACCGGCATCTCTCTGGGAAATTCGCGCGGCGCGCCGACCACCCGCCCCATGACGTTGACCGTTTGCCCAATGTCGGCCTTGGTATAGGTTATGCACCCGACGCGGAACGCCTCGGCGCCGGGGCGGATGAATTTTCCATCTTGGTCTTTCCCGGTTTTCGACCAGCGACCCATCATCGGAGTGCCGCCTAGCAATTGCCAGACGATCAAGCAGTCATCTTCGAGTGCGGCGAAGGGATCGATGGTCAGCAGCTCCTTGGCATACTTGGTGTCCATGACGTTGCCGCCGATCACGTCGGTGAAGGCCATGACATCGAAACAGAACTTGCCGGCCATCGTGTGGGCGATCACCTTTGCGAGCGGCGCGGTCATGACTGCACCAGAACTTCCTGCGACTTCAGATCATCGCCCCACATGACCGTTTCGCTGAAGTTGTCAGGCTCTGTGTCGCCGCCTTCCTCGTCGTCGCAGTTGTCGAGCTCCAGATCATCGAGGCAGCCAAGGGACGGCTCGTCGTCTGCGGTTTCCTCCAGATCGCAGTCGGCTTCCATCAGATCCAGCGCTGTTATCAGGCTCATGGCGCGGTCAACGCGGTCAAGAAGGTCATTAAGACGCTTCTCGACAGACTGGCGCCATTGGCGCGGGTCCATCCCTTTCGGCATCCCAAGGGGCTTCAGTGTCTTGATATGAGCGTTCATTTGCCGAACTCCCTCTCAAGGTTGTCCAGCACGCGGGCGCCAGCGTCATGCAGGGCGTTCGATGTCTTCAGAAGCACATAGGCGAGGCTGCAGCGCGCAAGGCGTGTCCGTAGGGCTGCTGCGGCCAGTAGCAGGCATATGGCGAGGTAGGTCATGACGGCCTCCGCTGGACGAGCAGGATGTGGCCGGAAAACCTTCCGATGATTGCTATCGCACCGCGCGAGCGATCCTGAGATGGTCAGTACGCGATCTTGCAAGCGCCGCAGGCATCGCCTTTACAACCGTGCATAGGTTCGAGAGCACGGGGGTTGCGACCGAGACGACCAAGGCAAAGATTGTCGCCGCCTATGCTGCGCACAATGTCGACATCACGAATGGTGAAGGCACTGGTGCGAGGCTCAGGAAGGCCACCCAGGTCGACGGCGGCATCGTTGGCAATGGCTGACAAGCTTTTCCAAACCGCAATCCATGAAGCCGGCCATGCCGTTGTCGGCCGCGCTCTCGGTGTGCCTTGTGGCGAGGTCACGGTAGAAGCTGAAACACCCGACGATCTTGGCCATCATGCTCGATCCACGCTTTCACTGGGAACGGGGCGACGGCGCCAAACGTCCGATTGTTGAAGCCTTTTGCATCGCGCTCTATGCCGGCGCTGAAGCTGAGCGGATCATTCTTGGAACGTCCGACGTCGGCGAGAGTGTTGATTGCGAGCGCGCAACGGCCTGCCTCGCTTGGCTGGGATTACGCGGTGCCTCATATGTTGGCGACGATGTCTTTGACCGCCACGAAGCTCGCCTAAGAGCGAAGGCGCGTTTAGCAGTCATCCAACACCGGGGAGCGATTGAACGCGTTGCTGCGGCTCTCGTAGAGCATCTGAGCCTACGCGCTTTTGCTTAGATACCGTCGCAAGAAATTTGACTTCGACATACTGCCAATTGGGAAATGATTGCCATGAGCCCGGGGGTCCGCGATCACACCATAGGCGTCTGCATGTCGATTATATTAGCTTGTGCTTTCGGACATTTCCGCCTGGGCCGGCGTCCCTTACATCCCAACACCCTGCCCAACGGCGCGCCGCGGGAAGTGAGGAAGCATGGGCAACTTAGGCGTATGGCTCGTACTCGCTACGGCGACCATGGCGATCCTTTACCTGTTGTCGTATGTCTCGATCAGGATGTAGGGCAGCCGCGCCCGGCCGCGCCTTATAGGGAAATGGCCGGTGCGGCCTTGGGGCTATCTTGGGGATGCGAAAGCCGCACCGGTCCGCGATGTTTAGCCCGCGCCTATCAAGTACATCAAAAGGCCCAAAACAGCAGCCAGTGAGGCACCACCTATGAGCAGTGACCGACGCCGCCGTTTGACGCGGGGGATCGGCTTCTTCGCCTTGGCAGCAGCCTCCTCGATAGCCTTGGCAAACTGCGCGGCCTTGGCAGCCTTCGCGGCCCTGGCAGCATCATAGGCGCTATAGAGGCGCCGGCCGTCCTCTCCGAACCGATCGCTATTAGGATAGGCCTTCTTGGACCCCTTCGGCATCACTACCCCATCTCCGTCAAGGTATGTTAGCAATCCCTTGCTTTTGGAAAAGAGCAGGATCATGCAAAGGGCGGCGGTCCTTCGGTAGCCGAAGGACTGGCAAGCTGCAAATCGACCATGTAGCGCTAGGCCTAACGCCGCTTGCGGGCAAGCGCGGGCCGATCAGATGGTGCGTTCCCCAGCATCGCCGCCGCAAGTGCATAGTTCTGGAGCGCAACGGCGCGGTGCGTCAGCCCTTCTTCATCGCCTCTGTACGCACATTAGCTGACTCGGACCGATCGGTTGTTTGTTGGCTTCCGGGAGGAATCTCCTCCGTCTGCTGTTCGATGTTTTTTCGTCGCCCATAGACAAGCCTAAATACGAGCGCGAAATACCCGACCTGTAACAAAACAGCGGCGATGATGCCCCAGGCAATAGCCTTCCAGATGGACCCCGTGTCGAGATAGGCCCAAGCCGCGACGACGACAGACGTCGTCAGCATTCCCACCAGAAACTGCGGAAAATACATCGCCCCCAACCGCTTGCCGTTCCCCAACGCCCCGTTCAAAATCACATTATTTTAGCAAGTGCGCAAGTATCGCAGTCCGAGCGGCTCCGCGTGCTTGTCTTGCTCGACGAGATTGCCGCTGCTGCGGTAGGTCCGCCGCCCCATTTGCGAAGCGACGGAACCTCACCCCAGCCCCGTATTTGTCAATGCAAGTTCGGTGCCAGGCGTAGTGACCCATTGCGGGGCACATGGGCCTTATGCGATCGAAAGTGGGCTTAACATTTAATCAATACGCCTAATTTAGCGTATTCTAATGCGTTTCTCGATTCTGCTTTTTGGGTGGGCGGCCTTCTTTGGTTGGGACTTTGCCGCAAACCAAGGCGAATTCACCATTGGCCTCGGTATGCGAGTTGCCCACCTAATCCACCTGTCTGGGCTTATGTAACGATAAATCGAGCCGGCGCCGGATGTGCTCTGAGGTTCTCAGCAATAAAACCCGCCGCCCCATTCACGGCAGCGGCGGGCGTCCCTAGGGATAAACGGGACTTGCTGGGGTGTTGGTTTGCCCCTGCTGACTAATGAACTATTAGAGGTCTCTAATGTTCCATTGCATCGCCTGCTGTGGCTGAATTGGGTGCGACCGCCCTCCGGGATCATCTCTATGGCGCGCACTTCGGACTAGTCGTGAGAGTTGATCGGGTATGTTCTTTTCGTTCCGTATCGGCGGAGGGACAGCCGCATGCGTGGTCTCATTGGCAGCTTGCTCATTTGTCGCGGCTAGCCAGGCGGCCTTTCGTTTTTTCAAAGGTTGGGATCACTGCTGCCCCCAAGGGGAGTCGACTTGCGTTTGCACTCGACTGGCGCGATGCTTGATCTGCTTGGATGGTCTCGGAATCTCGGGCGGGGGAGCCAAACAGTGTGCAGCAATTGCGACGGTGAAGGGGTCGGCCGCAGGGATTTCCTCAAAGTCGGCGCGGGGCTCCTTGCGATCGGTCTTGGCGGTGCTTCCTGGTCGGCGCGCGCGGCGGAGAGTGCTGCGCCGGCACTGTCCCCCGATGCATCGCTCGCCGCGCTGAAAGCCGGCAACGAGCTTTATGTCAGCCACCCGGAGCTCTGCTCGATCGACCTTGCCGCGGAGCGGAACGCTGTCGCCGGGCATCAGGCGCCGTGGGCCACGATCATCAGTTGCGCCGACAGCCGCGTTCCGCCGGAGCTGATCTTCGGCGGCCATGGCGTTGGCGAACTGTTCGTCGCCCGGAATGCTGGCAACCTGGTCGACACCGCCACGCTTGGCACGGTCGAGTATGGCGCGGCGGTTCTCGGCTCTCCCTTGATCGTCGTCCTCGCGCACACAAGCTGCGGCGCCGTCAAGGCGGCGTGCGACGTGGTCACGAAAAGCGCGACCTATCCCGGCGCCATCGGGCCGATGATTGAACCGATCCTGCCCGCGGCGATCTCGGCGCGGAACGAAGCGGGCGATTTCGTCGACAACACGGCCAGGGAGAGCGCACGCAGGACCGCGAGGCGCCTGACGGCGTCGAGCAAGGTGTTGGCTGGTCTCACCGGGTCGCAGAAGCTGAAGATCGTCGCGGCGATCTATGATCTCAAGACGGGCGTGGTGAGCTACATCGAGTGACAGGCTTTCCCGGCCGGCGAGCGTTTGCCCTGGCCGCCTACAGCGCCGCGGCTGGGTAGCGCCTAAATCCGCTTGAAGTCGCGCGACGTCGATTAGCGTGCACTTAATTAGTTCTGAGAAATTTTAACGAATCGTTGACCGCGCTGTCCCAGAATAGGACGGCGCGGTCAAACCCCAACCGGACTGCGCAGGCGGCTCCGGCACTCAGCGCCCGCCCACTGTCGGAGCCGCTACTCACACTCCCTAATATACCAGCGATGGTTGAATCAACTGTTACCGCAGGTGGTTTCCAGTGCGCTGTTCCAGTCGTTAGACTTTGATGGAATACGGGTTGTGGGTGCCGAGATTAAGCCCCGCCCCACAACTTGAAGCCGGCCGAGCGTGATCGATCATGCCACCGGGGGCTTGAATTCGATCTCAAAGAGGAACGGTGACTGATTGGTAGTGCCAGGGTAACTGCGGCAATCTCGGCTGGCTTCGTTAGAACCCAGTGAGTGCGGCGGCGCGGATTGGTGTGCTATATCATTGCGAGATTGGCCTGCGCTTTTCTTGAAAGGTCGGAAAAGGAGGTTGACGTGAAGATCAGGACGACAACACACAATCACCCCGGAGAACCGGGCGTCATTCTGCTGGACCAGTCATTGCAAAACATGATCGTGGCGACCGACATTCGCGATGGCGCTACGACGCTGTTCGGGACAGTAAATCTGCAGGTGAATTATTCCGGGCAGTACGACATCAGAGTCGAACTATCGCCAGGGGAACTCACGCAGATCTACCAGCTACTGGTCAAAAACCTGCTCGAGAAAATAAAGGAACTTACGAGTGCTCAAGATCCTTGACGCTCGCAAACCAACCGCCTTCCATAACTCGCTTTCCACCTTGGGCTTGAACCGGATCCGACCGCAACAGCCGCTGATGGCGGTATTCCAGCGCGATGGCGCCCCAGATCAGCCCGAGCAGCAGATAGACATGGCGCCAGTGGTCGATGTCGATGAAGGTGCCGAGCCCGATATTGCCGATGAAGGCGACATAGGCGCACAGCAGATAGGGCTGCCACGGCCGGTCACGCAGCAGGATGCGGAATCCGGCCGATATCGTCCAGGCGACGAGCGTCAGGAACGACACGAAGCCGAGCCAGCCATAGTCCATCAGCATCTTCAGCCAGATGTCGTGGGTGTCTTCGCCGAAGATCGTGCCGAAGACCAGCGGGCCGATGCCGAACGGGTGCTCGAGCGCCATCTGGAAGCCGATCGCGTAGCGGGCGAAGCGGCCGAGGCGGGCGGTGTCGTAGCTCTGCTCGAGATGGGCGCGGTTGGAAAACATCTCCGACACGCCGGGCAGCTGCAGGATGACGATCATGGCGACGACCAGCAGTGACAGCGCGGCGATCGTCATCACCACCACACGCAGCCGGAACATGCCGCTGGCGCTCTGCAGGAACAGGCAGCCGGTGAGCAGGACGGCCGAGACGGCGAACATGCCCCACGCGCCGCGCGAGAAGGAGAAGAAGATGCCGGCGGTGATGATCAGCAGCGGCACCGCCAGCAGCGGCATGCGTGGGATCGGTCCGGTCAAGAGCAGATAGAGCAGATAGATGCCGGGCAGCACCAGGAACGGGCCGAACACATTCGGATCCTGGAAGGCGCCGGCGGCGCGGTCGTATTTGGTGAACATCTCCGCGCCCGGAAAGGCGTGGAAATAGCCCGCTATGCCGAGCAGCGAGGTGATCACCGCCGACACGACATAGGCGAAGAAGATCAGCCGGTAGAGGCTGGGTTGCACCGCGGTCACCGAGGCGAAGAACACCGCGGTGAAGGCGAGAAACAGCGAGACGGCGAGATAGAGCGGCGTGTTGGCCAGATCCGCCATCTGCGTCATCGCCATCATGCCACCGATGTTCATCGTCACCAGCAGCACCAGCAGCGGCATTGCCGCGCGCGACACCCTGAGGCCGAAGAGAGCCCAGATGGCGATCAGCCCGGCCATGTAGAGTTCATAGGGCGCCGGTTCGCTGATGACGAAACCGGACAGGAATATGCCGAGGAAGACCGCGCCCGAGGAAATCAGCGCGATCAGCTTGGCATTGACCGCGGCCTGCGGCAGCTCGTGGGAAATCGCGCTCAATAGGCGTTTTCCGTGTTCAAGAGCCGGATCGGCGTCAGGAACAGGATCCGCAAGTCGAACAGCAGCGACCAGTTCTCGATGTAATAGAGGTCATACTCCGTCCGCATGCGGATCTTCTCGTTGGTGTCCATCTCGCCGCGCCAGCCATTGATCTGCGCCCAGCCGGTGACGCCGGGCTTGACCTTGTGACGCGCGAAATAGCCGTCGACCACTTCGTTGTAGAGAAGGTTGTGCGATTGCGCGGCGATGGCGTGCGGGCGCGGCCCTACCAGCGAAAGCGAACCGAGCAGCGAGTTGAAGAACTGCGGCAGCTCGTCGATCGAGGTCTTGCGGATGAACCGGCCGACGCGGGTGACGCGCGGGTCGTTCTTGGTCACCGTCTGCTTGGCGGTTGGGTCGGACTTGTCAGTATACATCGAGCGGAACTTGTAGACCTCGATGATCTCGTTGTTGAAACCGTGCCGCTTCTGGTGAAACAGCACTGGCCCCTTGCTGTCCAGCTTGATGGCAATCGCGGTGGCCAGCATCACCGGCGAGAACACGACGATGCCGATCAGGCTGAAGACGATATCGAAGGCGCGCTTGGCGACCGAATCCCAGTCGTTGATCGGCTTGTCGAAGATATCGAGCATCGGCACCGAGCCGATGTAGGAATAGGCGCGCGGGCGAAATTGCAGCGCGTTGGAATGCGCCGACAGCCGGATGTCGACCGGCAACACCCACAGCTTCTTCAACAGCTGCAAGACGCGCGATTCGGCGGTCAGCGGCAGCGACACGATCAGCATGTCGATGCGGGCGATGCGGGCGAACTCGATCAGTTCCGAAATGGTGCCGAGCTTGGGATAGCCGGCGACGATGGGCGGTGAGCGCTTGTCGCCGCGATCGTCGAAGATGCCGCAGATGCGGATATCGTTGTATGGCTGCTTTTCGACTGAGCGGATCAGGATCTCAGCCGCCTTGCCACCGCCGACGATGACGGCGCGCCGCTCCATGCGGCCATCGCGCGCCCAGCGCCGGATCACCTTCGACATCACCAGCCTGAGGCCGAAGAGGAGGACGAAACCGACGACGAACCACGTCCCGAACAGCAGGCGTGAATAGTCTTCCGACATCTTCATGACGAACGCCGTCAGCGCCATCAGGGCGAAAGTGCCGGCCCAGACCAGGAGCACGCGGCCGAAATTGGCGATGGGCCGCATCAGGGCCACGATCTGATAGCAGTCGGTGACGTCGAGCAGCACCACGGCAAGGAACGACGAGGCGGCGATCGTCAGCGGATATTGCCAGGCCAGATAGTTGAAGAACCCTACATAGTGGAAATAGACGGCGAGCCCGGACAGGAACAGCAAGCCGAATTCGACCATGCGCAGGACGCCACTGACCATGATCGGCGACATGGTATCGCGCCTGTACTGCGAAGCGACCTGGCGGGCGACATCGTTCATGCCGCCGGGCGTGTCGCCGTCGGCCGGGCCGTCGAATTTCCGCACCGCCTCTGCTGAAAAGCGGCGCGCGGGGTCGATCTCGTTCATGGGGCTTTCCGCAAGCTTCCCTACGGTGAATAGCAAAAGAGAGCTAAGAAACCCTTGAAACAACGAGTGGCTTTGAAACGGCTTGGGCTTGAGGCCTATCTATCGAGCGCGGCGAAGTAGGCCTTCTCGATGTTGGCGGCCATCACATCGGCCCCAAAGCGTGCCTTGAGGCTGGCCTCATCGGGCATCAGTCTGCCATAGGCGGCGGGGTCGGCCAGCGCCTGGCGCATCCTGTCGGCTAGCTCTACCGGGTCGGGCCGGATCAAGGCGGGGGAGCCGGTGCCGAAGATCTCTGGTATGCCGCCGACGGAGGTGGCGATCATCGGTTTTCCCGCGGCAAGCGTTTCCAGGACGATGTAGGGCATGGCTTCGGCGCGCGAGGGAACGATGACCAGCCCGGCCAGCGCGAAGGCTTCCCTGGCCGGCATCGGCGGCAGGAAGCGGACATGGCTCTCAAGCCCGAGTCGCTTCACCTGGGCATGGTAGCGGGGCAGGTCGTCGCCGTCGCCGACCATCACCGCGGTAATCGCCCGGCCGATCCGCGAGCCGGCGCTGGCCAGCGCATCGATGAAGATGTCGGGTCCCTTCAGGTCGCGCATCATGCCGATATAGAGCAGATCGGCTGCGTCGGACTTGCTCGACACCGGCTTGAACTCCACGGCGCGCAGGCCGTTGTAGACCAGGGTGTTGGGAATCGGCGGCTCCCCGACCTTGCGGCGATAGGTTCGCCTTTCGTAGTCGGAAACAAACAGCAGGTAATCGGTGAAGCGCGCCATGAAGCGCTCGAGCGCGAAGAACAGCTTTCCGGTGGTCGTGTTCTCGTCATAGTGGAGGGAGCCGCCGTGCGGCGAATAAAGGCGGGCTACGCGAGACCTTGATACCCGCAACAATGAGCCGAACAGACGGGCATAGGCGCCACCCTTGGCGCCGTGCCCGTGCAACACGTCCGGCCGCAAATCCTTGATGATCCTGTACGTGTGCCAGGCCGACGCGAGGTCGCCCGGGCCGACATGGCGCTGCATCGGCGTGCGATGGATGCCGAGCGCCAACATATCCTTCATCTGCTCGAATAGGCGTTCCTCGAACTCGCCGCCGGTGGTCGAATCGCAGACGATGCCGACGGAATGCCCGGCGGCGACCTGCGCCTCGGTCAGGTCGCGCACATGCCGGAAAATTCCTCCGACGGGTGAGCGAAAGCAGTGGACGATCCTGAGGTTGTCCGCCACGTGGTTCGTCAGAACAGGCGTTCGCGGACGTAGACGGTATCGCCGGGCAGCAGCGGGTCGGACGTGACCACGCGGCCGGTCATCACCTTGCCGTTGATGTCGCGGGTGATGTCGACGCTTTCCTGGTTGGCGCGCGGCGTGAAACCGCCGGCAATGGCGATTGCCTTCTGCACCGTCAGGCCGGGGACATAGGAATACTGACCGGCGGCGCCCACTTCGCCCATGACGAAGATCGGCCGGTAGCGGTCGATCTCGACCGAAACGTCGGGATCGCGCAGATAGCCTTGCCGCAATTTGTCGGCGATTTCCTTCTCCATCTGCTGGGCGGTGTGGCCGCGCGCCGGTATGGCGCCGACAAGCGGGAAGGAGAGGTAGCCGGATTGGTCGACGCTGTAGGTGTTGGTCAGCCCGTCCTGCTCGAACACGGTGACGCGGACGCGGTCGCCGGCCCCAAGACGATAGGGCTGGTCGAGCACCTCGTGGAAGGCCGCCGGTGTCGGCCGATAGCTGGAGCAGCCGGCGAGCATCGATACGGCAAGCAGCGCGCGAAACAGGGAAGCAGTGCTTTTCATGACCGGACAGGTACCTTCGACTGGCCGCTGCAGCGTCGCAGCAAACTCTAGGATCGAGGTCGTTATCATCCTGTTAGGGTTAATGGCCGGTAAAGGGAGCCGCCGGCACATGGCGCATCGGCAGGAGTTTTTTCGATTTTTGGCGGTTTTGTTTATCGCTCGCCAGTAAACCCTAACGCGAACTTACCCGCCATCTTAACGGCTGAGTTACCATAGTTGTTTACGGTGTGTCCTGACCCAGTATCGGAGTAGGGATGCATGTCCGTTCAGTCCGCGGCCGCAGATGTCGACGTCGATCTCAGGCAGCTCTTCGCCAGCCTGGCGAGGAACTGGCTGCGCATCCTTATCGTGGCGCTGGTGGTGACCGGCGCGGCTTTCGCGTTCGCCTCGCTAGCCACGCGTCATTACAAGGCTCAGACGCAGGTTGAGATTGCTCCGCGTGAATCCGTTTATACGCGGCCGGCCAGCAACAACGACACCGACAAGCCGATTCTCGATGAACAGGGCGTTGCCACTCAGGTCCAGATTATTTCCTCCAACGAAATCCTCAAGCAGGTCGCGCAAAAGCTCAATCTGGAAAAGCTGCCCGAGTTCGACGATGCGCTCGACATGTCGCCGTTGAGCCGCGCTCTTGTCCTCGTCGGCTTGAAGAGCGACCCGATGGAAATTCCGACGGAAGAACGCGTCCTCAAGAAAATGCATGAGAAGCTCAACGTCTATGGTGTCGAGAAGACCCGCATCATTGCCATCGAGTTCTCATCGGAAGATCCCAAGCTCGCGGCCGCCGTACCAGACGCCATTGCTGCCGCCTATATTGCGGGACAAGGGGCTGCCAAGCTCGAATCGAACAATGCCGCCGCTGACTTTCTTGCACCGGAGATCGCCGCCCTGCAGCAGCAGGTGAAGGATGCCGAGGCCAAGGTTGCCACCTACCGTGCGCAATCCGACCTTCTGATGGGCGGCAACAATTCGGTGCTTGCCACGCAGCAGCTTTCCGAACTGTCGAGCGAGCTGATGCGTGTGCGCGCCAACCGCGCCTCGGCGGAAGCGACCGCCGACAGCGTGCGCAAGGCGCTGCAGGGTGGCGGTTCGCTCGATGCCGTGCCTGAAGTCTTGTCTTCCGACCTGATCCAGCGCCTGCGCGAGCGGCAGGTTGAGCTCAGGGCCAACATTGCCGATCTTTCCACCACCTTGCTCGACAACCATCCGCGCATCCGGGCGTTGAAGTCTCAGCTTGTCGACCTCGACGGCCAGATCCGCAACGAGGCGCAAAAACTCATGAAGGGTCTGATGACCCAGGCGCAGACCGCGCAGGCTCGTGAGAACCAGCTCGTCGCCGACGTCAACACACTGAAGGCCGCATCGGCACGCGCCGGCGAACAGCAGGTCGAACTTGATGCCTTGCAGCGCGATGCGACCGCCAAGCGCCAGCAGCTCGAATCGTACCAGGCCAACTACCTCAGCGCGGCGTCGCGCAAGGACCGCAACTATCTGCCCGTCGATGCCCGGGTGGTCTCCCTGGCCCAGGTTCCGTCCGAGCCCTATTTCCCGAAGGTTCTGCCGATCGTCGGTGCGGCTTTCGTCGCATCGTTGCTGGTCATGGCCATCGTGACGCTTCTGCGGGAGCTGTTTTCCGGCCGCGCGATGCGGCCGGCGACCGGTTCCCGCTTCGAACGCATCGATGAGGTTGCGATGCCGGTTGTCCGCCAGGAGAACACCGTCCTCCAGAACCCCTTCATTCGCCAGGACCCCGTTGCTCGCCAGGAGATGGGAGAACGTTCGGCAGAAGCCGAGGCGGATCCCTACGCATCTTCGATGCCCTATAAGGCCGAGGCGCCTGACAGGGTCGCGATGCCCGATGCGGCGACAGCGCAGGAGACGGCTGTCGAGGCCGAACCGGCTCGTTCCACCCTGGGTGAGATTGATGTCGAGAAGGCTGCCGAAAAGCTGATCGCCAGCGGTGCGGCGCGCGCCATATTCGTCTCGCCGGAGGGCGACGAGGCAGCCGCGTCCGCGGTCCTAGTGGCACGCGAGGTCGCGGACGCCGGCCTGCGCGTCCTGTTGCTCGACCTTACCGCTTCGGGGGCCGCCTCGCGGCCGATGCTGGACAGCGGCCTTTTCCCGGGCATCACCAACTTGCTCGCTTCGGAAGCGCAGTTCAGCGACGTCATCCACGCCGATCTCTACTCGGACTGTCACGTCATTCCCGTCGGCACCGCCGATCCGGTCCGCGCCATGCGCGCCGCCGACCGGCTGCCGATCATCATGCAGTCGCTGACCACAGCCTATGATCTGGTCGTGGTCGAGTGCGGGCCGGCCGACGCGCAAGGCATCGGCCGTCTGGCCGGTGACGCCACCGAGGTGTTCCTGTCCATGCTGGAGCCGGATGATGAAGTGACGCAGGCCGCGGTCAAGCTCATCGAAAGCGGCTATCCCGACTTGACGCTGGTGACGCCGCTCGGCCACGAACCGCCCGGCAATCCGGTGCCGGGACGGCGCTCGGCGGCCTGAAAGAGTCCGCAAACCCGCGGCGGAAGCCTCTCGAGCTCTGCCTGGTTCTACCCTAATTCCAGGGTCGTCACGCCGAACAACCGCTGCAGGCCGAGCCCCGGGGGCGGTCCCTTGTACATGCGGGTGGTGCTGAAGGTCGGCGCAAAGCCGGCCGCCTCGAGCGCCGCAATGAAACCGGTGTTCTCGGCGGGAACGTCGATGTGCAGGTCGCCGCCCTCGCAGGCGCCCACCAGTCCGTCCAGCAGCTGCAACGCCGTGTCGGTGCTGTCGGCAAACAACGGGCCGATCTTGAAACCTGAGCGGCACGGCCGAGCCACGGCATAGCCGGTGGTGCCGCGCGAACTGATCGCCGCCAGTCCGTGATGCGGCGCCTGCAGCCATCGCTGCAGGAAGGCTCGCCGGGGTGCCGGAAAACAATACGCGTCATAGGCGATGATGTCGGGCACGAGCTGGGTCGTTACCGTACGCAATCCGTCGACCCTGACCGCCGGGCCCGCCGCGCGGCCGCTGTAGCGGATGGTCTCGTAGACCGGCCTGAAGCCCTTGCGCCGGTAATTGACCTGCTGTTCGGCGACGCCGTCGAGGCCGATGGTCCTGCCCGCAAGCCTGTTCATGCCGGCGGTCCACACCGCCTTGCCGTAACCTTTGCCGCGCTTGTCCGGCCGGCAGATGTAGAGGCCGATGAAACCGAATTCGCGTCCATAAGCCACTGCCGAGATTGCCGCGACCATTTCGTTGCCGACAAAGGCACCGATGAAGCCCGAGGGGTCCGCAGCCTGGAACATCGCCGCGTCTTCGAGGCCGGGGTTCCAGCCTTCTCCCGCTGCCCAGTCAATGAGAACCGCCAGTTCGTGCAGCGACAGTGTGCGGATGGTTGGCTTCATTCCTCTCACTCCGCGGCGACTGCTCCGGGTGAGAAGGATTTCAGCATACCACGATAGGGCTTGGCCAGCGGCCTGGCATAGGCGCCGCGCTTCGATGTCGAAAGGCCGAGCGCTATCAACGCTTCAGCTTGCTTCAGCGCCGCGCCGACGCCGTCGATGACCGGCAGATCGAACTCCGCCTGCAGCCGGTGCGCAAGATCGGCCATGCCGGCGCAGCCGAGCACGATGGCCTCGGCGCGGTCTTCGTCGATCGCCCTGGCGATTTCGTCGCGCAGCTTACCGACCGCGCCGGATGCCGGATCTTCAAGCGCAAGCACCGGAATGTCGGCGGCGCGCACGCGCGCCCGTCCCGCCATGCCGTAGCGCTGCACAAGCCCTTCGACCGGCACCCGCGAGCGCTCTGTGGTGGTCACCACGGTGAAGCGCTGCGCGATGAAGGACGCCATGGTGAGTGCCGCCTCGCAAATGCCGATGACCGGAATGGCGGCCATGGCGCGCGCGGCGTCGAGGCCGGTGTCGTCGAAGCAGGCGATGATCGCCGCCTGCGCGCCGCGGCGCTCGCCGGCGGCGATTTCCATCAGCAGGCCGGGCACGGCGAGCGCCTCGTCATAATAGCCTTCGATCGAAGCCGGCCCCATGGACGAGGTGACGGCAACGACCTCCGTCCAGGCGCCGGCGACGGCACGCGCCGCAACACCTATGGTCGCGGTCATGCTCGCCGTCGTGTTGGGGTTCACCACAAGAATCTGCACGGTCAAGCTCTCGCCCGGCGGCGGCCGACATAGAGGATGGCGCCCAGCGTCGCCAGGATCACCAGGAAGGAAAATACCGTGGTCACCGTGCCCAGCGCATAGAGCACCGGCGTCGTCACATTGGTGGTCATGCCGTAGATCTCGAGCGGCAGCGTGTTGAACGTCCCTGACGTCATCAGCGTGCGGGCGAACTCGTCGTAGGACAGCGTGAAGCCGAACAGGCCGACGCCGATCAGGCTTGGCGCGATCATCGGCAGCACGACATGGGCGAAGGTCTGCCAGGACGAGGCGCCGAGATCGCGCGCGGCTTCTTCATAGGCAGGCGAGAAACGGTTGAAGACGGCGAACATGATCAGCACGCCGAAGGGCAGGGTCCAGGTCAGATGGGCGCCGAAAGCCGACGTGTACCAGGCCGGGCGAAAGCCGATCTGCTGGAAGACGACGCCGATGCCCAGTGAAATGATGATCGAGGGCACGACCAGGCTGGCGACCGCCAGGTAGAACAGCGCCGTGGCACCGCGGAATTTTCGGCGGAAGGCAAGGCCGGCGAGCAGCGACACCGCGACGGTGACGATCATCACCATGACGCCCAGCACCAGGGAGCGCTTGAAGCTGCCGCCGAAATCGCCGACCGCCTGGCGCTCGAACAAATTGGCGAACCAGTGCAGCGAAACGCCGTTGAGCGGGAAGGTGAGGCCACCGGTTTCGCCCTGGAATGACAGGATCAGGATCGCCGACAGCGGACCGTAGAGGAACAGCACGAACAGCGTGAAGAAGGCCGCCAGCACGTAGAATTCGAGGGTGCGTTTTTCGTGGCTCACGTCACAGCTCTTTCCTGATGTCGACGATGCGCAGGATGCCGGCAACCATCAACAGCACCAGCACCAGAAGCACCACCGCATTGGCGGCGGCGGCCGGATACTGCAGCAGCGACATCTGGTTCTTCATCATCAGTGCCACCGACGCGCTCTGTCCGCCCGACATCACCTGGACTGTCGAGAAGTCGGCCATCACCAGGGTGACGACGAAGATGGTGCCGATCGCCATGCCGGGCTTGGCCAGCGGAATGATGACGTTCCACAGCACCTGCCAGCCGGACGCGCCGGCATCGCGCGCGGCCTCGACCAGCGATTTGTCGATGCGCATCAGCGTGTTGAAGATCGGCGTCACCATGAACAGCGTGTAGAGATGCACCATGGCCAGCACGACCGCGAATTCCGAATAGAGCAGCCATTCGATCGGCTTCGGCACCAGGCCCAGCTGCACCAGCGTCGAGTTGATCAGGCCGTTGCGGCCGAGCACGGGAATCCACGAGATCATTCGGATGATGTTGGAGGTCAGAAACGGCACCGTGCAGACCAGGAACAGCACCATCTGCATGGCCGTGGTGCGGATGTGGAAGGCGAGGAAATAGGCGACCCAGAAGCCGATGAACAAGGTCAGCGCCCAGACGATAACTGCGAATTTGATGGTGTTGAGATAGGTCTTCCAGGTGACCCAGGAGCCCAGCACGTCGGAATAGTTGGTGGTCAGGAAATCCGGATACATGGCCGCGAAGTCGTAGTCCCAGAAGGAGACGACGACGATCATGACAATGGGCAGAAGCAGGAACGCGCCGAGGATTAGCGCCAGCGGCGCCGATTGGAGGTAGGGCGTGACCGCGCCGAGGGAGAGCCGGCGGCGTCTGGCCGGTTTGGCGGCGGCGATTGCAGGGCGTTCGAGAGCAACCGTCATCGATGTTCCCGGTGCAGGTTCGCGATGCGGCGGAGCGGCCTTGCCTTCTCCCCTTGTGGGAGAAGGTGGATTGGCGCCAAGCGCCAAGACGGATGAGGGGTGCTGGAAGACATGAGGCTTGATACTCCGCATCGTCTTGGTGCCGTTGGTGGTGACGTATCGCGAAGCTGGACACCCCTCATCCGGCCTCGCTTCGCGAGGCCTCCTTCTCCCACAAGGGGAGGAGGAGGGGCGCTGCCTCACCTTACGCCGCGATGAACTCGTTCCAGCGCTTCACCATGTAGCGGTCCTCGTCCATCACCGAGTTCCAGCAGGCGACATGGCCCATGCGCTCCTCGAACGAGCCGCCGTCGCGCAGCGCGCCGGCCTTTTCCATGACGGTGCCGTCGGGCGCCTTGATGTCGCCCTTGGCCGGCTTGCCTTCGATCCAGTAGCCCCACTCGTCCTCGGTCATGAACTTCTTGGCCGAGACCATGTTGGCCGAGTAGTAGCCCTGGCGGTTGAGATAGCCGCCGACCCAGCCCGACGTGTACCAGTTGATGTATTCATAGGCCGCGTCGAGTTCGGCGCCCTTGAGGTGGGCCGCGAGGCCAAGGCCGCCGCCCCATGAGCGGTAGCCTTCCTTGAGCGGCTGGAAGCGGCAGGCGATGCCCTTGGAGCGCACGGCCGCCACGGCCGGCGACCACATCGACTGGATGACCACTTCGCCCGAAGCCATCAGGTTGACGCTCTCGTCGAACGACTTCCAGAAGGCGCGGAACTGGCCGTCTTGCTTGGCCTTGATCAGGAAGTCGATCGTCTTGTCGATCTCCTCCTTGGTCATGTTGCCCTTGTCGGCATATTTGATGTTGCCCATGGCTTCCATGATCATCGCCGCATCCATGATGCCGATGGAGGGGATGTTGAGGATCGCGGTCTTGCCCTTGAAGGCCGGGTCCATGATGTCGGCCCAGGTGGTGATGTCGCGGCCGACGAGGTCGGGGCGGATGCCCAGCGTGTCGGCGTTGTAGATGGTCGGCACCATGGTGAACCAGTTGGTTGGGGCCTTGGCGAAGGTCTTTGAGTCCTGCGCCTCGACGTAGCCGACCGTGTGCGGCGCGGTGCCCTGGGCGATGACGCTGTCGGGGGTGAGCTTGCCGGTTTTGAACAGTGGCACCAGCTCGTCGTAATATTTCAGCTTGCTGACATCCATCGGCTGCAGCACGCCGCTCGGGAACACCTTCTTGCAGATCCAGTATTCGATGTCGGCGATGTCATAGCTGTCGGGCTGGGTGACTGCGCGCTGGGCGGCGGCGTCGGAATCGGTCGCCGTCATTTCCAGCGTGATGCCGAGGTCGGCCTTGCACTTGTCGGCGATGGCATTGAGGTTCGACACGCCGGTGCCGAACTGGCGCAGCGTGATGTTGGACTGCGCCCAGATGGTCGGGAAGCCTGTTATGGCCCCGGAGCCGGCGGCGAGGCCCACGGCGGCTGCACCCGTCTTGAGCAGCGAGCGGCGCGAAATGCCCGTCTTGGTTTCTATGGTGTTTGTCATGTTTTTTCCCCTGTTTTGGTTTGCTTCGTTGATGTCATGAATGAAGGCGGCCGAGGACGATCGCGTCCTCGGAATCCCAGGCGAGCGGCACGGCGTCGCCGATGGCGACGGGTCTGGCGAAGAAGTCGGAATCGTCGATGATGACGGTGAAATCGTCGATGCCGCCGCCGGTGACGGACAGCTTCACCGTGGCGCCGCGATATTCGATGTTGGAGACGATGCCGGTGAAGCCGAGGCCGGGCGAGGGTGCGGCGCCGATGCGCACATGGTCGGTGCGGATGGCGATGTCGATCGGCTGTCCCACCTCGTGTGGTTTCCCGCTGGCCGCCAGCGAGCCGCCGCCATTGACGTCGAAGACGACCATGCCGTCCCGGCTGCCGGTGACGCGGCCGGAGATGACGTTGTGGTCGCCCATGAAACGTGCGACGAAGGCGGTGGCCGGCCGCTCGAACACGTCGCGCGGCGGAGCCGCCTGTTCGATGCGGCCGTCGTTCATCACAACGATCAGGTCGGCAAGCGCCATCGCCTCCTCCTGGCTGTGGGTGACGTGGACGAAGGTGATGCCAAGCGACGTCTGCAGCTTCTTCAGTTCGGCGCGCATACGGATCTTCAGGAATGGATCGAGCGCCGACAGCGGCTCGTCGAGCAGCAGCGCCTCCGGGTCCGTGATCAGCGCGCGCGCCAGCGCCACGCGCTGCTGCTGGCCGCCGGAAAGCTGTACCGGCCGCCGCGTCGCATAGACCTCCATCTGCATCAGCTTGAGCATATCCAGCGCCTTGGCGCGGCGCTGTTGCTTGTCGACGCCCTTCATCTTGAGGCTGAAGGCGACATTGTCGATGAGGTCGAGATGCGGAAACAGCGCATAGGACTGGAACATCATCGCTGTGCCGCGTTTGGCCGGCGGCAGGTCGGTGACGACAGTGTTGCCGAGGCGCACGTCACCCGACGAGATGCTCTCATGGCCGGCGATCATGCGCAGCGTCGAGGTCTTGCCGCAGCCGGAAGGGCCGAGCAGGCAGCAATAGGTGCCGGCCGGAATCTTCAGACTGATGTCCTCGACGGCGGTCGTCGTTCCATAGACTTTCGAAACGGACACGATGTCGATTTCGGCGGCTTTGGACATCAGGCTTCCCCGTTTGGTCGCATTAACCAATGCATCATGCGTGCCAATCGCCGCGCGGCCGCCCAAGCGATTGAATTGTCGGGAAAATCAGGTTTCTTGTCTGCTGCCCACTGAACGGGCTTTTTTGTGCATTGCACAAATTATGGGCGATTGTTGGCGATGTGCACAAAAATCGTATGCAATCTTTTTTGATTTCGTGTTCACTTTGCCTCTCGTGCACGGATGACGAGTCGCGTTAGAAGGAGACAGGAAGACTTCCGCCATGAACATTGCCGACCAGATCTACTCCACCGACAGCGCCACGCAGGATCGCGCCCAGGCGATCCGCGACCAGCTGCGCGACGCCATCGTCGACCGCCGGTTGGCGCCGGGTACCAAGCTGTCGGAGGGCGAGGTCGGTACCTTGTTCGACGTCTCCCGCACCGTGGCGCGCGCGGCGCTGCAGATGCTGTCCTTCGAGGGCCTGGTGCGCACGGAGCGCAACCGTGGCGCCTTCGTCGCCAATCCTTCGCCCGAGGAAGCGCGCCAGGTGTTCGCTTCGCGCCGGCTGATCGAACCGGGCATAGCCATCGCTGCCTGCGGGCGCGTCACCGCTGCCGACATCGCGGCCTTCAGGGTGCAACTCGACGAGGAGGGCCGCTTCATCGCCGAGCGCGGGCCCAATGCACGGCGCTCCGAGATCAAGGCGTCGGGCGATTTCCATCTGCTGCTGGCCTCGGTCGCCGGCAATGCCATCCTGCAGCGCTTCATGGAGGAACTTGTGGCGCGCTCCTCGCTGGTCATCGCGCTTTACGGCCGATCTGGCGTGTCGGCCTGCGGGCATAGCGAGCATACGGGGATTGTCGGCGCGTTGGAGAGCGGCGATTCCGGGTTGGCGAGCCGGCTGATGCTGCACCACATCGACCACATCGAGGCTGATCTCGATCTGCGCGTCAGGGCCGGCCCGGCGCTCCGGGAAGCGCTCAATTTCTGAAAGCTAACTAGCTCTCATCCTCAGCGCCCGCGGCTGCGGGCGCTGCCTGCCCTACGGCCTTGCGACGCAGCATCTTGGTCAGCTTCCAGATCGTCGGGCTGTTCTTGATGAAGGCCTTGATCCCGGCGCCTTGCCGAAGCGTCAGCGCCAGCACGCGGCCCTTCAGCGTCAAGGGGATCAGCACCTCGAACTGCTGGGTTTCGATATCGCACCATAGCCGCTTGTAAGGCTCGTCGCCGACGGAGAAGTCGTAGACCTCGATCCCGGTCTCGCAGGCTTCCTGGATGTTGTCGAAGAACAGGAAGTCGCCGGGGCTGGTATGGCCGAGATCGTCCTCGGCGATGGCGCCGAACTCACAGATCAGGCTCTTGCCCGAGCGGCTTGACCCGGTGATGGCGCGGAGCTTGCCGGCAACTTCGAGCCCATGCAGCACGAAGGAGGGCTTGTCCTCGGCAAGCGCGTCCGTGAACAGCGCGCGGAAGAAGGCGCGTACCTGCTCATCGCCGAAGACGTTGGCGATGCCCATCTTGCGAAAACGGAGTTCCTTCATCTCAAAAAAGGCATCGAGCAGCCTGTCCACCTCGTCCGCCGTGCGCGCTTCGATGCGGCTATGGCTGCCGACGGCATCGAACTTGCGCATCTGCGAGCGATGCTTCTTGCGCTTTCTTTTGCCGCTGGCGCGGGAAAGCAGCGCGTCGAAGCCTCCGGCGAGGTCAACGGCCAGCGACAAATTAGGGCTGGCAAAGTGGTCAAGCAAGGCGAGGGGATTGGCGACGCCATCGAGATCAGGCAGCAACCGCTCCAGCGCGACGAGATCGATGTCCGGGCGTGCCTTGGCAATGGCCGCCAGCATCGATCGGATGGCCGCAACATCCGCCTTGGCCAGCCAGTTCGGATCGGCGGCGACGAAGTTGCCGTTGGCGTGGCGGCCACCCATGAAACGGGCGACACGGAACGGACCTTGCGCGGTGACCTCCAGGGCCAGCGCAAGAACCGGCCTGCCTTCAACATTGAGTGTCGCGACAACCAGATTCGGTTGGATCTGCCCGGCCCAGTTCAGGATCCAGACAGCACTCTGCGCCGGCGCGAACAGGGCCGAGCGGCAGAAATCGGCATAGGCTGACAGTCCTTCCGCGGATACCACGGAAATCGACTGGCCGGCCTGATGCCGTGGCAAGGCGCGCGACGACTCGGTCGCCGCGAGCCGATTGCCGTCAAATGACGCTGTTGCGTCAACCATACCTCAATCCTTAGGGCGTATTGATCGCAATTTGGGGGTTCGCGTAGGCGCATTCCGTGCTTGGATCAGCCTAGGCGAAAAAGGTGAATGAATGATCGACGGGGGCGAGGCAATCCGGAAACTGGCGCTGAACGTCGCCCGTTATACCGGTCTTGCACCGCTGGCCAAGCCGTTCATCGGCGGCATTGGCGCCATATTGATGCTGCACCGCGTTACCGCGACGCCGGAAAAGCCCGACAGCGTCAACCGGCATCTGAACATCGCGCCCGGCTTCCTTGACGCCGTGATCGCCGACATGAAGGCGAGCGGCTATGCCTTCGTCTCCATGGATGAAGCCGTCGAGCGCATCAAGGCAGGCGGCAAGGGCGGTGAGTTCGCCACCATCACCGCCGACGACGCATATCGCGACAACATGACCGAGGCGCTGCCGGTGCTGGAAAAGCACGGCGCGCCGATCACCATCTATGTCGCGCCCGGGCTGATCAACGGCACCGCCGACCTGTGGTGGGATGTGGTCGAGGATGTCGTCAGCGCACGCGATAGCCTCACCCTGACGCGGCCGAATGGTCCGCTGACGATCGATTGCTCGACCCCTGCGAAGAAATTGCAGGCCAACGCACGCCTGCACGCCTATCTCACCTCCGAAGTCCGCGAGGAGGACCTGCAGGCCGTGCTGCGCGACCTGGCTGGCTCGAATGGCGTCGACGCCGACGGCCCGCGCCTGCGGACATTGATGAGCTGGAACGAAATCCGCAGCATCGCCGCGCATCCGCTGGTGACGATCGGCGCCCACACGATCAATCACAGCAATCTGAAGCGGCTTTCCGAAACCGACGCGCGGCATGAAATCGGTGCCGTGCGCGACATGTTGCAGGCCGAACTGGGCGAAAAGCCCAGCCATTTCGCTTACCCCTATGGCTATGCAAGTGCGGTGGGCTGCCGCGAAGTGGGCTTTGTCCGCGACGCCGGCTATACCTCCGCCGTGACCACGCGCCACGGCGTGCTGCGCGCCGAACATGCCGGGTTCCTGCATGCCTTGCCGCGCATTTCAGTCAACGGCCGCTACCAGAGCCTCGCCCATATTCGCACCATGCTGTCGGGTGTGACCACGCCGCTCGCCAACGCCGGCAAGATGGTCGTCACCATCTGACGGCAGCCGGCCGGGTTCCAGTTCAGCGCTTGGCCCGCGGCTCCAGCATCAGCCACTTGATGATGCCCATCGCCGGCAGCACCCACAGCAGGCCGCTGAACAGGAAGAACAGGAAATGCACCCACGGGCCCGACTCCGACAGTCGGGCGACCGCGAAGATCGATGCGAGCAGCGCATAGACGATGACCAGCGCCACCAGCAGGAACGCTCCGATCAACTTTTTCAGGCGCAAGGGCATGGTTGGCCTCCTGGTCTAGGCTGCCGGGAATTCGGTCCCGGCAAGCTCAGGGTGTTGGCTTCGCATAGGCCCTGACGCGACCCTGTGCAACCGGTGAGACGCGGCGCGACGGCGTGCCGCGCTGCCTGGTCTTGCCAGCACGGGTGCGATGGTCCACCAATCCGCCAAACCAACCTGCCGGGACAAGACCATGGCTGCCATATCAGCTGCCGCGCCATTCGTGGCTCGCGACCGCGACCTGCACAACCGGGCACTGCTGCGCGGCTGGCTCTATGTCGTGGTGCTGGTGCTGTTTGCGCTGGTGCTGGTCGGCGGAGCCACCCGGCTCACCGGTTCCGGCCTGTCGATCACTGAGTGGAAGCCGATCCACGGCGTGATACCGCCGCTCAACGACGCCGAGTGGCAAGAGGAATTCCAGCTCTATCAGCAGATCCCGCAATATGCCGAGCTCAACAAAGGCATGAGCATCGAGGCTTTCAAGTCGATCTTCTGGTGGGAATGGGCGCACCGCATCTTGGCGCGCAGCGTCGGCCTGGTGTTTGCCTTGCCGCTGCTGTTCTTCTGGGCGACGCGCCGCATCGAGCGCGGCCTGGGGCCGAAACTCGCCGGCATCCTTTTGCTTGGCGGCCTGCAGGGCGCCATCGGCTGGTGGATGGTGGCCTCGGGCCTGGTCGACCGGGTCTCGGTCAGCCAGTATCGGCTGGCGACCCATCTGACGCTGGCCGCGCTCATCTTTACGGCGACCATGATCGTGGCGCGTGGGCTGGCGCCGCATTCCGAACCCGCCGCCGATCGGTCGACGCAAAGGCTGGCCGGCTTCATCGTGCTTTTGGCGCTGATCCAGATCTATCTCGGCGGGCTGGTCGCAGGGCTCGACGCGGGCCTGAGCTACAACACCTGGCCGCTGATGGACGGCAAGATTATCCCGGGTGATTTGCTGATCCTCGAGCCGGCGTGGCGCAATTTCTTCGAAAGCCCGAAGACGGTGCAGTTCGTGCACCGGCTCGGCGCCTACACGCTGTTCATCGTGGTCCTGTGGCACATGATTGCCACGCGTCGGCGGCTGCCGGGCTCAACGCATGCCCGCCGCGCGACGCTGCTGTTCTTGGCTGTGCTGGTGCAGGCCTCGATCGGCATCGGCACGCTGCTGATGCACGTGCCACTGCATATGGCACTGACCCATCAGGGGTTTGCGCTCATCGTGCTGGGCTTTGCCGCCGCGCATTGGCGCGGTACCAAGGGCGCCTATCCCTTGCCGACGGAAATAGCTCTGAGAAGCTGAGTTCAGCCGGTTACATCCAGAATTCGTTTGAAGATGTCGTCTTCTCGCCGTCGAACTCCGCCTGGCGCAAAGCTGCGGCGGATGGCCTTGATTGGCTCTGAGCGGCTTTGGCAGCCTTGTCGGCGTCGGCGGCCCTGAGTGCATCAAGCTTGGCCTGGGCGACAGCGATATCCTGCTGCACCTGGGCGGCCTGGACCTGATCCTTGATCGCCTTGGCCTGGTCTTCCAGGTCCTGGATCTGCTTTTCGAGCGCCGCCTCCTGGGCTGCATTGCTCGATGAACTGGAAGAGGAATACTGGGTTGCCTGGGAGGAACCCGAAATCGCGCTGACCATGACAAATCCCTGATGGAGCCACGCCACGTCAGTAGCCCATCATGGTGAACAAGCAGTTACCGCCGCCGGTTGACTGGCCGGATCAGAAGCTTGCCCGCACCGCCCGGATCGCCGCCGCGATCGACAACTCGCGGTTCTCCTCGCCCGGATTGTCGTCCTCATGATGCCAGGACGCCGACAGGCAACCATAGGCGATGGCGTAATCAAGGATTGCGGGTGGTGTCTGGCCCAATGTTTCGGCAAAGACTTCGGCCATATGCGCGATGCGCTCGGGATCCAGGCAAAGCTCGTCCCGGTCGAGCGGGTTGTAGAACATGTTGGCGGCGTCGAAGCCGGGATCGCCGAGAACACCCTTCGGATCGATCGCCAGCCAGCCGCGCGGCCCGTACAGGATGTTGTCGTGGTGCAGGTCGCCATGCAGAAGCCTGATATCGTGCGGATTGGCCAGCAGCCGATCGGCGATGACGGCGGCCTCGACGTAGATGCTGTCATGGCCGGCGTCGCGGTCGATTGCGGCTTTCCTGAACAGGCTTGAAAAGCGGTCCTTGAGCGGCTGAAGCTCGGGCGGGAAGGGGTGTTTCGATGGCGAAAACAGTTTCGCCAAAAGATCCGCCGCGATTGCGGTCGCGGCGTTGTCGCCCTGTTCGTCGAGAACCTGCTGCAGCAGGGTTTCACCGGCATATTCGAGCAGCATGCTGTGGCCGTCGCGGCCGAGCAGTCGAACCGCGCCTTCGCCGCGCCGCCAGGCGAGATAGTGCTCGCCGCGCAATTCGTCGGCGACGTCATCGAATGGCTTGAGCGCCTTGACGATTGCCGGCGAACCGTCCTCGCGTCGCACCTTCCAGATGTGGCTCGAAAAGGTCTCGGCGACGAGTTCGGGCGTGCTGACCCTCCAGCGCGCCGGAAATGCTGGCGCGTCCATCAGAGGCCGAGCATCAGGTCCATGTTCTGGACGGCGGCACCCGAGGCACCCTTGCCGAGATTGTCGTAGACCGCCAGCAGCAGAGCCTGCGCGCGTTTGTCGTTGGCAAAGACGTAGACCTTCATCCGGTTGGTGCCGTTGTAGATCTCCGGATCGATGTCCGGCACGCGCTCCAGATGCGCATAGGGTGCCACCTCGACCACACCGCCCTTGATGGCGGCGAAATGGTCGGCAATCGCCGCATGAAGCTCCGCACCCGTCGGTATATGGGCGAGACCACCGAGCTGCAGCGGCACCACGGTGATCATGCCTTGCGCGAAATTGCCGACCGCCGGTTGCATGATCGGATCATGCGAAAGCCTGGCATAGGCCTTCAGCTCCGGCACGTGCTTGTGCTGCAAGGTGAGGCCATAGGGCAGGAACTCCAAGGCGTCCTCGCCCTTGGCGACATAATCCTCGATCATCGGCCGTCCACCGCCCGAATAGCCCGAAATGCCGTTGACGGTGATCGGGAAATCCGCCGGCAGCAGGCCAGCGTTGACCAGCGGCCGCAATGTCGCGATCGGCCCCTGCGGCCAGCAGCCGGGGTTGGCGACGCGCTTGGCCGAGGCGATCGTCTTCGCCTGACCCTTGTCCATCTCGGCGAAGCCGTACGCCCAGCCTTCGGCGACACGATGCGCGGTCGAGGCATCGATGACCTTGGTGTTGTCGTTGGCGATCAGCGAGACACTTTCCTTCGCCGCATCGTCGGGCAGGCACAGGATCGCGACGTCGGCGGCATTGAGGAACTCGGCGCGCGCCGCCGTTTCCTTGCGGCGCTCGGTCGGGATGGAGATGATCTCCAGATCGCCGCGCTCGGCCAGCAGCGCCCTGATCTGCAGACCAGTGGTGCCGTGCTCGCCGTCGATGAAGATTTGCGGTTTCATTGCGTGATCAAATTCCCTGATATTTCAAGACTATATGCCCTGACCGTGATTCACCGCGGCACCATTGTGGTTGCCGTTGTTCAGCTCATCAAGCCGGGCCTTTCGCTCAGCCAGCAGACCGAGATACTGCATGGCCACCATCGAGCCGGCGATCGCCGTTATATCGGCGTGATCATAGGCCGGTGCAACCTCGACGACATCGGCGCCGACAATATCGATCTGGTTGAGCTGGCGCAGCGTCGACAGGATTTTTGCCGAGGATGGCCCACCGGCAACCGGCGTGCCGGTGCCGGGCGCATAGGCCGGATCGAGGCAGTCGATGTCGAAGGTGAGATAGGTCTTCTTGCCGCCGGTGCGGTCGACGATGGCATAGGCGATGTCGGACGCGCGCATCTCCTCGATTTCATGGCCGTAGAGGATCTTGATGCCGAACGTGTCGGGCGCATGGGTGCGGATGCCGATCTGGATCGAACGGTCGGGATCGATGATGCCTTCATTGACGGCGCGGCCGACGAAGGATCCGTGGTCGATGCGCTTGCCGTCGTCGGGCCAGGTGTCCTGATGGGCATCGAACTGCACCAGGGCCAGCGGTCCGTGGATGGCGGCATGCGCCTTGAGCAGCGGCCAGGTGACGAAATGGTCGCCGCCGAGCGACAACAGGAAGGCGCCGGATTTCAGGATCTTCGCCGCTTCGCGCTCGATGGTGCCGGGCGTCTTCTGGTGATTGCCTGAGTCGAGCAGGCAATCACCATAGTCGACCACCGCGAGATGCTCGAACAGATCGCGTGAAAACGGGTATTGCGGGTCATTGTCGAGGATCGCAGAGGCGCGGCGGATCGCCTGCGGCCCGAAGCGCGCGCCGGGCCGGTTGGTGACCGCGGCATCGAACGGAATGCCCCACACCACCGCATCCGCGCCCTTCAGGTCCTTGGTGTATTTGCGTCGCATGAACGACAGCGCGCCGGAATAGGTCGGCTCGAGGGCCGCGCCCGTTTTGGAGCGGGCGGTGAAGGCATGGTCGATGTTGTTGGTCGCCATTACGGATCCTCGGTTTCATCGGGGTGCCACAACTACAGAACCGGCACGCAACATGCCAGTCACAGCTTGGGGAGACGAAATGGCGCCCCTCAAGTGCCATGGCAAAACAGGATTTGTATCATCATGACGCAGACCGCGTTCCTTAATCCTCCCCGCGCCGTCGTGTCGACCCACATAGGCACGATCGCCGGCGAACGCTTCCTGGTTCTCGATTCGTGGCGCGGCATCTGCGCGCTGCTGGTGGCGCTGTTTCACTTCCCGACCGGTTCGACGATTTCGCAAAGCGCCTTCATCGGTTCGTCCTACCTTTTCGTCGACTTCTTCTTCGTTCTTTCCGGTTTCGTCATCGCCAGCAGCTACGGCAACCGGCTGAGCCAGCCGGAAGAGGTGGCACGCTTCGCCCTGGTCCGTTTCGGCCGCATCTACCCGCTGCACCTGCTCATGCTTGCCGCCTTTGCCGGCTTCGAGCTGCTGCGGCTGGTGCTGCCGCAACTGCACGGCACAGGGGCCGCTCCCTTCACCGGCGGTTTCGACCTCAAGAGCCTGCTTGCCAACCTTCTCTTGCTGCAAGGTGTCGGCTTTGAGGATCAACTGACCTGGAATGCGCCAAGCTGGAGCATTTCGGCCGAGTTCTTCGCCTATCTCCTGTTTGCGGGCGTGGTGTTCGTCGCCGGCGCGCGCGCCTGGGTATGGTTCGTCGGCGCTGCCGTCACCGCGCCGCTGTTCCTGCTTGGTTTCTCGGCCGATCATATGGATGTGTCCTTCGATTTCGGCTTCATCCGCTGCCTGTACGGCTTCTCGCTTGGCGCCTTGCTGGCCTGGTTTCAGCATGATTCCATTGCAGGGGCGCGACAGGCCCTGGCCAAGGACGGCCCGAGCTTGGCCTGGACCCTTGCCGAGATCGTCATGGTGGCCGTCATCGTGCTTTTTGTCTCGTTGGCGGGCGACAATGATTTCGGCATCGCGGCACCTTTGGTGTTCGCGCTGGCGCTGTTTCTCTTCGCCCATGAAGGCGGCTGGATCAGCGCCTTGCTGAGGACGCCGTTCATGCTGATGCTCGGCGCGCTGTCCTATTCGATCTACATGGTCCACATCTTCGTTCAGGCGCGCATGATCAACGTCGCCGGGCTCGTCGAGCGCAAGCTTGGCCTGGGCCTGATCGACGACTTCGTGCTGCGCGGCCAGCCCGCGACGGGCTTCGGCGCCGGCTGGACCGGGGCCGTGGCGATCGTCGTCATGCTTCTCGCCACCATTGCCGCCTCCTGGATCACCTGGCGTTTCGTCGAAATGCCGGCCATGGCGTGGTTCCGCCGGCTCTCGAAACGCATCTGACGCGAGCATGATCCCGAAAAGTGGAAGCCGGTTTTCGGAAAAGATCATGCTCAAACAAGACATCCGCTAGCCGGCTTCGTTCACTCGGCTGTCACGGGCATCGCCTATCCGGGTCTTGATCCGGCAAGGAGCGATTCTCGATGCGGACCATCTGGCTGAGCCTTCTGCTTTCCGCGGCACTTGCGGCCGCCTCAGGCCAGGCCTCGGCCGGCGAGGCCCGCGCCAGGCAGATTCTCGACCGCTTCGAGCATGCCAACCAGTGGCGCGACCACGTCATGGTGGCCGCGCATCGCGCCGGCAGCATGCAGGCCGGCAAGACGCTCTATCCGGAAAATTCGATTGCGGCGGTGGAAGGCTCGATCGCTATCGGCGCCGAAATCGTCGAGGTCGACATCAGGCGCTCGAAGGATGGTGAATTCGTCGTCATGCATGACAGCTGGCTCGACCGTACCACGACCTGCAAGGGTGAGGTGATCAAGTACACGCTGGCCGAACTCAGGACCTGCCGGCTGGTGGTCGAAGGCACCGGCGCGGTATCGGGTGAAACGGTTTCGACGCTGCGCGAGATGCTGCTGGCAACCCGGGACAGGATCCTCATCAACCTCGACAACAAGCTCGATGTCGGGGACCTCTCGGGCATGATCGCGGTGGCTCGCGAGCTCGGCATGGCCGAACAGGTCATCGTCAAGGAGAACCTGTGGAACGCCACCCGGATTGCCACGGTGAAGGCCGCCATGGATGCCATCGGCGGCGGCTTTCAGTTCATGCCGATCATCGCCGACGACGCGGTGCATGATGCCGCTTTCGCCGAGACGGTCGACCACGTCTTCTCGCCGCGCGCGACCGAGCTGATCAACTGGCGGGCAGGCGCCGAGACGCTGACCGAGACCGGCGGACCGTTGTTCAGCACGCGCATGCGCGCGGCTGCCGTGCGTGGCAACTGGCACATCTGGGCCGACACCTACGCCATCGTCAACAAGCCGGGCGGCTTCCTGGCCGGCGGCCGCGGCGACGAACTTGCAGTGCAGGCCAGCCTGCCGCGCGAAGCCTGGGGCTTCTGGGCCGACCGCGGCGCCACCATCATCCAGACCGACGAGCCGAAAGCGGCCATCGACTGGCTGGCGGCCAACGGCTACCGCGTGCCTTATGCCGAGCCGCGCATCGAACCCGCCGCGACCGCCAGCATCAATTGATCTGCCGCCACTGAGGTCGCACATTGTCGCGGGCCAGTGTCTGCTGACAGAACGGTGTCAGTGAAAAGCCGCTATCCTTGGGCATGTCCGACACCATGGTCTTCAAGCGCCCCGCCCATCTCGCCTATGCCGCCACCGTTGCCGCCACCAGTCTCGGCTTCGTGGTGGTGCAACTGGATGTCTCCATCGTCAATGTCGCGCTCAACAGGATCGGTTCGGCGCTCTCGATGGGCATAGGCGGCCTGCAATGGGTCGTCGACGCCTATACGCTTGCTTTCGCCTCGCTGCTGCTCGCCGGCGGCGCGCTTGGCGACAGGATCGGCGCCCGCCGCGTTTTCGTTGGTGGCATGGCACTGTTCAGCATTGCCTCGCTGGCCTGCGGCCTGGCGCAGAGTGCAGGGATGCTGATCGCGGCGCGCGCCGTGCAAGGCGCCGGCGCTGCCTTGTTGATGCCGTGTTCGCTGGCGCTCCTCAATCGCGCCTACGCTTCCGATAAGGCACGCCGGGCGCGCGCCGTTGGCCTGTGGACAGCGGCGGGCGGCATCGCGCTGTCGGCTGGACCGGTGCTCGGCGGCTTCATGGTCGCGTCGCTTGGCTGGGAGAGCATTTTCCTGGTCAACCTGCCCATCGGCGTGCTCGCCATCTGGATGGCTTACCGGGTTCTCCAGGAAACGCCGCTCAGGGCGGAAAGGCCGCCGATCGATTGGGCCGGGCAGGGGCTTGTCGTGCTGACACTGTTCGCGCTGACCGGCGCCTTCATCGAAGCCGGCTCGTCGGGTTGGGCTTCGGTGCCGGTGATTGGCGGACTGCTGCTGGCGGCCATTGCCGGAAGCGTCTTCCTGTTGGTCGAGAGCAGGACAAAGGCTCCGATGTTTCCCCTCGGCCTGTTTGCCAGCCGCGTGCCGGCGGTGACGAGCCTCGTCGGGCTGGCGGTGAACCTGACGCTTTACGGCACGATCTTCATGCTCAGCCTCTATTTCCAGCAGCAAAGGCATTTTTCGCCCGAGATGACCGGGCTCGCCTTCCTGCCATTCATGGCGGCCGTCACGGTGTCGAATATCGCCGCCGGGCGCATTGCCGCAAACTATGGCCCGCGATTGCCGATGGCGATCGGCCTGGCCATCGGCGCGGCCGGTTTCGGCCTGATGGCGTCGATCCAGGCCGACACATCGTATTTGTCGCTGCTGTGGCGCCTGCTGTTCCTGCCGCTGGGGATTGGTCTTGCCGTTCCCGCCATGACCACGGCGTTGCTGTCCGCGGTACCGACGGAGATTTCGGGGACCGCGTCCGGAGTGCTCAACACCGTGCGCCAGTCGGGTGGCGCGATCGGCGTGGCGCTGTTTGGCTCCGCGTTGGCGCTGGGCACGATCGCGGGAATGCGGCTGGCATTCCTGGCCTCGGCGCTTGCAGTGGCCGGCTCGGCGCTCTGCGCGTTCATTTTTGTCCGCGATGCGGACCATTCCGCCGGATGAAAATGTTCAATGAAAAAGCCGCGCGCAGGCGGCCTTTTCAAAATCGTCGTTTGGACACTGCTATCGCAGCGCTCCTGGTCAGGCCGCGGCGACGCTCGCCATACCATCCAATTCCCTGAGCACGTCGTCCGAAAGCGCGAGTTCGGCAGCAGTGAGGTTCTCCCGCAGATGCACGACCGATGATGTGCCGGGGATCAGCAGGATGTTGGGTGCGCGGTGAAGCAGCCAGGCGAGCGCGACCTGCATCGACGTGGCGCCGAGGCGCTGCGCTACATCGGACAGCGTCGAAGACTGCAGCGGGTTGAAGCCGCCGAGCGGGAAGAACGGCACATAGGCGATGCCGTCACGGGCAAGGTCGTCGATCAGGGCGTCATCCCCGCGGTGCGCCAGATTGTACTGGTTCTGCACGCAGACGATCTCGGCGATCCGGCGTCCTTCCTTGATCTGCGTCGATGTCACGTTGCTCAGTCCGATGTGCCTGACCAGGCCCTGCCGTTGCAGTTCGGCCAGCACGGTGAGCGGCGCTTTGATCGATCCTTCGGCGGGACCATGTGTATCGAACATGATCCGAAGGTTGACCACATCGAGCACATCGAGGCCGAGATTGCGCAGATTGTCGTGCACCGCCTGGGTCAGCGCCTCGGCAGAAAAGGCCGGCAGCCATGATCCATCCGTGCCACGCTTGGCGCCGATCTTGGTGACGATGACCAGATCCCGGGGGTAGGGTGCCAGCGCCTCGCGGATCAGCCGGTTGGTGACGTGCGGGCCATAGAAGTCGCTGGTGTCGATGTGGTCGACCCCTTCCAGAACGGCCTCGCGCAGCACGGCCAGTGCCGCGTCATGATCTTTGGGCGGCCCGAACACACCGGGCCCGGCGAGCTGCATGGCTCCGTAGCCGAGACGCTTAACGGTGTGGCTTCCAAGGGTGAAGGTGCCGGCCTGTTGAATATCAGACATGAGTGATCTCCTTTGAGGAGACAAAGATAGGCGCTGCTCAACCTTGTGATAATCAGGTACAATCCACACAGGCTGTACGGAATGGCGCACAATGATGGACCTCAGTGATCTGAACGCCTTCGTGGCGGTGGCGCGCGCCGGCGGCTTCCGCGATGGTGCGCGTGCCAGCGGCGGCAGCGCCTCTGGCTTGAGCGAGGCGGTGCGTCGCCTGGAAGTGCAACTCGGTGTCAGGCTGTTCAACCGCACGACGCGCAGCGTTGTCCCGACCGAGGCGGGCCTCAGCCTGCTGGAACGGCTTGGCCCGGCGCTGTCGGAGGTCGAGGCGGCTCTGGACGTGGTGAATGGCTTTCGCGACAGGCCGGCGGGCTCGTTGCGCCGGAAAACCGTTTCACACTTTTCCTGGAATTGCTCCAGGGATCGATGTATGTTCAGTTCGGCGCGTGGAGCCGACTTCGACGGCGTCGACGCGCTTCAGGCTCATGCCGATCACCGGCACCAACTGGTCGTCGACGCGCACCGCACAATGGTCACCGTCATTGAATTGTCGTCGGGGATGCGCGCCTGCATGACGCCGCGCAACTGGTTGCGGTTGATGGTGAAGACACCTTGCGGGCATCGACGACATTGCCGCCAATGAGTCGACCGGCCCGGAGCCGGTCGCGGCCGCCCATGAGCTGCCCTTGTAACCTTCGCGGCCCTGGCGCTCGATCTTGGCCGACATTGGCTGGGTGAACATGCCGACCCGCAGCCACCGTCGAGCGACATGCCGACCTTGCCGTCTGGTGTCGAGCCGGTGAAGCTGCAGTTGAATTTGGTGCCCTTGTACTTGCCGGCGACGATTTCGCCGGGACCGATCCATTTGCCTTCGGCCGACTGGAAGAACTGCTTGTCCGGTTCCGCCGCGGAAGCCGCTCCGGCAATACCGACGACTGCCGTGATGACGGTTGCCAGTGGCAAGACGCTGGACAGGAATTACGCTTTTCATCGACGACACCCGGCAACAAACGAGGCTGTTTGGAACCCGTCTGACCATGAACAAGATTGGTTATGCTTCGTCACTACGGGGCCACCACAAAGCAGTCCGCCAACAATTCCGAAGGTCCAAACATTGCTGCCCGGCTTACTTGCCGGATGGGGTCGTTTCAACATCTTTCTGGTTGCAAAACGAGGTCAGCGCCGAGAGGAAATCGCCCAGTCCGACGCTTCGTGGCGCTGAAGGGCAGGGGGCGTGCGTCTCCATCGCCGCGATGCCGATGCGCGCCGTCATCATGCCATTGACGACGCCCTCGCCGAGCTTCGCCGAGAGGCGTGCCGCCAGGCCATGCCGACGATCTGCTGGACGAAACTGTCGCCGACGGCGATCGAGCCGGTGACCGCCAGATGCGCCAGCACGCTGCGCGCCAGGCGAAGAAGAACCGAGCGTTCCCGCCGTCGCCATAGAGTTCCGACAGGCGCCGATGAGGCGTTCGGCCTCGAACACGACATAGGCGACATCGACGAGCGCGCGCGGGCTGACCGCCGTCACCAGCGAGACGCGCTTGGCGGCCTCGCGAATCATCACCTTTGCCCTGGCATCGAGAGGGCGAGACTTCGGCTTCGGCCAGGCGCACCAGATTGCCGCCGTCGATGATTTCGCCGCGCAGTTCGGCCAGTGCACGCCGACCGGCCGCGGTCTCGGGTTTGGCTGCGACAAAGGCCGACAAACTCGTCGACCACCGATCGGGCCGCCTTGGGATCGTGCGCGATGCAATGGCATCGTAGCGCCCGTTTCTGCAATTTTTCGACTTCGGCGAGGCGGGCGGATTGCCAGGAAACTCACGGATCAGGATGACCAGAAGTGCCAGCACGGCGATGGCCGCCATGCCGGCTGCAGCAGCCCAGCCATCGGCGCGCGCAAGAGGTCACGATGATAGCTGATCGGTCACAGGCCGACAGCCAGCGAAACCAGCACACCAAAGGCACCGAAGAAGATGCCTGCGAGCGAGCACGACCGCCTTCTGGGCGCGATTGCCGGCGGCGGCTCGGCCGAGACGCATGTCAAGCTCGTCGAAGACATCGCTTCCGCGGAATGTACCATCGCGACATCGTTCATCATCGCCCGGGGCTTCGCTGGGCGTCCGCCTGCGCACGGATGCCGGCCTGGCAGGGCGCACCTCTGGTGCCTCTTGTCTTTGATGCGACTTCCGGCTCGATGCGAAATGCGGGCCGGCTTGCGGGGCGCGGTCATGCCAGATGATCTCCAATCAGGAACTGCAAGGCACGGTCGAGCCGGATATGCCGGCAGCGACAGCGTGAACCTCGGCCGTGCGTCGAGCTTGGTGGACGAAATCGGACGAAGCGGATTGCCGGATCCACGGAGTCCTGCTTGTGATCGGGTCCGGAAATATCGACACCGCGTCAATATTCTCCGGTAAGTCGCCAGGAAATATGGCTGTTTCCGTCTTTCCATCAAACGTTTCGCCAGTGATCTTCTCGCCGGCGATCGGCGTGCCGTGATGATGACAGGGAGTGTCTCACGACCCTGCTTGACGGTGCCTTCGCGCGTCGCGCGCATCGCCGCCATGGCAACCACATCGACATCGGCGCCGGGTGAAATGCCGCTCACGTGCCCACGGCGCGGTCGGCAAGCCGCACGCACGATCGCCTGCAGGCGATCATGGCTTTCGTGGTGCAGATGGTCGGCACTTGGTTGCGGCAACCAGTATGCGGTCGATGCGCCGCGAAAAACAGGTCGGTGAGGAAGCTGCGCGGCCGGGACGGAAAACAGCTGAGGATCTCGGTCACCGCCCGCTCCAGGTCGGCCATGGCGCCGGGGCCGGCGTTCAGCGCTTGCATTGGCGTCGATCAGCACGATCTGGCGATCCGAGGCGCGTGATGTGTTCGCGGAAGAACGGTTTGCACGACATGCGTCTTGTAGGCCTCGTAGCGCCTGTCCCATCATGGCGTGCAGCGACCCCTGGACGCGGACGCTGTCTGGCCGAGCCCAGCCAGGGGCGCGAAAGTCAGTGCGGGCGAGCCTTCGAGATGCCAGCATCAGGAAGCGGCGGGCGGCAAGGTCGAAAGCGCCCGCTCATCGAGCTTGCACGCCTTCAGATAGGCGGCGAAGCTTCGGCCAGGCGGCGCGCCGACATCTCGTCTGCATCGGCGTTTGGGTCGATCTGCGCCGACAGCGTCCGCCAGGCCTGCGACCAGTCCTCGCGCACCGGCAGAACGGCCATTTCGAAGGCTTCGCGGGAAAAATCGGCGAAGGATTGCCGAGCAGCGGCAGGTCGAGCAGCCATTCACCGGGATAGTCGACGATATCGACCGACAGTTTGCCGGAGGAAAACATGCGGCTCAGCCGGAGGCCGATTCATATTCGATGGTCAGCCGCAATTCCGAAATGGCGCGCGTCGATCAGGCCAGGCGCGGTCGTTGACAGGGCGGCGATTATGGTCCTCGTACTGGAAACGCGGCACGGCGTCGTCCGGCTGCTGCTCAAGGAAGGCGCGGGCGACGTGTCCGGATTTTCTGCGCCTCGAAACAGTGGCAGTCGCCCGCCATGGATCAGATTGTGGACCAAGGCCGATAATGAAACACGTCTTGCCGGCGCGGGACAGGCCCGTGACACCCAATCGCAGCGAGGGAGAGAAAAGCCCGGTGGCGCGCCCGACAGCGTTGTCGAGGGCAATCCTCGCCTCGTCGGTGGAAGGTGGTCAGCGATGATGCCAAAATATGATCTCTCGGGCCTCGGTTCGTCCGATATAGGATCTGGACCCCGGCTTTGAAATGGCTTCAGAGATCGGCCGGCGTCAGGAACGCTTCGAGATAACCGGCGCCCTGGGCAGCTTTTGTCAGATCGCCGTCGAAGCGGACGACGGCCAGGCCGGTAGTCGGGAACCCATGATTGAGCGTGCCCCGCGCCGTCTCGTCGCCATTGCCCGAAACCGCCATGGCGAGATCTTCCGTCATCGGTTGTGGCCGATAACCAGTAACGAACCGGATCCGCCCATTGTCCCGGATCAGCCTGAGGTAGCCGGCGGCGTCCCTCGCTGTAGAGCGAATCGAAGAACAGGACCCGGCCTGTGTCGGTCCTGGCCGGCCAGGCCTTCCAGCGTCTCTTTCGCCGTTTGGCGGTGGAGCAGAGGGTCAGGTCCGGAACATAGAAGCGGGGACCGCATGGCGACGCCCATCATCTCAGCATCGGCGCGGCCGGATGCGTCGAGCGGGCGATCGAAATCGCGCATGCCGGGCAATGCCCAGCCGGCCCTTGGCATGTCGCAACAGATAAAGCGTGCTCACCCAACCTCCGCTGACGCCGAATGCGAAGCTTCCAGGATTAGCCACGAGAACGGCGCTGCGCACAATGGCCCGGTGTTCATCGAATACAGCGACATCACCCATGGTACGTGCCGCAGAAGGCGTTTGTGCATCGGCCGAAGATCACGGTCGATCCTCGGGAAGCATGTTGCCCGGGATTTAAAGTGTCGCAGCGTAGTTTTTGTATCAAAACGACTGTGCGCCGTTACAAAAGGCGCCCGCCGCCGAACATTAACAATTGCGTGAGGACAGGCCCGCCGATTGCGCTTGTGCAGGCGCCGGACCGCGAATATATAGGCGCAAAATTGGGGCTGTTTGGGTGAGTCGAATGAACGACATCGTTACCGCCGATTACGTACCCTCCGAGGACGAGCGTTCATGAACGAGCGGCAGAAAATCCTACTTCCGCCTGAAGCTCGTCACCTGGAAGAATGACATATTGCGCGAAGCGCGCGAAACACTCGAGATCCTGCAGCAGGAAACGCCAACCACCCC
>NZ_JBHUGZ010000005.1:0-153031 GCF_042682145.1 Mesorhizobium newzealandense | reverse complement strand
ATCCATGTCGGCAACGGACGATGATAGATCGTCGCCATGCGCTGGCGGTTTGCGAGGCCCGCGCTTGCCGCGCGCGCCGGTTGTGTCGTCCGCTTCCGCCATGCCATCCCCACCCCGAAAACCAAGGCCGAACCCTCCTTCGCGGTCCGTCGGCGGAATGTGCCCGAGAAGCATTAACGATCCGCTAACCTTAACGGGTCGGTTATATATATCGGCCGACACAGCCCGCGCTATTCCGCCGGGTTGTCGGCGGGGTCGAAGCCGCTATATAAGTCTCAAGGGATATTGCGGATGCTTGGACGGATTTTGCCTTTTTTCATGGGGCTGGCGCTGCTTTTCGGCAGCGGCTGTTCGCGCAGCTATGACGGCACCGTCATCATCCCGAGGCCACTCGATGTCAGGCGTTTCTGGGAAAGGCCGCCACCGCATGTCGAATACAGGCAGATCGAGGACGGCGCTTTCCCGGTAGCGCCGCAGCCGCCGCAGCGATTTTCCGAGCGCAGGGTCGCAACGCATGTCGCGCCAAGAAGGCACCGGACGAGGGTCTCGACACCGCCTTCCCTGTCTGAACCAACGAAGCCGCTGACCTGCAGAAACGTCAGCGAGCCCGGCAAGAGAGCTCGCATGGTCTGCGAATAGCGATCGATCAGCACAAATCTTCCGGTGAGCTTGCCTTCAGAGCGAGGCGGCGCCCTTTTTGGGCTCCTTCGCACCGAGCTTGTCGAGTGCGAAACGCACCTGGCGCAAATCGTCCTGCCAGCCATCTTCATCGCCCATCGAGCTCTCCGAGGCAGCGCGCTGCAGCCCACGCGCCTCCGATTCAATCTCGCGCAGCTCAGCGATTTTCTGTTCGGTGGTCAGGGAGCCGTCTTCGACGATCTCCAGCACCCTCATTTCCCTGAACGTGGCCATGGCGTTTCTCCTGGCTGATGTCGATGACAACGCCGTGAGCGCCCCTCTGTTCCAGACCAGGCTAATGTTCCAGCCAGATCGGGACAGCCCCCTGCAACCAGGCTTCCGCCAATCGGCAGGGCCAGCGGTCAGTTGCCCGGGAAGAAGGCTGGGCCAACCACGCGCACCGACCGCTTGCCGGCCTCGATCGACTGGTTCTGGACGGCACCCGGGTCTTTGGCATCGGACACTGTGGCTGCCACAACGGTGCCGATGTCCGGCTTTGCCGACGGCAGAGGAATGATGGCGTTGCTCATGTCGGCGGGCGTCACCGTCCTGGCTCGCAGTTCGGCGACCCGCCGGTAATAGCGCTTGACGTCGCATGCCTTGAAATTCGCGTCATCGCGATATCTGAAGGCCGCCGGCAGCTCGGCATAGGGCTTGCGCGTATCGAGGGCGACCATCCTGTCGGTTTCGAGGCTGGCGTCGCTCAGCGTGTAGAGGTCGACACCGGGATCGTCGCAAATGTAGCGGCACTGGTCGGCCGTTTCCTTGAGGTCGCCGCCTGCAGCGAATTGCGACTTTGGCGCCGGGAAGAAATACCCGTCCGACAGGCGCACGCAGAACAGCATCGCATTGCCGCCAATCGTTGCACCTGCCGATTGAGTCGTCGGCGCGGCGCGCCGTTGTTCCTTTGCCGAAGGCGCGCAGCCAAGCGCGACGAACCGCGCCCGCAGGCCCGATGTATCCCCACCCGAATTGGCAGCAGCAGCGATCCGGCGCTGCACGTCCGCACGGCTCCTGGCGAGGTCGGCGCAGGCGTTGAAGAGGCCACCCGCGGAACTTTTCGCCTTGCACTGGCGCTGTCTCTCGAGATTCTGGATCGCGGCAAGTTGCCGGCGCAACTGGGCAAGTTCCGGGCTCGCCACGCCGCCGCGGCCGGCCGACAGCAACTGGCCTCTGATTGCGCTGCAGCTGTCCGCGTAGGACGAAAGCGTGCCGAGCAAAACCGCCGCCACCGATATCAGCGCGATCATCATGAGAGGCCAGAAACGGGTCATCGGGACGACTTGGTCCTTGTTGCGGAGAACCTGGAATTACAGTCTTTGACTTAGTCAAGCTTTGATTAAATGAGTAACATCTAATTTTCTCAAGCTTTTCAGAACGCATAGACTTTTACATAGTGTATTAGGTCGTCTACTGTAAATTCGATATTACATTTTTATTTCAAGATTGAGACGAACTCCCAGACAATCCGGCAAGGCCGGCGATCGCCGAGGGTCGGGAGCGCAATGGGGCGGAATCCGTCATTACCGCCCGCTGCTTTTGAAACCTTTGCCCGACCTTCAGCGTTAATGGCCAAAGGAGAACGCAGATGTCGATCCACTTCACGGTCTCGGACCTGACAAGAAACCTGTTTCACTCGCTTGGGCTGGATCACGAGCGCGCGCCAAGGCCTCTCAACGCCGAGCAAAGCCTGTTGCTGGAATGCTATCTGGCCGGCCATGTCCCGGAATCGGCCTGGAACGACTACGTCTTCGAGACGCCTGACCTGGCCCGGCATGCCGAGGCAAGGCGCAGTCATCACTGAGCCGGCACGGGCCGTGCGCACCACCGTGGCACGGCTTGAGCCGTTTGTTGGCTTACTTGGGGGACGCGAATTGCAACGTGAACACGTTGCCGGCGACCCCTTGCGCCAGCTCCGGTGAGAAGGTCAGGGGCAAGCATTGTTGAGTTCAGCGGCATTGGAAGGAACAGCGCCCGCCAGCATCACGCCCACAATCGCAACCTGCCTCGCAACGCTTTTCATCGCCAGCCCTCGTCTTGCTCCTGACCGACAATCCATGCGGGACTGCCGAAATGGATGGTAGGGCCAACGCTGGCGATGACAATATCTGTCGGCAGAAAATTGGCGCCAAAAAAGCGACACCCCACGAGGCTTGCGTGGCCTGATCGCGGCTCGATCACGTCCCGGCGCCAGCGCGCGAAAGTAAAAAGGCCGGCATTGCGCCGACCTTTCCTTCCACCTCGGCGCCAGTACATCCGTGGTCGCGGGGTGAATTATCGTCAGTAGACAGGGCTTTGGTTAACGAATCCTTAACCTCATGCCCTGGCCTGCGACTTCACATGGGCGATGTAGCCGCGCACGTCGCCGGCCGGCTCGCTATAGGCCTTGCCGAGCGCCTTCTCGATCGCCGCCATATACTCCTTCGCCCATTTCGGCAGAGGATAGTCGATGACCGCCAGGAACTCGAGCGTCGCCGCCAGGCGGATGTCGGCGATCGACGGGCTCTTGCCACCGATGAACGGCTTGCCGTCCCTGAAGAAGCTGTGGAAGACCTCCAGCGGCTCGGCGATCGCGGCCATCGCGGCCTTCTGGGCTTCGGACTTCTTGTCTGGGTGGGCGTCGCTGTGGCCGACCTCGCCGGCATATTGCGGAAAGCCGAGGAACGGATAGGTGGCGCGCGCCACATAGGGGTAGAGCGTACCGACCAGATAGAACATGGCGCTGTCGATCATCGCCCGCTTGGCCGGCGCTTTCGGGTAGAATTTCTCCAGCCCGTGCTTGTTGGCGAGGTATTGCATGATGGCACAGCTTTCCCACAACACGCCTCTGGGAAGGCCCTTGTCCTCGATCATTGGCGTCAAATGCGAGGGGTTTCGCGCCGTGAATTCCGGCGAGCGGGTGTGGCCCCAGGCATCGGTCTCGTCGGCACCCAGCCCGGCCGCCCGCGCGAACACCCGAACGGTCATGTTGTTGACGCTCGGCTTCAGCATGCTGAGCTTCACGCCAGGTTTCTTCGCCGGCTTCGCCTTGGCCTTCGCAGCGGGCTTGGCGGCAGCCTTGGCCGCCGGCTTTGCCGCCACTTTCGCCGCCGGCTTGGCGGCTGCCTTGGCCGCGGGTTTCTTCACGCTCTTCGTCGCTGTCTTGGCCATTTGTTCCTCCCTCTGGTTGTTCAGTATGGGTTCTTCGGTGCCCGGTCATCCGACAAGGTTGCGCGGGAACGCTCGACCAGCGCCTGGATCGCATCGGCGAGATGCACTTCGGCAATATTGTAGTCGCCGCGCGCGACACGCAGCCTGTGCGCTTCCATCAGCACGTCGGCATGGGTGAAGCCTGTCGGCGGCTCGAAGCGGTAGGAGGCGAGCTCGATCAGCAGGCCGAGCGGATCCTCGAAATAGATCGAATCCATGAAGCCGCGATCCTTGACGCCGCTGTGCTTGATGCCGCGCTCGTCGAGCCGGGTAACCGCCTGCAGGAAGGTGACGCGTGACACCGCAAAAGCGATGTGATGGACGCAACCCGGATCGGTTGGCGTGCGCCGCTTCTCCGGCGTGCGGCTCTCGTCGGTGAAGATGGTGATCAGCCGGCCGTCGCCCGGATCGAAATAGAGGTGGCTTTCCCTGGGCTTGTCGAGATTGGGCTGTTCGAAGACGAACGGCATGCCGAGCACGCCTTCCCAGAAATCGATCGATGTCTGGCGCCCGGCGCCGACCAGCGTGATGTGATGGACGCCCTGCGATTGCAGTTTCTGCATTGGCCTTCCTCCCCGCGCGGCATCAACTGCCGGTCTGGATCTGCCCGGCAGCCGGCGTTCTGCGCGCCGCTAAAGCCCGTGCCTCAGGATCCACGGCGCGATGCTAATGCAATCGGCCCCGCTGCGCCAGAAGCGGCGAATGCCGTCAGGATTGGACGATTGGTGGAGACGGAAAAGACTTGGTACGCCCAAGGGGAATCGAACCCCTGTTCCCGCCGTGAGAGGGCGCCAACTTGGACTTTCCTGCACAACGTCGCACGCTCCTACACGTTTGATTTACAATAGCATTGTGCGCTATTGTGTGTCAGCGACCATCTGCGTGTTAGCAGGTTCGTTGCAACGAAATTGGCAACGAAAACTCTGGGGTCGGAATGGCGCAGCGCCGAAGTGTTCTCTCCAGTCGGACCAGTCGGGCAGCCCTGCCCTACTCAGACGCTCCCGAATGGGAGATCATCAACCCAGGTCTGCGGCTCGGCTACCGACGGGGACGTGGCAGCTATGGGCGCGGGGGCTCATGGCTAGTGGCGTCGCGATCATCCGACGGAACCCGCATACAGGCCAAGCTCGGCCGGGCTGACGATGCTGCTGCCGCGGACGGCTCAGCGATTCTGTCGCATGAACAGGCGAAGGAAGCAGCGCGGTCCTGGCTAAGATCCCTGAAGACCGGCGGCGAGGCAGCGCCGGCCTTGACCGTCAACGATGCGCTCGACCGGTATTTCGGAGCTCGGGCCGCCGAAGGCATGAAGTCGATCGACGATGCCAAGACGCGGGCTGCCTTCCATATCCGGCCGAAACTTGGATCCGCGAAGGTCGCCGATCTCACCATTGAGAAGGTACGTGCATGGCGGGACGGCATGGTGACGGCACAGAAGCGTCTGCGGACAAAGAAATCCGCCACCAAGGCCAACACAGTCACGGTCGACCTTTCCGACCCTGAGGCGATCCGCCGTCGGCGCGACACCGCAAACCGAACGCTCACCACATTGAAGGCCGCACTCAATTGGGCATTCAACAATCGGCTCGTCACCGATGACGCAGCATGGCGATTGGTGAAGCCCTACCGCGGCACGACGGCCGCGCGCGTACGCTTCCTGTCACCGGTCGAGCAGAAGGCATTGATTGCAGCCAGCAATGGCGCCATCCGCGATCTTGTTTCAGCGGCGCTAGTGACAGGCGCCCGCTTTGGCGAGATCGCGCGGTTGCGGGTGTCCGACTATGACGCAGCCAACAAATCAGTCTTCGTCGCCGAGAGCAAAAGCGGAAAGCCGAGGCACATTCCGTTGCCTGCCGGCGGCGCCGAACTGTTCGGAAGGCTCGCCCGCGAGCGTCCCGGCAGCGATCCGCTGCTCCGACAGGAGAACGGCGCTGCCTGGGCTCCGTCGACCTACAACAGGCCGTGGAAGGCCCTGCTTGCCCAGGCGAAGCTGTCAGATGTCACGCTGCACGAGATCCGGCACACCTACGCCAGCACGATGGTCCGCAACGGCGCGCCGTTGATCGTGGTCGCCGAAGCGCTCGGGCACAGTGACACCAGGATGGCAGAGAAGCATTATGCGCACTTGGCGCCATCTTATGTCGCCGACACGATCAGGCGGCTGGCACCTGATATCTGAGGCCGTGGAAGACGACCTGATTTGGAGATTTGAAACCGACCGCAGGGTATGACACCCGTCGTAGTTTCGCCCAAAAAATGGTTAACCGCTCGTTGGGAAAGTTCAGGCAATATTTGTCCGGAGTGGGGCGAGTATTGTTGATGAAAAATCAGCTTTGGTTTGGCGACAATTTACAGATACTCCGGGAAGAGGTAAGCGACGAAAGCGTCGATCTCGTCTATCTCGATCCTCCATTCAATAGCCAGGCGAACTACAACGTCCTCTTCAAGACTCCGGATGAAGACGCAGCCAGCGCGCAAGTTGAAGCCTTCCGAGATACCTGGACCTGGGGTTCCGAGGCTAAGTGGGCATTCGACGAGATCATGCACGCTGGTGGCAGTGTTGCGTCGATTGTTCATGCCTTGCATGCGGCTCTTGGCGATAGTGACATGATGGCCTATCTCGTCATGATGGCACAGCGGCTCCATGAATTGCGCCGAGTGCTGAAGCCGACGGGCAGTCTCTATCTGCATTGTGACCCGACCGCGAGCCACTATCTGAAAATTCTCTTGGACGCGATTTTCGGTCCCACCAATTTTCTCAATGAGATCATCTGGAAGAGAACGAGCGCACACAGCAGCGCCCGACGATACGGACCGATCCATGATACCCTTTTGTTTTATTCCAAGCGGGATCCCCACCTCTGGAACCCGCAATACCAGCCGTACAGCGAGGAATACCTGGATCTTTTCTTCGACCAGGTTGACGAGGACGGGCGCCGATGGAAGCGCATGGACCTGACCGGCGCGGGGACACGGAACGGCGAAACCGGAAAGCCGTGGAGAGGGATCGATATCACCGCAAAAGGGCGGCATTGGGCATATCCGCCTTCACATCTCGATAAATTGGATCGGGCGGGGAAGATCCACTGGCCGAAGAAAGTCGACGGGATGCCCCGTTTGCGCCAATACCCAGAGGATTTGCCGGGTGTCGCAATGCAAGATATCTGGACCGACCTCAAACCGCTGCATAATCGGGCAGCCGAGCGGCTTCACTACCCCACTCAAAAGCCGGTTGCGCTCCTCAACCGAATTCTGCGCTGTTCCAGCAATCCTGGTCAGGTAATCTTGGATCCGTTCTGCGGCTGCGGTACCACTGTGGCGGCAGCGCACGCTTCCGACAGGCGCTGGATTGGTATTGACGTGGCCTATCACGCTATTCGTGTGATCGAAGATCGTCTGAAGGGTATGGGCGGAGAGGCAAGTTACGATCTTGGAGGAATTCCCCGAGATTTTGCTAGCGCGGCCCGCCTGGCCGACCGGGACAAATATCAATTTCAATGGTGGGCGAACTACCTCGTCGGCGTACAGGCCCTGAAGGAAATCCGGAAAGGCCCCGATCGAGGCATTGACGGACAATGTACTTCATGAATGGGCCGCGCGGGTGGGGACGCGTTCTCACGTCCGTCAAAGGCGGGCAACATGTCGGCGCGAAAGACGTCCGCGAGTTCAAGTCCGTCATAGATCGAGAGCGCGCTGAGATGGGTCTTTTCATTTGTTTGAGGGACCCGACTAGAGAGATGAGATCCGAGGCAGCATCGTTCGGATTTGTCGACACCGCACACGGGCACCTTCCGCGCCTGCAGATCGTGTCCATTGAGCGCTGGTTTGCCGGCGAGCGCCCCGTGATTCCATCACTAGGGCATGTTTCTCGTGAATTCTTCCATCAGTCGTCCAGGCCAGAGAAAGGCAAAAAGCAGAGGCGGCCTGATCCGGCGGCACCCGAGTTTCCGTTCAGCTTCGTCGGCGATAAGAAAGATACGGTTGTGCACTTCAACCCGACTGTTGTCCCGAAGGAAAATACGACCTCATCGCTTCTTTGATCAGACGCTACGAGGATGGACGCATGCGGATCGGATGGCTTTTTGGCCCCAATCAGCAAAGCGTCTCGCACGCCTGACCGTCGCCGTCGCGATCCAGCTTCCGACCCCACGGGCAGTTGGCGAGATACCACTGAGCCTCATCGCACGAACTGATCTGCGAGCAGGTTCGCCGCGGCTGGCACGAATAGCTTTGCGCCACCTGCCGGCGGCTGATGATGCCGAGAGGCTGGATGACCCGAGCTTGCTCGCCAGTGCGGTGCTCTGCGCGCCAATCCCAAGGCGCTTGGAACGCCCCAACCCACAGCCCGACCTTTGCCGCCTCCGCCTTCGCCTGCTGCTGAGCAAAGGCGCCATGGCTGTAGCGAGGCCAATCCATCGCCTGGCCATGCTCCACCATCCATGATGCCACGCTGGTGCCGTCGGCGCGCCGGCAATCGCCGACGAAGCGGTTATAGCGATCCCAGCTTACAAACGTGCACTGCACCGGCTTGGAGGCTGCCAGGAACTTATCCAGCGCCTCGGCAGAGCGCCGGCCGCACGGATATTCGAAGCCCTTGGCATCATCGCAGTACTGCTTGCTCTCGGGCGCGTCGATCCCGTTGAAACGGATTCGCTGCCCGTGGACCTCGATCGTGTCGCCATCAATCACGGATGCAACACCGGCAATCGCTACCGGCTTCGGCTTGATCAAATTCTGCAGATTGATTTCTGGCAGTGGTCCGCTGTTGTGCACGACGAACTGCGTGATCAAGGCGGCGGCAGCGGCGACGGTTACGAAGACCAGCCGCATAGGCTCATTGGAGCGCCGTCCTGGACGCCGTGCGGTGCGCTTCCGCTTGCGCCACCGATCAGCCTGGTCGGCACCAATATTCAGCTGCAGATGGTTTTTGCCCACGCCCCTCACTCCCCACCCGGAGAATGCTGCCAATCCGCTGTTGAGTCCATATGAGACACATGGCTACTCTAGGCCGTGAACCCATAAACGGCCAGAAATGACCGGCGAGAGGTGCCAATCGCGGTAACGCAGTGATCGCTATTTCGCCGGCTCTATTCGGTGGATCGCCGACCCCGAACTACTGATCGTCAGAGGCCGGCAAGATAGTGAGCCATGGCAGCGATGTCGTCGGCCGACAAATTGCGCACCAAGGCCGTCATGCTGGGCATGTCCGGGCGCTTGTTATCGCGAAAGTCGGAGAGGGTTTTGATCAGGTAGTCCAGCTTCTGATTTGCGACGCGCGGAATGTTGCCGACTCCGACGAAACCCTCCCGGTGGCACGAGGTGCACTTCTCCACGGCGTCGAGCGCTTGGACGCGGGTAATGCTCGCTGCGTCGGCCGGCTCGCGGTAGGCGGGCCAGGGCAGTGCGGAGAAGTAGGCCGCAAGCGCCGTCATGTCGTCGCCGGAAAGATTCTTCGCGATCGGGCCCATGAGGTCGCTGGTGCGCTGTCCATTGCGAAATTCCCGCAAATCTGACCGCAAATTTGACGTGTGCTGGCCGGCGATGATCGGCACCTTCTCAACAACCGGCAGACCATCCGCACCGTGACAGGTCGCGCAAAGCTTTACCTTGTCGGCGATCGCCGGCGGCGGTGGCGCAGCATTGTTCTGTGCCCCAGCCGGCAGCGGACCGAGAGCCACGAGAGCGGCGATCACGAACGAAGCGAGCGCGTTGCTGGAGAGCATGCGAGGCCCCCAACTTAAGCTGAACTGTGATGCTCATCTTATCACGGGATGCAACCGTGGTCGAGCGGAGCCCCGTCGCCTCCATCCGACTATGGCTGCGTTTTTATGAGTTCACGCCCGAGGCAATCCGAAAACAGCACCCGCTCGCCGTCGATCTTAATCCACATGCCTTGTCTTCCTCAGCCGCACGCCGGATCCTTCGCCATTCTCATCACCCAAAGGTGACGCGCCGTCAGTTTCGGGAGGAGCTTCGCTGCAAGCTTTCTAGGCGAATTTTTTTCGGAGCCGCGCGAGAGACCTCCTTGTCAAGCTCTTCGTCAATCGTGCCCTCCACCGGAACCACGGAAAAGCTCTTCCAGGCCAGTCGTGCCCTGAAGGTAGCGACGCCGGGGTGTAGTGACGATACAAGATGCCTGATACCGCTAAGCGGCAATTCACAAAAGGGGCCGAGGATCACTTCCGCCAGTTCTAGATCCGGTCCAAACGGTTTGAAGTAAAGGCCGCCCTCTTTGATCGCGGAATCTAGAGAGAACACAATTCGGGCCTCGCTCTCGTATTTCCAATGATCGGATTTTGTGCGCGACAGCTTTTTTCGAAGGGTATCGGATATGCGATCGATTCTTGCTTGCTTGGCCATCCTGGCCTTTGCCGTCACGGCCAATGCCCATAGCGGTGGCACAGATGCGAACGGATGTCACACCAATCACAAGACTGGCGAATATCACTGCCACTAAGGTCGCCTGAGTACTGCGACCTCCAACGTCTTGCGCCGGCCGGCTGTTTTCGTTGCTCATAGCAATTTGATCGGCTCTATCCGGCCGGCATAGTCGTTCGGCAGTGACGCCAGGGGCGGGCGGGACGCATCGGCGGGGTAGGACAGCGGCCGGTGGAAACGCGCGCTGGTGAGCTTCCACGAGTTGATAACTGGGATAAGGCGGTTTCATCAGCGCTGGCGGGAATCTTAGGCGCGCGCCGATAGCCATTACCAATCCGGATTGTCATCGAGCCAGTATGCTTGAAAACAGCCGAATTGGGTCGGAAGATCCAGTCGCCGGTTGGCATCAAATGCCATTTCAGAGAGAGTCCCGAGTGAATTGTTCTCTGCACTAGGAACGATGGTGTACCCGTCGTCCACAAACGTCAGCCGCATTTCATGGAAGTGCCTTTTGAAGCCGCTCTCAATTTGGCTCCGCGGATATCGCCGTCCGTGCATGCATTCAATCTTCAGAATATCCGAATACAGACGAGCGCTGGCCGTTCTAACTGCCTCCTCGGAAATCGCCTTGTAAGTGTCTTCGGACCAACATTGTCCGGCCGACGCTACCAGCATCGCGGCCAACGAGCCCGCCCAAAACCTCTCCACTGTGATCCCTCTCCGACCAAGTGTTACATTAGCGATAGTTAATGTAAATCGACAAATGGGCACTAACCCGCTTCCGGCAAAGATAGCTGGCGCCATCGGCCATCAAGGCGCATAGTTCGCAACGGCAGTAAGCGAGACCGGTTTGCCGTTTGTCTCCAGCATGAGGCCGCGCCTCACTGATAATTCTTTCAGCCACAGGCGAGGGCGGTGGCGGCAAAGACGCTAGCGAGATGACAGGGCGCTATGTCGGCTCGGCTTTCATCACCTTGAACCGGGAAATGCGTGAACGCCTCTGGGAGCGTGTACAGGGCCACGCAAGGCCAGCGCCAAAGGGCACATGAAGCGGCCGGCGACGCAATGGGTCAAGCCGGGGCTGGTCGGCCGCGTGAAGCATCTTCGCGGCGAGGAGGACTTGCGCCATGCTTCGCTACAGGATTTCTGGGAAGAGTAGCCATGATCGGCGCCGGCTGGACCCTGCAATCTCTACGGCAAAAGGTCGGTTACCGCGTTTTGTAACGTCGCGGCCTGTGGCAACGTCAAGACTGAACTTGAAAATCTCCGGCGGTTCCTACGGAAGAGCCCGCCGCCGATGGGGCGACGGGCCTCAAGTCGAAGCGTGCAGATCAGTTGTAGACCTTCACGATTTTATGGGTGCCTGGATCCACGAGAACGGTCCGGTTGTCGATCACGACGTACCGATATTTGACGTTGGGAACTTCGTGAAGCTCCACGGTGTCGGGCAAAGCGGTGCCGATATTGAGTTCGACGCCGGGAACCTTGACCGACGCAAGCGGCTGCTTCTTCACATATTCCTGAATGACTGTGTCCTGTTCGGGCGCAATGACGATTTCGTCAGCAGCAGCCGCGCCGACCCCGGCGAGCAGCAGAAACGCCGCAGCGGCGGCTTTGATATGGCTTCTCATGATCAATTCCTTTTCTGTGGTTTAATGCGGGCTTGGCCTGCAAAAATCGAACGTCGCGGCTTTTAGAACGTTCCTGAGTTGGGACGTCAGTCCGATTCTCGTGGGACTTAAGTCTGGTCGCTCATCCCTGACTATGCGGGCCAGCAGGCGCAGCGCAACGCGATTGGAAGCCAACGTTCGGCATGACCTTGGTCGGCCCGCGCTGCCGGAAACTTGCACACAGGCCTTCCGGCCCTGCATTTGCCCACTGCTTCCCTCGGCAGCGGGCTTTGCTTTTGGCGCTAATGAGGCTTGGCACCCAGCCCGAGATTTAGGCGGTCTAAACGCCTAGTTGGATCGTGCCGGCCTGTCTAGGCCAATCCCCTACGGCTGGTCGGAACGAACGCCAGATTGTCACGTTACAATAATGCCAGTAGAGAGGTTTCCTATGGCTGACGGTCAGGACAAAGCACCTCGCAAGCCTGACGATTCGGTCGTCCGCCGATTGGTCGCCGATTGGTCAATGAGGTCGACATTACGGAGGCGCAAGCCCGCGATCTGATTGTCGATTTGGGATACGACTGGGCATCTCTCGTTCGGGAAGCTCGCATCCTGGCTCGCAAGAAATAGTCAAAATCAGTGCCGGCCTGTCTCGCTAATAATCAATAGGCGCGGCTCTGGCGGCTCTTTGAGACGCAGCAAGGCATCGATCACCTCCAGTAGGATTGCGTCTCCCTTAAGGCCCTCTAGCGCGCGGTGCGTTGCTGCAACGGCCAAGGCTAGAGCTTCTTCTTTGGAACGATTGTCGTTCATGGCTTGAGCCTAGCACCGCTAGCGATTGCCTGAAAGCGCCTGCTTCAAGTCATCAATGCGGGTAATGCCGGACGTGAAAAGCGTCATGATGCGGGTAGCGAGATTCTCGCGATCTAGGCTATCCGCCGGGATGCCGTGGGATTGGCAATGTTCTTCCAAAATGGTGGTCAGCATCGCCAGTTGGTCTGGTTCGACAACGCCGTGGCCGTCCATGGGCCCGCTCTCCCTCGAATACGAAAACATGAAAATAATGCGAGCCAAAAAAGCTCGCAAGGGCTCGTACGAATCCGTACAAATCAGGAGAAGGGATCGTCTGGCTATGCATGAGTGTCTGGCGGTAAGCGGCTCCGACTTTTGGGCGGGGGGCGCTTGGGGTGCCGGAGCCGGCTGCGAGGTCTGTAGGAGTTAGGCCACGCTGGTCCAAGATAGGACAAAGCGGATTAACGATTCATTAATCACGCGGATCCGCAGCCTCACACATTACCGACCAGTTTCAGCAGGTGATAGACCGCGATGCCGACCAAATACAGCGACAGCGCAATGAAGGCTACCCGCCGGAGGCCGGGGAAGCGCGTCATGGCGATTGTTACGCCTTCGCCTTGCGCTTCGCTGGCGCCTTCTTGGCGGGTGCGTCAGGAGTAGCTTTGCGGCCGAGGCCAGATGCCTTCGCTAATTCCGAGCGTTGTGTCGCATAGTTTGGCGCGACCATCGGATAATCGTGCGCCAAGCCCCACTTCGCTCTGTATTCATCGGGAGTCATCCCCAAAATAGCCAGATGCCGCCTCAGCGATTTGAACTTCTTGCCGTCATCGAGGCAGATGATGAAGTCTGGCGTCACCGATTTCTTCGGACTCACCGCCGGCGTGAGCGCTGCCGAATGTTCGATTGCTGGCTGGCCCACTTGAGCTAATGCCGAGTTCACGCTGGCGATCAGCTCGGGCAGCGCAGTAACGGGCAACGGGTTGTTGCTCACATATGCTGAAACAATATCGGCAGTCAGTTCGATCAAGTCAGTTTCGTTTGACAAAACGCGTGTCCTCCAAGGTTATGGTCCACTCCATATTGTGGATTGATTGAGAGAGCAACTGAACGTTGCCATATACCGCGTTTGTCTCGTAGGGCGAGATTCCACAGCGGTTGCCCAACCTCTGCATGGAACACGTCCCGTCGTGCCGGCTCGATTAAGCGGAACCGCCGCCGATCGTGTTGCCCGTGCCTATATTCACGTTCGGCGTAGTCACGTTTGAATAAGAGTTTGACTGGACGTTCCAGTTGTTCGATCCAGCTTGCAGCGCGTTGCCATAGTTGAGGCTGGCGTAAATGTTTCCGGTGATGTTGCTGGGGAAGCCGGACGTGTTCGCATTCACGTTAACGCCGATGTTACCCTTAGTGCCAGTAGGGTTAAAAAACGTATTGCCAATAATGCTGCAGTAGCGGGCGGCGTCGATGCTCACGCCAATATGCGTTGGGGGGACCACAAAATAATTATTGCTAACCCACACGCCGACTATATTGGCGAGGCAATCGATCTGGTTAAAATTTGTATTGAACTGGCTGTTCGAAACCATAAGTTGCGCCGTGCCGGTGCTTGAAAAGGCAGCCGGAAGTGATACACCGATATTGCCGCCCGTGAAATTGCACTGGTTAATCGTGACGCCCTGTAGCCAAGCACCGTAGGTGAAGCCGATGTCGCAGCCGATAAACCTGCATTTTGACAGATCGGCGACGATTGGCACATGGCTGGCATCGCCCTGGATAATGACGCCGCGAGGGCTGTAAGATCCCCCGAACACGTCGATGTCGTCCAGGCTGACGAACGACAGCCCGAAAAGGTTCATCCCGTAAACGAAACCTGTGGTGTACGGATACGCACCGGAGCCGGTGAAAGAAAGCCGCCGGAAACTCGACGACATGCTGCTTCCCGACGTGCCGGCAGCGTTGACGGTTAGCGCCGTCTTCGTCCCGGTCATCGCGACAGCGGACTTGAACGAGATGTCGGACATGTCGATTACTTGCTCATTCACCAATGAGATCGACAGCCCCTGAGTGTTGTTCACCCATACAAGCTCGGTCGCATCCTTGCCCGCACCGCGGATCGTGACGCCTTTCCGGGTGACGCATGTGAGACTTAGTGCGCTTTCTGCATAAAATTTGCCCGCGGGCAAAATCAGTTCGCCGCCGCTCGCAAGCGCGGCGATGGCGTTCGTCAGGATGGTGGTGTCGTTGGTGTTGGAGACGCCGAGCAGCCCGAAATCGGAAAGATGCATACTGTCGCGCAGCCGGGCGATGGCGAACCTCGTGACCGTGTTCGCCGCGCTGTGCTTGTACCTGAGCTTGGCGATATCGATGCCGCTCGCCGCGGTGCCTGGAGTGGCGACCTTGGCATCCGTCACCGAACCGTCGGTGAGCGTGCCGGCCGGACCCGTCGGCCCCGTGGCGCCGGTGCTGCCGATTGGGCCAGTTGAGCCTGTAGGGCCGCCTGGCGCTCCCGATGCGCCCGCCGGGCCGGTTGAGCCGGTCGGCCCCGTGGGGCCTGTTGGGCCGCCTGCCGGTCCTGTGGCGCCAATTGGCCCGGTGGCGCCGGTCGGGCCGGTTGCGCCTACGCCGGTCGGCCCGATCGGGCCTGTGGGGCCGGTTGCGCCCTCGCCGCGCAGCAGCGCCAGGACGGAGGGTGAAAGGCTGTCGACCGTGACCTTCTGGTTTGGCAGCGCGCCATCGGAGCGCCGTACGTCCTTCAGGGCGTCGATAATCGCGCCGTCGGAAGTCGCCAGTTTGTGCAGATCGTTGTCCAGTTGACCCCCCGGAAAGGGGAACCCCTGCTGTTCTTGCTGAAAGCCAGTATAGCTGTAGTCGATGACGGGAACTTCGGGATTTGCCACGTTGATGCACCAGCACGTCGCTTCCAAATAGCATCGCGGTGCTGGAGCCATGCTCCGCACAAAACGCTTGATATGCCTGATTGGAAGTCCGTTGACGTTGGCTTCGGAGGGTTTCCGAAGCGGCTTAGTGCAGTTGCCCGAGTTCTGCGCGGTTCCGACGAGCTCACTTTAACAGTATTGTTCCGGTGTGCCTAGAGCAGAGACCGTCTGTAACTAAGCGGTGTCGTTCGACATACAGAAAAAACTCTGTTAGTGTGGCTCATGGGGATTGTCGGAACGCTCATCGTCCTTTTGGTCATCGCCAACAGCCCAATTATTTTGCTGGCACTGTTTGGCCTTGTTAACAGGTTGCTAGTAGCGGTCATCTTTTGGCCGGTTTACTCCCTCTTTTTGGCAGTGAAATTCGTCGCCAACGCTGTACGGTCTATGGTAAGCCGCGATGGCGCTAACGCTGCCCCGCCGGATCGAAAATAGTCCCACCGCTCTCAAGCGCCGTCCGGCGCATCGCATCCGGGATGGTGGACCGCGGGCCGCGCGCTACGGCTTCTTTGATCTGCTGGACTGAATCAGGGGCGATGAACATTTTAGCGAGGGATTCGATGTTGCCGCGCAGCGACGCGCGCGTCGTGGCGTCACCCGCTTTCTTCACCAGGCCCAAGCCGGCGCTTGATACCAAGTCCCCGAGCGCGGTTTTAAGAGAACTGGCGCCAAGCGAGCTCTTCACGGCCTCGTTGAAAGCCGTGAGGCTGCCGACCGCTTGGCGGTAGCCGGTGGCGTGCAGAATGGGCAGAAGATCGTCCATCGACATGCCAGCCTGTGGTGCCGCTTCGCGCAACACGGCATCGAGGACGGCCCGGCGCGTGTCGTTGCCCGCCACATCCTGGTAAAACTTAATGCCCAAGCGACTGCGATCGGCGCCCTGCGTCTCTGTCGCCGCCTTGGTGTGGCGGTCGGCGAGGTTCTGGCGAACCAACGCGGCTGTCGTCGCCGGATCTTCGGCGGTGAGGCGTTTTGCCGCATCGGCGGCTTCACCGGCCGAACCCGTGAGTGGGTCGTGCGGCAACAGTGCGTTGCCGGCGCCGGTGGTGTCCGTGGCGGCGGCCACCTTGCCGACCGGACCTTGCTCCAGCGGGTTCAGCGTCGAGCGGCGCAGGGCTTCCTGTTCGGCCAGCGCCTGCGCATATTCCGGCGATGCCGTGGTGGCCGCATTGCGCGCGTCCGACGCGGCGGCGCGGCTACGGCCCGCCAGTTCAGGGCCATAGAGCGGGTTGGCCACGTTCGCGAGAGCTTCGCCACGGGCGTTCAAATCCTTCGTCACGGCGTCGATGACGCCGATCGCGTTGTCCGGCAGACCGGCGTATTCCGGCGCGAGCTCGGCATTGCCGCGCAGTCGCGCCAGCCCGGCTTGGAAGCGCGGGTCGGCGGCTATCGGGGCGAATTGCGCCTGCGGCACGACTTGCGGCGGTGTGGGGCCGGCGGAGCCGACAGGACCGGTAGCATCGTAGAGCGGGCGCGTCTGTGCGTTGATGCCCTGACGGGTCTGGTCGATCACATTGCCAGCAGCTTCCGCAGCGCGCGGGCCAAGCGTAGACGGCTGGGCGCTCTGCGGGGCGATCTGGTCCAGCATGTTGCCAACGGCGGTGTCGACCTGGCCGGGGCGCTGCGTGAAGAACGGGGCGGTTTTCGTCCGGCCCTCCACGCTGCCCTCTATCACGCGCAGCAGATCGGGCAACGCACTAGCGCCACCTTGAACCTGCGCTATAGCCTCGGGTCCAGCCAAGGCGATACCGGTTTTGTTGGCGTCCTGGAGGGATTGCGCTTTCTGCCAGTCGGCATCAGTCATCCCGTTAGTCGCACGCCGAATATAACTCTCGGGTGCTGAATACGAGCGGGCAACGGCAGTGCCCGCGTTGCCGAAGGCAGCGCCAAGAAAACGCATCAACCCTTCATAGGGCGTGCCTTCCGTCGCCTGGCCCGCGGCTTCAGAGGCGACGGCAGGCGCAATGACGTCGCCCACGATCTTACCGGTATTGCCGGCCATGCCGCCTGGTGCGGTGAACTCGCCGATCGTCCCGCCGTACTCGCCTGCCGTGGTGCGGGGCGCATACAGATTTTCGTCCATCTTCGACCGGATAGCGTCTTGGCCGTCAAACATGCGCTGAAGAAACCCGCCCAGATAAGAATTCTTGTCATCGGCCTCCCGCTGCGCCTTCTCTTCCGGCGTTACGGCGTCGTAGCCGAACAGCGCCCGGATCGGGTCTTCGACCTTGTCCTGGAGGTACTCGCCGCCTTGCTTCACGACGCGTGCCGCGGTGACGGGCAGCATGCCCATCTCAACAGCGCCGCGCGGCACACCGGCTGCCAGTGAATAGGCGAAGTCCTTGACGGACGACGGCTGATCAGCGGGCTGCGCAGTTGGACCGCCGAACGTCTCGCGCATCGCCTTCGCCATCACGTCGTCCGGCGTACCGTCGGGAAGGTCCGGTGCTTTGACTTGCGTTGCGCCGGGCTGGACGATCTTGAAGCCCGGCGGTAGATCGTTTGCCGCTTGTGGCGCTGGAGCGGCATATTTCGTCCACGGTCCATCCCCTGAAGGCGAAGCCACGATGTGAAAACCAGCCGGTACATCGTTTCCCTGTGCCTTCGCGTCGGGGAAGGCTGCCCAAGGATCGCTTGCTGCCGGTGCCGAGTTGGCAGGGACGCCGGGGAACCGCGGCAGCCGATCGCCCTTTGCAGCTGGCGCATCGAACTGGTCGAACACGTTTGCGGCGGGCTTGGCGTCGGGGAGTGCTGCCCAAGGATCTGCAGCCGGCGCAGGGTCAACAGGCAAACCGTCGAAGCGCGGCGTCGCGGCAGACCCAGGCTGCACGACACGAAAGCCGGGCGGGATATCGGCGGCTTGGTATTTTTCCCAAGGCTTGCCTGGCATCGGAACCTCCGTCCATTCGAACCATCAACGCGCGCGAGCGGTGCCCAGCGACAAATGCGATCAGGGTGGTTCGGTTGAGGATACGGGCGAGCCCGCGGCGGTGCGGCTTGCCCGAGGTCCGCGAGTGTTCCGGCAAATCAACAATATCACACCAGTGGCGGCCGTGGAACGGTTCCATTCTACTTTGTGCCGCCTTCGCTAGACTGAATCCATTCGCCAACCGTCTCGGCTTGCAAGACAAATTCGAATGTGCTTGATCTACTCCGCGCCTTGGGGAGGGGCTTGGGGGATGGCGAAATTTAGAAACGCGGCACTCGGTGCCGCGATATTGCTTTGCGGGTGTGCAACACCACCGGACAAAATTCAGGCGAGCTATGTATCGCCAATTTTGTATCAAAATCTCACGTGCGAACAGCTGGCTCTGGAGGCAACAAACGTATCCAGGAGAGCTTCTGAAGCCGCGGGAATTCAAAACCACAAGGCCGGCCAGGATGCTGCAGTAGTTGCGGTTGGCGTGATTGTCTTTTGGCCCGTGCTTTTCTTCGCCAACGGGGACGGCACCTCGGCCGCTGAGGTCGCTCGGCTCAAGGGCGAGATGCAGGCGATCGAAGACGCATCGACCGCGAAGAGCTGCGGGATCGTGTTCCAAAAGCCTCCTCCACCGGCACCCAAGAAAAAGAACTATCCCTGAGAGCGGGGCTGATGCTGGTGAGCGCCCGCCTTGGGCGTCAGCGTAATGTGCTCGTCAGCGAACGGGCGATGAAGCCGTCTGCATTTGCGTCGGTCCAGTTGGTCCGATGCTGACGTTACGGCGGAGGTCTGCGCGGAAAAATCGGTCATTTCGAGGGGCTTTTGGCGGGGTTGCGGTTCAAAAGTTTGGCGGGACGGCAAATTTTTACGACGGTCCGCCGGGGTTTCGGCCGCACGATTGGGACTATGCCGCGGGGTGGCACCCGGTCCGGCCGGCAGGTGGCTGCCACCGTGGCGACCTGGCGCGCCCAGCAGCGCAGCGCTCTGCAACAACGCGACACGTAGTCAAAGGCAATCGCACTGGATGACATTCGCGCCCTGCCAGAGATCGGCAGGACCTCCGTACACAAAGTACACTTTCTGGACACCACACTATTGACTGTACACTTAGCGTCCACTATCCATATGGTCACAACTCTCTGAGAGATAAGGGTACAGCAATGGACGGCAAGGTTGTTGGGTACGCGCGTGTTAGTTCGATCGGGCAAGACCACGAGATGCAGATCGAGAGACTGAAGGCTTCAGGCGCAACCAAGGTGTTCAGCGAAAAGCAGTCCGGTCTAGATCGTGAGCGGCCGGAACTAACCAGGTGCCTTGAATACGTTCGCGAGGGCGACACCCTGCTCGTGACAAAGCTCGATCGCCTGGCGAGATCGGCTGCGCACCTTCACGCTGTTGTCGAAGGGCTGAATGCCAAGGGCGTCGGCTTTAGGGTGCTCGACGATCCTTCACTCGACACGACCACCCGAACGGGGAAACTGGTATTCGGCATTCTCGCCAGCATCGCCGAGTTTGAGACCGCGCTTCGCAAGGAGCGGCAGATGGAAGGCATCGCCAAGGCCAAGGCTGAAGGCAGGACCGGAGGTCGCCCCGCGCTTGTAACGCCCGGCGTCAAGGCCGAGATCGCCAGGCTGAGCGCTGGAGGGATGAGCATTCGGAAGGTTGCTGCCCAGGTCGGCTTCAGCAAAGCCACAATTCAGAAGGCCTTAGCGGCCGCCGCAGATAGAACCTGAACAGCCCTAGTGGGTGCAACGAAAAAGGGCGCCGCGTTGGCGCCCTTGCTGTTCCTGTGCGCTGTCGCAAAGCTTCAGTTGGCCGCACGCCGATTTGCGTTCCATTCGTCGCACATCGCTTTCATCCTTTCGGCTACGGCGATCGGCACGAGTCCGTCGACAGTCACGCGGCCTATTTCTCGCGTGTAGTTGCGCATGATTGGATCGGCCCAATCAAGGATTTCAAACGAAGCTTCGTCGCTGACGATGGGCTTTTGGGTTGCGAAAGAGATTACGTTCGACATGTGCAGAGCCTCGCTAAAGGAGTTGATCCAGGGTTTAGCGAACCGTGCACGACGGTTCCGCGCGGTTTTAGGCGCTTGCGCGCCCTGGACATGCCGTGCGGACCCTGGACCAATTCTTCGAGCGGGTGAAAGCCTATCGGGTGCTTCCGAGCCGCGTGCAATCGGGTCGCTAAACCCAAGCCAAGTTAATTGCAATTCCAAACATTAGTCAAGGTTAATTTCTGACATCGGCCTTATAGGCGATAATATATTGATAAATAATCGACAATCGACAAACAACCTACAAACTATCAACACCAGATCAACAGATCTGTACTCAAAAATATCACGATAATATCCGCTTGACATCCCAATGTATCCGCAACATCTTTTTATCTAGTGTCGGAAAGGGACAAAATGCCAACAGTGAGCAGTCTTTTGACCCAAGAAGAGGTCGCCGAGCGTCTGCGCTGCTCGGTGTCCAAGGTGAAACGTCTTCGGGTGACCGGCGCGTTGGCCTATCTCCCCGGCCGGCCGGTGATGATCGAGGAAGCCGACTTGGAAGAGTATTTGGAAAGGCTAAAGCGCAAGGCGAAGCCGCCGATCGCCGCGAGCCCGAAAAAGAGTGCCGAGCCGAAGCTCGAGGATCCTGGCGTGCTCGCTAGGCGTATCTTCCTAGCGCGCCAGAATTCACAGTTCGAAAGGGACCGGCGAGCGAAGGAAAAAGGAAAATAGCGATGCACCGCGACGGATACGCCCTCGACCAACTTGGCGCGGCTCATTGGTCGTGGCTCCATCCCGATCAGGTTCCGGACGCTGATGAGACCATGCTTTTGATGCAGACGGTCGTCCCGCTGGACGAGTTACCCGATTGGCACGCTTGGTGCCGGACACTTAGAACGGAGCGTGCGGGCGAGCCAGGCATGAACTATGTCGAAATCTGGAGCGTGCCGGTTCTGAACGGGCGAAGCCGCCGTTACTCGTCGGACCTCCAAGTTCTGCACGTGCAATTGCCTGCCTCGCTAACCTTGGAGGCTGTCAATGCACATCGGCGAAAAAGGGGGCTGGCAGAAATCGACCCGGATTCCATCTAACAGCCGACTGAGCGGATGGCGCACGGCGCTACAGCACTTGACATTGGCGCCAGGCGGAACTTGAATTCGGTGCAGGGAGGCAATGGTGGCAGAGATCGTGATAGCGACATCGCTGGCCGTGATCGCGCTGTTTTCCGTGCTCTGCGTACTAGCGTTCTTTGGGCTCGCTACTTCGGCTCATCACCCTTCTTTCAATGAGTCGGAAGCTCAAAAAGATGAAGCGGCCCGGAGATTGGCCGCGGCATTGGAACCAGTCATAAGACAGGCCGTTCGCGAGGCCACTCAGAACCCAGTTCGCAGCACAGGCCCCTCTATGGGATACGGGCTATAGCGCCAACTCGAAGGCGCCACTTAATCGAACGCGCTCGCCCTGTCGTCCGCAGCATCCTGTACAGACTCCACAGCCTCGCGAGCGGCATGCTTCAGCCGATCGATCGCCGCCTGAAGCTCGTCACCTGTCATCTCGCTCGGATCCTTGTCTTTCTTGCCGCCCGATGACTTGTCGACCAATACCCCGTTTGCGCGAAGCAATGCGACGCCTGCAGTTGCGACCGCTGGCGGCGGGGATTTCTCGTCCTTGCACACACGGATCAGACCGTTAACCGCCGCCTCCAGCCCCTCGGTTCGCAATCTCCTGTCGACGCGTTCGAACAGTTGCTCCGGCGTTTCGTTCTCGTTTTTCGTGCTCATCCGAAGGCTCCTGGATCGTTGGTCTGTTTCTTGGCAATGGCGCGAGCGAGCTCGGCCTTTCGATCGGCGAGCAGCCTTTCCAATTCTGCCTGCTCATCGCTCGGTGCCGTCTCTGGCCGTGACTCCGACAGCATCTTGCGGACGCTCGCAGCCTGCTGGCGCTCGGCCTTGGCGCGGTCTCGCACCGCGGCGGGTCCGGGTTTATGAGTACGTCGCCAGGCGTCATATCGTTGGCGTTGCTCTGGTGTAAAGGCGGCGATCCTCTTAGCTCGTTTCGCCGCGGCGCGATCCAGCGCGTTCAGCTTCTTATTGAGTTTGGTCATTGCGCCTGGCGCTTTGCCGTCGGGCCATACGGGCAGATGGTACCCGTCGCCTTTGGGCGTCCTTCCACCGTGGCAGCGACATCGCCCATTCCCCATGGCGAGATTTTGACAAGGCTCCCCGTCGCGCTTCCGGGCAGCGCCGCATCGGGGCTGCAAATGCCGGATGCTGTTCCATCGCATGATCGAAGCGCGGCCGACGGCGATCTGCGCCGCGCTGCCTCGCCATCCACCCGGCCGCTCGGGCGTGCCGGCGCGCTTCACGGCCGATCTCCAGTTACGCACTGATGAGGTATCGAGCGAACCGCCCTGTCAGAGACGCTAAGCCTTACGCCACCGACAAATTGTCCACCTCGAACCACTGCGGCAAACGCGGCTTGTGCGCGCGTAAGAGACATACCGATATCCAGATAGTGGAAATGGTAAAAAAGGGTCGAGATGCAAACTATCTCTTCGCGTACGCATGCCGCGTTTGCCGCGCTTTCAATTCGCATGGCCATCTCCTTCGGACATTTTGTCTGAATTGACCCACTTCCTAGCTTGCCCCGCCGCTTCGATTGCCTGCCTCCGACCCGAACGCTCCTGCTTCTCACGGGCTGCTTGGGCGTGGAACCGATGGTGGACTTTCGGATTGATGCGCCAACGCGACGGACCGTCGGCAGAACGCTCCGTCACAGCGCACCAGCCGGCCCCCTCCAGTTCAGCCATCACGGCCAGGAGTTTCCGACGATCCAAGCGGAGTTCTTTGCGAGCGTCAGAAATGGTTCGCGGCGTGACGGTCTCCAGGTCCGCCCGCGTCAGCAGATAGCCGGCGACTGCTCTAGCCTCGCTGGCCGCGACATCAGGTGCGAAAAACTCTTGGTAGAGGCGGAGACTGTGGCGAAGCAGGAACCTGGCGAAGTTCACCGCCCGGCCGACCGTTTGCACGCTGATCTCGGACCTAAAGGTGCTTCCCTCTAAAGCGAAGGCATTCTCCAACGCGTGAAAGGTTAGCGTGAGGCGTGGCAGAAAGAGGCCCCACTTATCCAGATGGCCGCGCCACGCTGCCGAGCCGCCAGGCACGCCCCTAAGCCGGCCTATCACCGTGGATGCCTCACGAAAGGCCTTCTGTGCGTCAGGGCTCATTCGCAATGGTGTCGAGAACGGGAAATCCGTGGTCGCCAATGTACGAATGGCGCGCGCGTAGGCGCCGCCAGCTTCCCGATCCGGTTCTTCATCCATAGCGTAGCGCTCGGCCTCGTCGTCGACGACAAAAAGGAAGCGCTGGAGCATGCCGTCGGCGCCAAGGTTTCGCGCGATCTCTCCCAGCTTCTGCGGTTGCGTCCCGGCTATGACCGCCATCAAGGCTCGATCCGCTCGGATCGAGCCCCCGCCAACTCGATCAACCGAAATCGGTCTACCCTCGAACAATCGCAACGCCTGGCTTCGATCGCCCTCAGCGCCCTTCTTGTATTGACCGAGAGAGCCGAAGAACCCAAGCAACTCGTCCGGCGCGCGCAGCAGCCCACGGGGGTTCTGGGAATGTACGCGAACCTGTTGTTCCAAGGTGATGTCATCGACGACGATGCGCCGGATAATAGGCTCGGGTCCGGGATCGGGGTTGTCTTTCGGCTTTTTGCGATGCGCCTGCATCGCCGCCGACCACTGGTCGTGTCGGCCCTTGCCGGCCGCGTACCATTCGGCGTCGAGGTCTCGCAGCGGCTTCTCTGCGGCACTGATCACCGGCGATTTGCCGCGGCCAGGCTCGGCGACAATTGCCGCCCATATGGCGGCCGGTTGAACAAACCCGGTGTCGAGCGCCTTGGGTTGGATGTGAAGTGAAGCACCAACGGCGGCAGATGCGACCGTCACGGCTGCCAACGCTGCAAAACTTTCGGGCGCACCCTTGCGCCGGCTTTCGCTCTGCACCCATCGTAGCAGCATTGGCGGCAGACAATCCGGGGGCAGCGTCGATAGGTCGGCGGGGTCATCCTGGGCGAAGATATCGAATGGTTCCGGGAGATCGTCCGACTGGTCTGCGACTGCCAAAGGCACGCAGTCCGATGCGACAGCCGCCCGATGGTCCGCCACAAGCGCGTCCAAATCGACGCCCCTCATGTCATGCGCGAACGCAAGACTTTTGAACGCACTGGGATCGACAGCGCCAAGAGATGCCAGATAACCGGCTTCTGCTCCAACTTTCTCAATCGGCCAGTTCGCCGGATTGTCGCCAGCCTCACTTTCGAACCACCTGACGGCTTGCACGGCGTCCCATCGTAGGCCTACTGCCTTCGCAAGCAGGGCCTGAGAAGTCGCCCATGTTGCATCTGCGGGAAACGCCGGAAACTGATCGCCGGCCAATTTCCTGCAAAGCCAAGTCAGGGCCTGGCCTTCCGTCGGGCGCCGAACCGACGGGTCAGGATCCCCGATCGCGGCAAAAGGCTGTCCGTCGCGAGAACCATATTCTGGGCTGCCTCCGAAGTAGAGGGAGCCGTCATCAGCCACCGCACCGAATTCCCGAATGAGAGAGATCGGCGTGTGGGTCCGCTCTGCCCCGTGGTCGTGAATGCCGTCCGGAAACACGGCTAAGTCTTCTTCGAGATCGCGGTCCAGATCAGCAGAGGAAATCCGCCACTCACGGTCCGCGCTAGGAGAGCAGGGGACTATCGATGGAACCCAATCCGCTCGGCGCGCCATGATCTCGCGGAGCACCGCCACCGCAGGCGGATAGGGCGCCTTTTGGTCACGGCCGATGCTGGCCGTAGACGACGTCAAGCTGAAGCCCAATGGCTTTGCGGCTTCGACGATAGCGGGGATAAGAGCGTCCAGCTTCGCGCTTTCCATGATGGGCAACGCATCAAGCCGAACGTTCGGCAATGACGATTGAACGCGCGCGCCTGATGCATGCGATCCCGATACGACAATCTGCTGACCCTTCGCCAGAAACTCGATCGCGTATTCCCGGCCAGTTGCGGTGTCGACCAACTGCAATCGTCGCTTGCCGAGCGGCTCGGCTAACTTCACCAAGATCATGCAGCTGGTCGAATTTTCGCGCCAGCGCATCGGAAGGCTATCGACCCCGAGGCAGAGCGCTTCCGCGGTCAGCCGCTTGATCGTGGCAACGAGCGCGCGACCGCGATCTGCCTCCGGACCGGTTTCTGCCGGGCTGATCTTGATGTCGATGTCGAGTGCCGCAACCGTGCCAGTTGCGAGACACATGCCGGCACCTGGCCAAGACCGCCATACAGCCACATCGTCCTCGGACGGAGTTCGGTTTGGCCAATCGGCCATTGCCTTCCATCGGCCATCCGAGAGCTCGCCCGGCACCTTGCCATCGCTTACCTTTTCGACCACCTGCTTCTCTGACCTGTCCCAGGCAGTGAAGGTGACACCTGACGGTAGGCACGGGCGGAGGAATGGCAAATAGCCGCCGGCCACCATTGCGTCCGCCGCCTCATTGAAGGGCGAATTGACCACGCTCGATGGGGCGGCGGCGGGCGGAGCAGGCTTTATTGACGCCAGGAACTGCTGGAACTTGTCAACGCCGTTGTGAGGTAGTATGTTACCAGTATCCATAATTCGACCTTCTCGTCGGCTCGCGTTTCCAGACGCGGCCGACGTTTCTGTTTTCACTTCCCAGAGGTCGATTGGTCGTCAGATAGATTGGTGGCGCTTAGGCCACTTGAGCGTGTCCCTCGGAACGGCCGGACTCGCCTGCTGCCGGGGCGTACCAACAGTACTTGTCCATCATCTGCCGGAACTCGGCTGACCCACGGAGCGCCTCGATCGCTGCTTTGACGTTGGGCCCGGTATTCGCGCGCTTCTCGGGTGGCAGGTTCAGCGGGATCTCAAAAAACATATCGCCGGGCAAGCCCTGTTCGTTGGCACCGCGAGCTACGAGCCACTGCATACCCGGTACCATGGCTTCGCCCGGCATAAGGTCCGACACAGTGACAGGCCGTAGATCGCAAAATACTGGCGGACGATCGAGAACGGTCATCCTGCCGCGGCGGCGACGTTCTGCCCGAGACGGCATCAAGCGGCACCAACGCAACGGTCGAGGAAGGCATCGGCATCGATGCGCCTGACCAAGGTTCGGCCACGAACTTTGGCCGGCACGATATCGCCGTCCTTAAACAGCTTGTAGACCGTCGAGCGGCAGACCCGAAGGTAATCCGCCGTCTCGTCGACAGTGAGGGCCGCAGACTGGGCGGCAAATTCGACCGGCTTTCGCTTGTGCACTGGTGAAGTCTCCAATCCGTCAATAGACGTTGTGTGACCGTCACTATACAACATGCTTTTTTACTTTCAACACCTTCGGTTTTGTATGTCGAAATTCAGTCTTTACTTTATTTCGACATACAGAAAATGTATGTCGGAAAATTATTGTTTTTAATCAATAGCTTCGGCGTGCGCCAGCGACCGATCCCAGGGCGTCAAAATATTTTTGCACGCGCAGCGCCCGTGTGTTCCGTCAAAGCCACGGCTAGCCCTGGCTCCGAAAGACATGAGAATCGAGAAGGAGGCACCGAGCCGCTTTCAACGAAACCGGCAACGAAACCACGGGGAGATCGGTAAGTACTTGTTTTTGTTGGTACGCCCAAGGGGAATCGAACCCCTGTTCCCGCCGTGAGAGGGCGGTGTCCTGACCGCTAGACGATGGGCGCGTTCAAGAACCGGCGATATAGGCTGACGGCTGGGAAAAAGCAACTGGGGTTCGGCCGCTTTACCGCATCGCGGAAAAACCGATGGCAGGCTTACCGTTTCGGCTCGATCAGATCCCAGAGATTGCCGTGCAGATCGGCGAAAACCGCCACCGTGCCATAGGGCTCGAAGCGCGGCGCCTCGCGGAATTCGACGCCTTTCTCCAGCATCGCCGCATGGTCGCGGGCAAAGTCGTCGGTTTCGAGGAACAGGAAGACACGGCCGCCGGTCTGGTTGCCGATGCTTTTCCGTTGTGCCTCGTCCAAAGCCTCGGCCAGAAGCAACATGGCGCCCCGCCCGTTGGCCGGCGCCACCGTGACCCAGCGTTTGCCGCCGCCGAGATCGACATCCTCGACGAGCAGGAAGCCCAGCCGCTCGACATACCAGGCAATCGCCTCGTCATAGCTGGCGACGACCAGCGCGACGGTCGCGACACGACGATGCTCGGCAAACCCGGTCATCCCTGAGACCTGTTCATTGGTTGCTGCCGCTCATTTGTTGCGGATTGCAAAACGGCCGATCAGGCGGCGTTCGGCGATGTCGTAGACGAAGATCGTGCGGCTGCCGTCGGCAAGCTCGGCGTCGATGGAGACACGATTGCCGGACAGCGACTGGCTGACCACCTTGGCGCCGACCGGCAGCACGATGTCGCCGCTGACCGGCTCGCCGGCCGGCACCTGGATGTCACCGGCCAGCGGCGGGTTCGCCGGCGGTGCGTTGCGCGCTTTGTAGACAAGGGCGCCGATCACCACCATAAGGGCGAGGAACAGCAGGCCGAGATTGATCCCGACGAAGCGGACGAGTTTCCTGCGCACCTTTTCGACGTCGGGGTCGAGCGGTTTCTCCTGGTCTTCCTCGGCGATTGGGCTGGCCATGGCAAATAGTCCGGAACGGTTTTTCAATGAGCGCTCATAGCGAAGAGGCCCCTGAATTGATAGAGGACCAATTCATCGCGGCCGCACCCACCGTGCTGGTGGCGGGCGCGGATGCGGCCGGTCAGCGCCTCGACCAGTGGCTGGCGGCGAGCCTTGGCCCGGACATGTCGCGCAGCCGTGTGCAGATGCTGATCCGGCAGGGCGCGGTCTCGGTCGACGGCAAGCCCGTCGACGAAACCAAACGCAAGATGACGCCGGGCGAAAGCGTCTCGATGACCATGCCGGAGCCGGAGCCGGCTGAGCCGCAGGGCGAGAACATCGCGCTTGATGTGCTCCATGAGGATGACGAACTGATCGTCATCAACAAGCCGGCGGGCCTTGTCGTGCATCCCGGCGCCGGCAACTGGACCGGCACGCTGGTCAACGCGCTGATCCATCATTGCGGCGACAGCCTTTCCGGCATCGGCGGCGTGCGCCGGCCGGGCATCGTTCACCGCCTCGACAAGGAGACCAGCGGCGTCATGGTGGTCGCCAAGACCGACCGCGCCCACAAGTCGCTGTCCGAAGCCTTCGCCGATCACGGCCTGACCGGCGATCTCGAACGCGCCTATCTGGCTTTGGTCTGGGGCATACCGCAGAGGCCGACGGGAACGGTCGACGCACCGCTCGGCCGCGCCGCCGACCGCGTGCGCCGCGCGGTGGTCCCGGAAGGGCGCGACGACGCCCGCCATGCCGTCACCCACTTCGCCGTGCGGGAGCGCTTCGGCGTCGAGCAGCAGGAGTTCGCCACGGCCAGCCTGGTCGAATGCCGGCTCGAGACCGGCCGCACCCACCAGATCCGCGTCCACATGGCGCATATCGGCCATCCGGTGATCGGCGACCCCGACTATGGCCAAGCTTTCCGCACCAAGGCCAACCGGCTGCCCGAACCGCTGAAAGGCCAGGTCAAGGCATTTTCCCGGCAAGCTTTGCATGCCTGGCTCCTTGCATTTCGCCACCCGGCTACCCATTTAACGATGCGGTTCGAGGCGCCGTTACCGGGGGACATGGAGGAACTCGTCGGCGGCTTTCGCAAGCTCTGAACCGGTCACCAACAAGCTTCAAGCTAGCCATCAAAAAACCTGACTGGCATTGTTCACTTCAGCGTGACACACTGTTTCGTGTTGAACAAACGCCTGTCTTTTCTGGTTTTGTTCCTGTATAAGATTTGATGTCGCGGGCGAGCCTTTTGGTGCTCGCGTCACATGCCCGCCGCGTTTCGGGGGCATCACTCCAATAGAGAGGGGGCGCTATCATGGCCCAGTCACTACCCAGTATCGTTTCCGGCGAAGGCGGCCTCAGCCGCTACCTGGAAGAAATCCGCCGCTTTCCCATGCTGCAGCCGCAGGAAGAGTACATGCTCGCCAAGCGCTATGCCGAGCATGAGGACACCTCCGCCGCGCACAAGCTCGTCACCAGCCACCTCAGGCTCGTCGCTAAGATCGCCATGGGCTATCGCGGCTATGGCTTGCCGATCGGCGAAGTGATCTCGGAAGGCAATGTCGGCCTCATGCAGGCCGTGAAGAAATTCGAACCCGAGCGTGGCTTCCGCCTCGCGACCTACGCCATGTGGTGGATCAAGGCCTCGATCCAGGAGTACATCCTGCGCTCGTGGAGCCTGGTCAAGATGGGCACGACCGCCAATCAGAAGCGCCTGTTCTTCAACCTGCGCAAGGTGAAGGGCAAGATCCAGGCGCTCGACGACGGCGACCTCAAGCCCGACCAGATCGCCGAGATCGCCACAAGGCTGAACGTTTCCGAAGCCGAAGTGGTGTCGATGAACCGCCGCCTGTCGGGCGACGCCTCGCTCAACGCCCCGATCCGGGCAAGCGAAGGCGAATCCGGCGAATGGCAGGACTGGCTGGTCGACGACCACGAAAGCCAGGAAGAGATGCTGATCGAGCAGGACGAGCTGGAAAACCGGCGCGGCATGCTGTCGGGCGCTCTTGCCGTGCTCAACGAGCGCGAGCGGCGCATCTTCGAGGCCCGTCGCCTCGCCGAGGAGCCGCTGACGCTGGAAGAGTTGTCGGCCGAGTTCGACATCAGCCGCGAGCGCGTGCGCCAGATCGAGGTGCGCGCCTTCGAGAAGGTGCAGGACGCGGTCAAGGCCGCCGCCAAGCGCCAGACCCAGGCGCTGCGCACCATCGAGGTCCACCCGGCGGGGTAAGGCCAGCTTCGGCAACGAAACACAACGGCGGCGTCAGGAAACTGGCGCCGCATCAGGCCGGTCTGCCGGGCACGAAACCCTGCGAGTTGGACGCTCGCGATACCGGCCTTGGCGCGTTACCGGCCTTCCTTGTGACAGTGAGCGCCCCTATAAGCACCATCATGGATGGAGCTTATCATGCGTTTTGCTATCGATTCGGTTAGGCAACTTCTCGGATCGTTGGTCGTGATTGGCTGGTCTGAAACAGGAAAGCCGGTTCTAGTGGTCAATGGCATCGAGCACCAAGGTGCGTCGGTTCCCATGCCCCGCCCGGACGTCGTCGATGTGTTTGGTGAATCGGCCGGAGAATGGGGCTGGATGGCCATTTTTCATGTGCCGGAACCCATCGACCTCGCAGATGGTACTGTCGTCGCGATAAGGGACGGCAAGCAACTCCATATCGTTGAAATCACGACGGTTCCGCTCGAGCAGCAAATGCAGGCGTCATCCATTTTTGTTGATTTCAGGCAGATCATTCGGGACGCCCAGGAAGGTCAAGCAATTCTGGAAATCGGAAGCCGCGCCCGAAGTGGAATTTCACGGCGCGATATGTTCGTGCCCAAACTGAAATATGTTGGGCTGGATATCATGGCTGGCCCAAACGTCGATGTTGTCGGCGATGCTCACAATCTGCCGGTGGAATTGAACAATCGATTCGATTTTGCTTTTTCTGCCTCGACCTTCGAACATTTGCTAATGCCTTGGAAGGCGGCACTGGAACTGAATCGGGCGCTCAAGCCAGGTGGCATCGCCTATATCCAAAGCCACCAGACCTGGCCGATTCACGAGGAGCCGTGGGACTTCTTCCGATTCTCCAAATATGCTTGGACCGGACTGTTTAATGTCCACACCGGATTCGAAATGGTTCGCGCCGATCATTGGCACAACGCCTCTGTTGTTCCCGACTTTCCTGTCGACGCGCTCAAGGGATTGGGAGATCAGCCGGCCTTTATGTTGAGCGCGTGCATTGTTCGCAAGATTGGCGATCCCTTGGTCATCTGGGCAGGCAATCCCGCTGAAATTGCCGACCTGAACTACGACCACGCGCTGCCAGTCACCGCGGTGTAAGCGGCAGCATCGAGCCGGTACCGTCACGCAGATCAACTGCGGCAGAAACAAAACAGGATTAGCGCCAATGCGGCGACCCAAAAGTGTCGAGCGGAAACTTTAGATACCGCCGGCCATTGGCTTCCGGGTCCGGCAGCCGTCCGCCATTCATGTTGACCTGCAACGCATGCAGGATCAGCCTCGGCATCGGCAGTGTCCTGTCGCGGGTTTCACGCAGGGCGACGAAATCAGCCTCGGTGCGCGCGGCAACGAGGTGGATGTTGCCGGCTTTCTGCTCGGCGATCGTGCTTTCCCACAACGGCTCGCGCCCACCAGCCTGATAGTCATGGCCGACGAAAACGCGCGTCTCGTCCGGCAACGCCACAATGTCCTGGATCGAGTGCCACAGCCGCGCAGCGCTGCCGCCGGGAAAGTCCGTCCTCGCCGTGCCGCTGTCAGGCATGAACAGCGTATCGTGGACGAAGGCGGCATCACCGATCACATAGGTGATCGAGGCCAGCGTGTGGCCAGGTGAGAACAGCACCTTGACCGGAAGGGTGCCGACCCGGAAGGTCTCGCCTTCGCCAAACAGCCTGTCCCACTGCGAACCGTCGGCGGGAAATTCCGGCCAGTTGTAGATCGCCTTCCACAGTTTCTGGACGTCGACGATCCTGTCGCCGATCGCCGTAGGCGCTCCGGTCTTCTGCTTCAGGTAATGTGCCGCCGAGAAATGATCGGCGTGCGGATGGGTATCGAGGATCCACTCGATGCTCAGCCCCTGCTCGCTGACAAAGTCGAGCAAGGCATCGGCATTCCCGGTCGCCGTGGCGCCGGACTTCTCGTCGAAGTCGAGGATCGGATCGATGATGGCGCATCGCTTCGTCGCCGAGTCGGCTACGACATACTGGATAGCCCCAGTCGGCTTGTCGTAGAAGCCGCTGACCTGCGGCCTGGCCAAAGCTACGTCCAATTTCGGTTCCCCAACCCTTGATGCATGTCGCCCAAAGTGGCCCCGGTTTTGGAGAGCGACATGCATAGAAACAAAGACCTAAAGTGCGTCGCCTGAACCCGTTCAAACGCGGCGCACTTTGGTCGGCAGGAATGATTTTCTCTACCGGCACCCGAGAAGAGCATGGTTGTCCGCTCGGGTGACCCAGTCAAGTATCATTTCGCTCGCAACAGCGAGAAAGCCAAAAACCGTTCCGAAGGGTCGCGGTCAGGCGGACGGCTGCTTGGTCTTCCTGAGATAGGGCAGGATGGTCTCGTAAGCGCCAAAACGCTTGATTGCATCCTCGTTGGAAACGGCGGCGGTGATGATGACATCCTCGCCCTGCTTCCAGTTCGCCGGCGTCGCCACCTGGTGCTTGGCGGTCAGTTGCATGGAATCGACCGCGCGCAGGATCTCGTCGAAGTTGCGGCCCGTGGTCATCGGGTAGGTAAGCACCAGCTTGATCTTCTTGTCCGGCCCGATGACATAGACCGACCGCACCGTGGCGTTGTCGGCGGGCGTGCGGCCCTCCGACGTCTCGCCGGCGCCACCCGGCAGCATGTCGTAGAGCTTGGCGACCTTGAGGTCCTTGTCGCCGATCAGCGGATAGTTCACCGAATGGCCGGTCGCCGTCTTGATGTCGTCCTGCCATTTGCCGTGGCTTTCGACCGGATCGACCGAAATGCCGATGATCTTGACGTTGCGCTTTTTGAAATCGCCCTCCAACCCGGCCATCGTGCCAAGCTCGGTCGTGCAGACCGGGGTGAAATTCTTCGGATGGCTGAACAGGATCGCCCAGCCGTCACCGATCCATTCATGGAACTTGATCGTCCCCTGCGTTGTCTCGGCGGTGAAGTCCGGCGCGATGTCGTTGATACGAAGGCTCATGGCACATCTCCCCTGTAACAAATCTCGCCAGCAGGGAGGACGGGAGGCGGCAAATCACGCCGCCATCGAGGCGTCCACGCTCCGGCATGGCCGCATCTTAGCGCAAAAATCGTGACCGCGAGATAATATGAAACTCTTTGTCGGCGGCAGAACGAGTATTTTTGTGCTGTCGACGGGCAACGCTAGCGCATGCGAGCTTTTGGGATGGACAGAAACGCTGCGTGCCGCCTCAGGCCTTGTCGACCGCCAGCGTCGCCGTCAGGTCTTCCATCCGCTGCGCCAGCGCGCCAAGCGCATTGGTCAGCACGCCGTCGTTCTTGTCGGCCTTGGTCAGCGCATCGTCGCGGGTCTTGCGCAAGGTCAGCACTTCGCTTTCCATTCCCTTGACGCGCTTCTGCAGTTCCGAGAGTTCGTCCATCACCATGATGCCGGCCATGACGGTGAGCCGCTGGTCGCCGATCTCGCCAAATGAGTCCTTCAGATGCAAGACATAGCGGTCGAAGCGTTCGGCAAGATCGATCAGATGCTCTTCCTGGCCTTCGTCGCAGGCCATCCGATATTGCTTGCCGTCGATGGAAACCGTGACTTGTGCCATGAGCCTACCTGTCCAGCCCCCTATCTGTCCAACACAGCGCGGATGGTTTCCATGGCGGTCACCAGCCGTCGCGATACTTCCTTGTTGGCGTCTTCCAGCCTTTCGGCGCGCGCTTCGGAATTGTCGAGTTCCTGCGCCAGCCGGGAGCGGTCGGCATTCATCCGCTGCACCTCGGCCTCGGCTTCCGAGTAATCGCGTTCGTGCTCGAGCTTGGCAGCGACGGCATTTTCCAGCCCCTCGATGGCCTTGCCCAGCCTCGCGATGACTTCCTTGAGTGTGGCTTCCCCGGTCATGGCCTTCGTCCTGTGCCCTGCCCATCACCGAATCGTTCGCGTTCAGAACGCGTTATCCGCGAAACATTAGGCACCGGGTGAAGGCAACGTCAACAAAGCTCTCGCGACTGTCCCCTGCTAACGCTAATGTAGGCCCGCCGCCGGCTTCACAAGACCGGCAAATGCGCACCGATTTGTTGACTAAAACCCCGCGCCTGCTATGTGTCGCGCACCCTTTTCAAGGCTCTCCCAAGCCCCCAAACCCCCAATTCTGGAGGAACCATGACGTCGCGTGAACAACATGACCGGATGGCCAATGCGATCCGCTTTCTCTCCATGGACGCTGTCGAAAAGGCTCAATCCGGCCATCCAGGCCTGCCCATGGGCTGCGCCGACATCGCCACGGTGCTGTTCACGCGCTTCCTGAAATATGATCCCAAGACCCCGCACTGGGCCGACCGCGACCGCTTCATCCTGTCGGCCGGCCATGGCTCGATGCTGCTCTATTCGCTGCTGCATCTGACCGGCTATGAAGACATGACCATCGACCAGATCAAGCATTTCCGCCAGTTGGGCTCGAAGACGGCCGGCCACCCTGAATATGGTCACGCCACCGGCATCGAGACGACGACCGGCCCGCTCGGCCAGGGCCTCGCCAATTCGGTTGGCTTCGCGCTCGGCGAGCGCATCATGAACGCCGCCTTCGGCAACGACCTCGTCAATCACTACACCTATGTGCTGGCCGGCGACGGCTGCCTGATGGAAGGCGTCAGCCAGGAAGCCATCGCGCTTGCCGGCCACCTCAAGCTCAACAAGCTGATCGTCTTCTGGGACAACAACAACATCTCGATCGATGGCCCGGTGTCGCTCGCCGACAACACCGACCAGGTCGCCCGCTTCCAGGCTTCCGGCTGGAACGCCAGCCACATCGACGGCACGGATCCCGAAGCGATTGCCTATGCCATCGAAGCCGCCCGCCATTCCGACAAGCCGACGATGATCGCCTGCAAGACGACCATCGGCTTCGGCGCGCCGACCAAGGCCGGCACCAACAAGGCGCACGGCTCGCCGCTCGGTGCCGACGAGATCGCCGGTGCGCGAAAGTTCTTCAACTGGGAGTCGCCGCCCTTCGAGATTCCAGCCGACATCCTCGACGCCTGGCGCACCGCCGGCAAGGCCGGCGTCAAGGCACGCGCCGACTGGGAAGGCCGCCTCGCCAAGGCCGATGCTAACCTGAAGGCTGAGTTCGAGCGCCGCCTCAGTGGCAAGCTGCCGTCCAACTTCGATGCCGTCATTGCCGACTACAAGAAGAAGCTCTCGGCCGACAAGCCGAAGGTCGCCACCCGCAAATCGTCCGAGATGGCGCTCGAAGTCATCAACGGCGCCGTGCCCGAGACCATCGGCGGCTCCGCCGACCTGACCGGCTCCAACAACACCAAGACCAGCCAGACCAAGAACATCACGCCAGACGACTACGGCCAGCGCTATGTCCACTATGGCATCCGCGAGCATGGCATGGCCGCCGCGATCAACGGCTTGACGCTGCATGGCGGTCTCATCGCCTATGGCGGCACCTTCATGTGCTTCTCCGACTATGCCCGTCCGTCGATGCGGCTTGCCTCGCTGATGGGCATCCGTTCGATCTTCGTGATGACCCATGATTCCATCGGTCTGGGCGAAGACGGTCCGACCCACCAGCCGGTCGAGCATATGGCCGCCCTTCGCGCCATCCCCAACCACAATGTCTTCCGTCCGGCCGATGCGGTGGAAACCGCCGAGTGCTGGCAGATCGCTCTCGAGTCGGAAACAACGCCTTCGACGCTGGCGCTGACCCGCCAGAACCTGCCGACAGTGCGCACCGAATTCGTCGCCAAGAACCTGAGCAGCCAGGGCGGTTACGAACTGGCCGCCGCCAGCGGCGAGGCCGCGGTGACGATCTTCGCCACCGGTTCCGAGGTCGAGATCGCGCTCGCCGCCCGCGAATTGCTGGAAAAGCATGGTCATCCGACCCGCGTCGTGTCGATGCCTTGCTTCGAACTGTTCGACAAGCAGAGCGACGACTACCGCAAGAAAACGATCGGCAACGCGCCGGTGAAGATGGCGATCGAAGCCGGCATCCGCCAGGGCTGGGATCATCTCATCGGCTCCGATGGCATCTTTATCGGCATGACCGGCTTCGGCGCCAGCGGCACCATCGAGCAACTCTATCCGCATTTCGGCATCACCGCCGATGCAGCCGCGAAGGCAGCGGAAGCACGCCTGCACGGCAAGTAAGGCCCATGCATGTTGCCCAAAAGCGTATCGCGGTTTTGGGAGAACGACATGCATGAAACAAGAATGCTCCGGCGAAACCGCATAAGGCGATTTCGCCGGACTGGCCCAACCTAATCGATTTAAATCCACGTCGCTGCGGCTGGATTCTTTCCGCTTCCGCCGCTATGAAGCAGCGGACCCATCGTCTGGCCCCCAGCTCCCAGGGAGAGAAAAATGACCGTCAGAGTTGCCATCAACGGATTCGGCCGCATCGGCCGCAACATCCTGCGCGCCATCCATGAATCCGGCCGCAAGGACATCGACGTCGTCGCGGTGAACGATCTCGGCCCGGTCGAGACCAACGCCCATCTCTTGCGCTACGACAGCGTGCATGGCCGCTTCCCGCACGAAGTCTCTGTATCCGGCGACCAGATCACCGTCGGCAAGGAAACGTTCAAGGTCACAGCGATCAAGGACCCGACCCAGCTGCCGTGGAAGGAACTGGGCATCGACATCGCGCTCGAATGCACCGGCATCTTCACCGCCCGCGACAAGGCCGCCGCCCACCTGACCGCCGGCGCCAAGCGCGTCATCGTCTCGGCTCCGGCCGAAGGCGCCGACCTCACCGTCGTCTACGGCATCAACCACGACAAGCTGACCAAGGACCACATCGTCATCTCGAACGCGTCGTGCACCACCAACTGCCTGGCGCCGCTGGCTGCCGTGTTGCACGAGACGGTCGGCATCGAAAAGGGCATGATGACGACGATCCATTCCTACACCGGCGACCAGCCGACGCTGGACACCATGCACAAGGATCTCTACCGCGCCCGCGCCGCAGCACTTTCGCAGATCCCGACCTCGACCGGTGCCGCCAAGGCGATCGGCCTGGTGTTGCCCGACCTCAAGGGCAAGCTCGACGGCATCTCGATCCGCGTGCCGACCCCAAATGTCTCGGTCGTCGATTTCAAGTTCATTGCCAAGCGGTCGACCACCGTCCAGGAGATCAACGACGCGGTCATCGCCGCTTCCAACGGCAAGCTGAAGGGCATTCTCGGCGTCACCCATCACCCGAACGTCTCGATCGACTTCAACCACGATCCGCGGTCCTCGATCATGGCGCTCGACCAGACCAAGGTGATGGACGGCAACTTCGTTTCAGTGCTGTCCTGGTACGACAATGAATGGGGTTTCTCCAACCGCATGTCCGACACTGCAGTCGCCTTCGGCAAGACCATCGCCTGATCGCAACGCTTTCTTTTCGAGATCTGAAACGCCTGGCTTTGTCCGGGCGTTTTTCATGAGAGCGTCGTGCGCCTTCTCAAATTGTGTCCTGAGCGCCAAAGCGCCCGAAAATCAGCGGCATAGGGCAAAAAGCCACCCTGCCGCCTTGCACTGGTCACGTCTTCGCCCCACTCTGCCGTAAACCAGGAGACAGGCGAATTTGAGGGGCTGATTTCAAGATGGAGCATGCGATCTATCTCGTCACGCTGGTCGGCACCGCGCTTGTTGTCGCCGCCGCGTTTTCGAGCCTGATCGCCTTCCGCTTCGGCGCCCCGCTTCTGCTTCTGTTCCTCTGCATCGGGTTGGCCACCGGAACAGACGGCCTCGGCATCCAGTTCGACAACGCCCGCATCGCCTATTTTGCCGGCTCACTGGCGCTGGCCGTCATCCTGTTCGATTCCGGTTTCGGCACGCCGCTGAACGCCTTGCGGCAGGCCGCAGGCCCGGCCCTGTCGCTGGCGACCTTCGGCGTGCTTCTCACCACCGGCCTGTTCGGCGCCGCCGCGCACTATCTGCTCGACCTCACGTGGCTGGAATCCTTCCTGCTCGGCGCCGCCGTCGCCTCCACCGATGCCGCGGCGGTGTTCTTCCTGCTGCGCGCCGGCGAGATCAATCTGCGCGAACGGGTGCGCTCCACCCTCGAGGTGGAATCCGGCACCAACGATCCGATCGCCATCTTTCTGACCATCACGCTGGTCGAGATCATCGCCGCCCACGTCAACCCCGAAGCCCATGTGCTGGTCGCCAGCCTGATCCTCGGTTTCCTTGTCAATATGGGCCTCGGCGCCATCGTCGGCGTGCTCGGCGGCCTCGCCATCGTACGCCTCGTCGACCGGCTCAATCTCGATCACGGCCTGCTGCCGATCTTCGTCCTGACCTTGTCGCTGATGATCTTTGCCGCCGCCGGCGCCATTGGCGGCTCGGGCTTCCTGGCGGTGTATATTGCCGGCCTGATCGCCGGCAATTCCGACATCCGCGCCGTCACCATCCTGAAACGCTTCCAGGACGGTATGTCGTGGCTGGCGCAGATCATCATGTTCCTGATCCTCGGCCTGTTCGCGACGCCGTCGCAGTTTCCGGCGATCATGGTGCCGGCGGTAGCGCTCGGCCTGTTCCTGATGTTTATCGCGCGGCCGGTCGCCGTCTGGCTCTGCCTGATCCCGTTCCGTCTGCCGCGGCCCGAGGTCGCCTTCGTCTCCTGGGTCGGCCTGCGTGGCGCGGTGTCGATCCTGCTCGCCATCACCCCGCTGCTCGGCGGCCTGGAAAATGGCCGCGTCATCTTCAACACCGCCTTCATCATCGTGCTGGTGTCGCTGGTCATCCAGGGCTGGACGGTCGGGCCGCTGGCGCGCCGCCTGGGCCTGATCGTGCCGGCCCGCCTTGGCCCGCTGGACAAGGTCGAGCTGGAATTGCCTGGCTCGGCCCATCACGAGCTTCTTGCCTATCGCGTCGCACACGGCAGTCCGGTGGCGCGCGGCGAGCGCATCCCGCGCTGGGCACGACCATCGCTGGTGTTGCGCGACGGCCGCTCGATGCGCTTCCAGGATATGGGCCGGCTTGCCGCCGGCGACCAGGTCTACATCTTCGTGCCGGATCGCTATCCGCGCCTGCTCGACAAGCTGTTCGCCAGCCGCGCCGTGGTCGACCCCGAGGATGCCGATTTCTTCGGTGCTTTCGCCGTCGACCCGGCACGTTCCGCCGCCGAACTGGAGGCGGCCTATGCGCCGGGCCTGACCGAAGCGGAACAAAAGCTCACCGTCGGTGCATTGGTCACGACGCGGCTCGGCGGCCATGCCGAATATGCCGACCGCGTGCTGCTCGGCTCGATCGAGCTGATCGTCCGCGACGTCGACGACAAGGGCAAGATCACAGGCCTCGGCCTTTCCTTCGAGCCGACCGCGCCGGTGGCGCGAGTGCCGGTTTTCCTGAGCGCCGGCGAAATCGGCGACCGTCTCTCTGCCTTTATCCGCAACTGGCGCAAGCCGACTGATACGCAACTGGCAGAGACGCGGGCGGACGACAAACCGGCGCCGGAGCCGACGGCGGAAAAGGCGACGCCCGAGAGCTGACACGGGCGTTCGTTCGAGCTGCCTCACGTCCGCCTGCCGGCCCAGGCTGGCACGGACTTCAAAATTTCGCTTCCGCCGCGGCCTAAGCCTTGCATCATCGTTGGCGCGGGGTATGGTCCCGGCGATTTTTCGCGAAAGGAATCCGCATGGCCGCCTTCAAGACCCTCGACGACATCGGCAACATCAGCGGCAAGCGCGTGCTGGTGCGCGTCGACCTCAACGTGCCCGTCGCCGACGGCAAGGTCACCGACGCCACCCGCATCGAACGCATCGCGCCGACCATCGCCGAGCTGTCCGGCAAGGGCGCCAAGGTCATCCTGCTCGCCCATTTCGGCCGTCCCAAGGATGGCCCATCGCCAGAATTCTCGCTGGAGCCGATCGCCAGGGCGACGGCTGAGGTGCTCGGCCGCCCCGTCGGCTTCGCCAGCGATTGCGTCGGTGACACAGCGGGAAGCGCAATCGCCGCCATGGACAAGGGCGACGTGCTGCTGCTCGAGAACACCCGTTTCTACAAGGCCGAGGAAAAGAACGATCCGGCCTTCGCGGAAAGGCTTGCCGCCGGTGGCGACATTTTCGTCAACGACGCCTTTTCCGCGGCGCACCGCGCCCATGCCTCGACGGAGGGGCTGGCGCATCTGTTGCCGGCCTTCGCCGGCCGCACCATGCAGGCCGAGCTCGAAGCGCTGGAGAAAGGTCTGGGAAATCCGGTCCGCCCGGTCGTTGCCATTGTCGGCGGCGCCAAGGTCTCGACCAAGATCGACCTGTTGATGAACCTGGTGAAGAAGGTCGACGCGCTGGTCATCGGCGGCGGCATGGCCAACACCTTTCTCGCCGCGCGCGGCACCGATGTCGGCAAATCGCTGTGCGAGCATGACCTGGCCAACACCGCCAAGCAGATCATGATCGAGGCGGCCGAGGCGGGCTGCGCCATCATCCTGCCGGTCGATGGCGTCGTCGCGAAGGAATTCAAGGCGGGTGCCGCCTGCGAAACCGTCGCCATCTCGGATGTGCCGGCCGACGGCATGATCCTCGATGTCGGTGCCAAAACGGTGAAGACCATTGGCGAATGGATCGACCGCGCCGCGACGCTGGTCTGGAACGGTCCGCTCGGCGCCTTCGAGATCGCGCCCTTCGACCATGCGACGGTGGCGGCGGCGAAGCACGCGGCGGCGCGCACCAAGGCCGGCAAGCTGGTCTCGGTTGCCGGCGGCGGCGATACGGTGGCGGCGCTCAACCATGCCGGCGTCGCTGACGACTTCACCTATGTCTCGACCGCTGGCGGCGCTTTTCTGGAGTGGATGGAGGGCAAGCCGCTGCCCGGCGTCGACGTGCTGAAGCACTGAAGCAATTGCAGCCAGGCGGAAACGCCTGGCTGGCAGGGAATGCGACTAAAACGAACAACCCTATCAACACACGGAGAGCGGACAGGGGCTCTCAAGACTTTCAATCGATTCGAGCTTTCCGATGCCATTCCTTTGGCGGTAGACTTCCGTTAAGCGCGGAAACAACCGTTTCAGGAGAAGCAGAATGAGCGAACGTCTCGAAGACATTGCCGCCGCGATCGTGGCCGATGGCAAGGGCCTGCTGGCCGCCGACGAAAGTTCTGGCACCATCAAGAAGCGTTTCGACGTCATCGGTGTCGAATCGACAGCCGACAGCCGCCGCGACTACCGCGAGATGATGTTCCGCGCCAGGGAGGCGATGACCCGGTACATTTCCGGCGTCATCCTCTACGACGAAACGATCCGCCAGAAGGCCGCCGACGGCACGCCGCTGGTCGACATCATCAAGGCGTCGGGCGCTATCCCCGGCATCAAGGTCGACGCCGGCGCCAAGCCGCTGGCCGGTTTTCCCGGTGACACCGTCACCGAGGGCCTTGACGGCCTGCGCGAACGCCTTGCCGACTACTACAAGCTCGGCGCCCGCTTCGCCAAATGGCGCGCGGTGATCGACATCGACACTGGCAAAGGCGTGCCTTCGGCCAATTCGATCGGCTCGAACGCCCATGCGCTCGCCCGCTATGCGGCGCTTTGCCAGGAGGCCGGCATCGTGCCGATCGTCGAGCCAGAAGTGCTGATGGACGGCGCCCACGACATCGATACCTGCTTCGAGATCTCGAAGGCGACGCTGATCAAGCTCTATGACGAGCTTCATGCGGCGCGTGTCGTGCTCGAGGGCACGATCCTGAAGCCCAACATGGTGCTGGCAGGCAAGAAGTCGGGCAAGGTGAGCAGACCGGAAGAAGTCGCGGAAAAGACCATAAAACTGTTCCGCGAGACCGTGCCAGCGGCGGTGCCGGGCATCGCCTTCCTCTCCGGCGGCCAGGAGGACGAGGAAGCCACCGCCAACCTCAACGCCATCAACGCCATCGGGCCGCACCCGTGGAAGCTCACCTTTTCCTATGGCCGCGCGTTGCAGGCCGCCCCGCAGAAAGCATGGAGCGGCAAGGCCTCGAACGTCGCCGCCGGTCAGGCCGCCTTCACCCACCGCGCCCATATGAACCATCTGGCGGCACTGGGAAAATGGAAGGCGAGCCTGGAGCAGGCTGCCTGACAGGGCTTTCCCTCTTCCTTCAAACCCGGGCCGCTGCGCCCGGGTTTTTGTTTGTGGCGTGCCTGGGCTTGGGATGGGACTTCTCCGTCCCTGTTTCCTCTCCGGCGCTGAAGCATGATCCCGAAAAGTGGAATTTTTCGGAGAAGATCATGCTCGAACAAACAACCGGCGATGTCGGCTTTCGCCCATCCCGAACGTCCTTGGGATGACAGACAGGGAGAGGTTCATGCATCGCAACAAGGTTGTTTCGCGCGAAGACTGGTTCCAGGCGCACAAGGCACATCTGGCCCGCGAGAAGGAGCTGACGCGGCTTCGCGAGCGCATTTCGGCTGAACGGCGTGAACTGCCCTGGCTGAAAATCCGGAAGGACTATGTCTTCGAGACTGGGCAAGGGCCACAAAGACTGGCCGACCTGTTTGCCGGAAACAGCCAGTTGATCGTCTACCACTTCATGTTCGGGCCGGGGTGCAATCATCATTGCGAGGGGTGCTCGTTCCTTGCCGACCATATTGACGGCGCCAACCAGCATCTCAGGCATCACGACGTGTCGCTGGTCGTGCTCTCGCGCGCGCCGCTGGTCGAACTGCTGCCCTACAAGCAGCGCATGGGCTGGAAATTCGACTGGGTGTCATCCTATGCGTCGGATTTCAACTTCGACATGCAGGTCTCGTTCACCGACAAGCAGATCGCTGCTGGCGATACCACCTACAATTTCGAGACCCGTCCCCGGACGTCGAAGGAGCTTCCCGGCACCAGTGTTTTCTACCGGGACGAGACCGGCGACATCTTCCTCACCTTCATGTCGCGCGCCCGTGGCGGCGAGGCGCTGATCGGCACGTATGATTATCTCGACATGACGCCGAAGGGCCGCAACGAGGCCGGCCCCTATCACGGCCTGATGGATTGGGTACGGCTGCATGATGAATACGGCGACCGATCTGGGGCACAGGAGACCTGTTGCGATTAGAGCACGCGACAGGCAGCCACCGGTCGTTCACGTCAGCCGCAACATGCGCTAAAGGATTGCGCATGCAGCGCCTTCTCGCCCTCCTCACCTGGCTCGCCTACCCGGTCTATGTCTGGCAAGGCCTCGGCGTGCGCCGCCGCACCACGCGCATGCTTCCGGCGCAGGGGCCGGTCATGCACGATCTCGCCGGCAAGGCGCCGCCAATCTCACTTCTGGTGCTGGGGGATTCTTCGGCCGCCTCGGTCGGCATCGGCAATTCGGAAAACGGACTTGCCGCGCAACTCGCCGTGCTGATTGCGCAGAGTACAAGCCGCGCCGTGCGCTGGCGGGCCGCCGGCTTCAATTCGGCAACCTCCGGCCAGATCCGCGACCACGTCCTGCCCAATCTGTCGGCCGATCCGTGGACGCATATCGTGCTCGCCATCGGCACCAACGACACCAAGAATTTTCACTCGGTGCCGCGCTTCAAGAGGGAGTTCGGCGGCCTGCTCTATGCGCTGCGCGCCAAATGGCCGGAAGCGCGCGTGGTGTGGTCGCCGGTGCTGGAGTTCACGCGGGCACCGGCGATGCCGCCGTTGCTCGGCAAGATCCTCGAGATCCGCGCCACCGAAATGAACCGGATGGGCGAGCGCCTTTGCCTGGAGCGCGGCGCGGTGCCGGCGCCGCGCCTGCCGATCACAAATCCTGAAGAGGGTTTTGCCTCCGACGGATTTCATGCCTCGGAAGCCGGCTACCGGGCCTGGGCCGAGCATCTCGTCGGCCCGGTGCTTGCCAGCTAAACGTTCGGCGGCGGCCTTGCTCTGTGCGGCCTATGTCCAATGTCCGAGCACTGCCGTTATGGAAATAGCCGCCATCGCCAGCAGCGCCAGCTTCCAGAAATCGCTGCGCCGCTTCAGCCCAGGCCAACCGAGCGGCTTGATCAGCTGGATGGCCATGATGCCAACAATGACGAGCGCGAGAAGTTTCGACATGCCGCCTTTGACCAGCAACGCGGCCGCCTGTCAAAGCGCCTCGTTCGTTGCCCGGGGGAGAATGGACGCCGCGATCCCGAACCGGGTACGCGGCGCCCACCCTTGAGCGGGGGCCAATCTACTTGAGCGGCTTGAGGCCAGCCTCGATCGAGGCACGCTTCGGTTCGAGGAACGGCGGCAGGGCCAACTTTTCACCCAGCGTTTCCAGCGGCTCGTCGGCGGTGAACCCCGGCCCGTCGGTGGCGATCTCGAACAGGATGCCATTCGGCTCGCGGAAATAGAGCGAGCGGAAGTAATAGCGCTCGACCTCGCCGCTCGACGGCAGACGGAATTCGGCCAGCCGCGCCGTCCATTGATGCAGCGTCTCCTGGTCCGGCGCCCTGAAGGCGACGTGATGGACCGCACCGGCGCCTTGCCTTGCTGGCGTCAGACCCGGCTGCACCAGGACATGCAACTCCGCCGCCGGCCCGCCCTCGCCCATTTCGAAGACGTGAACCTGGCCCTCCGGCGAGGCATGGTCGCGAGCCCTGCGCATGTTCATCACCTGCGTCACCACCGCCTCGGTGTTGGTGATGTCGGGAACGCTGATGACGATCGGCCCCAGCCCGCGGATCTGGTGCTCTGCCGGCACCGGGCTTTGCGCCCAGGGATGGCTGTCGCCCTTGCCGCCATCGCTGACGAGGCGCAGGCGCTGGCCCTCGGGATCCTCAAAATCCAGGCAGCGGTAGCCGCCGATGTCGGCGATCTCACTCGTCACGATGTTTTCGCCGGTCAGGTGCTGCTTCCACCAGGCAAGGCTTTCCTGGCTGCCGACCCTGAGGCTGGTCCGCACGATGCTGTGCGTGCCACGCCGCTCACGGCCAACCGGCCAGTCGAAGAAGGTGAGGTCGGTGCCCGGTGTCGCTTCGCCGTCGGCATAGAAGAGGTGGTAGGCCGAGGTATCGTCCTGGTTCACCGTCTTCTTGACCAGCCGCAAGCCCAGCACCTTTGTGTAGAAATGAAGATTTCCAGGCGCATTGGCGGTGATGGCGGTCAGATGGTGGATTCCTGTCAGTTGCAGGCTCATGGTCGTCTCCCTGTTTTTTTTTGGGGGAAGAATTTTCTCCTTGCATATCAGAACTGCGGCCACGTCGCTGAAGGGCGCGTATCCGGACAGTCCGTCGCCGGAGACTGAACAGTGGAACCTCGGCAGTATCCTTGCGGTGAACAATCGCAGCCAGCCAAGCCTGCTGCGGGCCTCCGTCTGATGCAGCGAAAACGATGCCGTTCCTCGGCATAGGCACTCAATCGCAACTATCGTCCGCGCCCTGCCATCCTCCTGACAGACTGCTGTCAGGAGGGGTATGCGATAGTGTCTCCATTCAGAGAGAGGAGACTAGCCATGAACGGTTTTACCATTCTGCGCGGCATGCAGCACTATGTCGGCAAGATCCGGACGATGCGCAACGAAATCCGCACCCAGCGGTTCATGAACTCGCTGCCAGCGGACCTTCGCAAGGATATCGGCTGGCCGGACATGTATTCGGAACGTCGCCATCGCGGCAATTGAGACGAATTTTTCGACACAGCAGTTGGATGTGGGCGCCCCAACGCCCAGATAAATGATCCGGCGCGCGAGGGATGGAGCGAGCTCATGCCCGAACAGAAGACAATCGGCTTTCTTTTCATCGAAGGTTTTGCCGACTGGGAATATGGTCTGCTGGCGGCATCGGCGGTCGAATGGTTCGGCGCCCGCACCGTTTCGCTGACATCAGACGGCAAGCCGGTAACCGGGATCAGCGGTTTTCGGCTGACGCCCGACCGCTCTATTGAAGTCGGTGACAATGCCGATCTCGATGCCATCGCCGTCATCGGTTCCGATCAGTGGGCAGGCGAGGCGCCGCCGGATACGGCAGAATTGCTCACCGCCGTCGCGTCGCGCGGCGGCGTGGTCGGTGGCATCTGTGCCGGCACGCTGGCGCTGGCCCGGGCCGGCTTGTTCGAGAAGCCAGGCACACCAGCAATGGCCGCGACTGGATCAACGGTCATGAAGCCGGCTATGCAGGCGACGCCAACTATCAGGACGTGCCGCATGCCGTCGCCGACGGCAAAGTCGTTTCCGCGCCAGGCTCGGCGCCGGGCACTTTCGCGCTCGCCTTTCTGAAGACCCTCTATCCCGAAAGAGGCAGCGATCTCGCGCAGATGCGGACGCTGTTCGCCAAGGAGTATGCTGAAGCCTCCTGACAGTATGCTGTCAGGAGGTACGTGCAATGGTGCAAAATCGAGGTGCTGTGCATCGGCGGTCGAGAGGACGATCGATGAAAAGCTGGAACGACAGATTGAACACACAAGGTATCAACGGCGTGAAGCCGACGCCGCGCACGATGGCCGATGTCATCGAGGGCCAGCCGATGCTGGTGCCGACAGCGCGGCAGGTTGATGATTTCATCCGTTCGATTCCGGAAGGCGTCGAGATGGATGTGCGTGCGCTGCGCACAGCACTTGCCATCGAGCATGGCGCCGAAGTGACATGCCCGGTCACCATCGGCTATCATCTCCGCACCGTCGCCGAGGCAGCTAACGAAGATCTCGAACGCGGCATGACACTGAGCGAAATCGCACCCTTCTGGCGCGTGCTCGATGCGAAGACGCCGACCACCAGTAAACTGTCCTTCGGCGCGGCATTCGTCGCCGCACAACGCAAGCGCGAAGGGCTGAAACCATGATGCGTGCCGCCAAAAATTGTTCTGCGGTTTTGGGATAACCGCATGAGCAAGAACCATAGTGCGCGTCGCCCAAAAGTGGACACCTGTTTTGGGCGACACGCATAGAAACAACGCCGAGGGACCATACGATGCGCCGCGCCGACAGGCTCTTTCAGATCGTGCAGCATCTGCGCGGTGGCCGTCTGGTCACCGCCCAGAAGCTCGGCACGTGGCTCGAGGTTTCCGAGCGAACCATCTACCGCGATATTGCCGACCTGCAGTCGACCGGAGTGCCGATCGACGGCGAGGCCGGCGTTGGCTACATGATGAGAGAGGGTTTCGACCTTCCGCCGCTGATGTTCACGCGTGACGAGATCGTCGCGTTGGTTGCCGGCGCCCGCATGGTGCGCGCCTTTGGCGGCGCCGCAATGGCGCGCGCCGCCGACGAGGCGCTGGTCAAGATCGGTGCGGTGCTGCCGGATGCCGAGAAGGACCGCATCGCCCGCACCGAGATCCACACGCCGATGTGGGTGGTCAGCGACGCCGCCCGCGAGGCAATCGACCTGATCGAACGCGCGGTCGAAAAGCGTCAGGTGCTGACCATCGATTATTGCGACGAGGCCGGCCGCGGCACCGCCCGCGATATCCGTCCGCTCGGCCTGTGGTTCTGGGGCAAGGTGTGGACGCTGGTCGCCTGGTGCGAGATGCGCGACGATTTTCGCGCCTTCCGCATCGATCGCATCGCCTCGGTGATCATCGCCGGTCGCATCTTCAAGCCGGAGCGCGGTAAGCAGCTGGCCGACTTCTACCGCGCGGTGGAGCGCAGTGAGGATTACGGCATGGCACCGGACCGCTCGGCGCGAACCTGAGATTGCCGGATCGCACAAAAAAGCCCGCTCGAAGCGGGCTTTTTTGTTGGGCTGTCGGAGACCTTACTCGTCTTCGTTGTCCGTGTTCTTCGACTTCAAAGCCGAGAGCTTGGCGAAGACGGCGTTGGCGTCGAGTTCGGCATCCTCGTCCTTCGGCTTCTCCGGAGCCGGCACCAGCCGCTCGGTCAAGGCCGCCGGCAGCAGCGTGTCGCCGACCGGCTGCGCCTGCTCGCGACCACGCGAGGCGCGGTTGACTTCCATGTCGAGGTCGATCTGCGAAGCGAGGCCCAGCGTCACCGGGTCCATCGGCTGCAGGTTGGCCGAGTTCCAGTGCTTGCGCTCGCGGATCTGCTCGATCGTCGACTTGGTGGTGCCGACGAGGCGCGAGATCTGCGCGTCCTTGAGTTCGGGATGGTTGCGCACCAGCCACAGGATGGCATTCGGCCGGTCCTGACGCTTCGACAGCGGCGTGTAGCGCGGACCCTTGCGCTTGGATTCCGGCACCCGCACCTTGGGGTCCGAAAGCTTCAGGCGCTGGTTCGGATCCTTCTCGGCGCGCGCGATCTCGTCGCGGCTCAGCTGGCCGGTCATGATCGGATCCATGCCCTTGATGCCTTGCGCCGATTCGCCGTCGGCGATCGCCTTGACCTCGAGCGGATGCAGCCCGCAGAACTGCGCAATCTGCTCGAAAGAAAGCGCGGTGTTGTCGACCAGCCAGACGGCGGTCGCCTTGGGCATCAGCAGCGTATTGGCCATTGCAAAAAATCCTTCTCGTTCGCCCGCGTTCCCGCGCGGGCGGTGGTTTAGAGCCACCAAAATGGGAAATTCGCGGCCTGTATAACCGCTCTGTCGCCACTTCGCAATGTTTTTGGATGTCACCGGCCGGAAACCGTGCGCCCTGCGGCTACCGGAACAGGCTCGCCTCGGCCGGCGTCAGATCGAAAAGGCGGTCTGCAGCATTGGCCAGGGCACCGTGAGCGGCGGGCAACCCTGCCCGGACCCGTACAGGCTGAGGCCGCGGCCGATCCCGCCTCGCCATCCGGCCTCCAAAACGACAAAACCCGCCGGACTGGGTCCAGCGGGTTCGGAACCGCGACGGATCTCCCGTCTGATGCGGCTCTGGCTTCCACAGCAGGGTCCGCTCCTCGGAGCGGACCTGCCCGATGTCAGATGGCCCTGCGGGCAATCTTCTCGATGTCGGCGCGGTTGATGCCGAGATCGCTGAGCTGACGTGCGTTGAGGCGGTTCAGTTCGCGCACGGTCTCGGTGTACATGCGCCAGTTACGGAAAGCGCGGATCGGGTTCATGGTAGTCCTCCAAATGGTTGTTTGTTTCGGTGATGCTCAAATAGTCATCATCGAGCGGGACTTGAACGGCTGATTTTGCATAGCAATGATGCAAATGCTGCATTGCACCATTAAGCCTCTGTTCATCTTGTAGGCAGCGAGACGCATTCGGGGACGTGTCGAGATTCAGGAAGCGCAGGAAGGCGCCATTTGCAGGCCGGCATCACCTGTATCTCGATACGTCCTAGCCGACGTCGAGCACGATCTTGCCGATGTGCTCGCCGTCCTCCATCCGCTCATGCGCCCGCCAGGCCTCGGTGAGCGGGAAGATCATGTCCATGACGGGAGCAACCTTGCGGGTGCCGAGCAACGGCCACACCTGCGCCTCCAGCGCTGCCGCGATCGCAGCCTTGAATTCCACGGTGCGCGGCCGCAGCGTCGAACCGGTGTGGGTCAATCGCTTGACCATGATCTTCGAGAAGTCGGCGCTCGCCACGGCGCCGGCCTGCACGGCAATCTGGACAATGCGACCCTCCACGGCGGCGGCCTCGTAGTTGCGCGCCACATAGTCGCCGCCGACCATGTCGAGGATGACATTGGCGCCCTTTCCGCTCGTTGCCTCTTTCACCGCGGCGACGAAATCCTCCTCGCGATAGTTGATCGCCCGGTCGGCGCCGAGCTTGAGGCAGGCGTCGCATTTTTCCGTGCTGCCGGCGGTGGTGATGACATAGGCGCCGAAAGCCGAGGCAAGCTGGATCGCCGTGGTGCCGATGCCGGACGAGCCACCATGAACAAGCAGCGTCTCGCCGCTCTTCAGCCCGCCGCGCTCGAACACATTGTGCCAGACGGTAAAATAGCTTTCCGGCACCGCCGCGGCTTCGGTGTGGGTAAAGCCTGCCGGCAGCGGAAGCACGCTGCCGGCGTGAACCTTGACGTATTCGGCATAGCCGCCGCCGGGCGTCAGCGCGCAGACGCGGTCGCCGATGCGCCAGCGCGATATGTCATCGCCAAGCGCGGCCACTTCGCCGGAGGCCTCGAGGCCCGGCAGGTCGGATGCGCCGGGCGGCGGCGGATAGGCGCCCTTGCGCTGCTGGAGGTCGGGCCGGTTGACGCCGGCGGCATGCACCTTGATCAGGATCTCGCCGGGGCCGGGTTGCGGCACGTCACGCGTTTCGGGTTTCAACACCCGGGGGCCACCCGGCTCCGAGATCGCGATGGCCGTCATTCTTGCCGGAATTTTCTGTCCGCTCGCCATGAGATTTCCTCGCCGTTGTCCGATGGGCTGTTTGCATCGACGCCCCTGCCCTATGTATGCTGATTGCCAAATCAGGCAAATGTCCAATCTGGGAGGAGCGACGATGGCGATCTTCGACGACGAACCCAAGAAGAAAGCGCGCCCGCACGAGATCGGGCAGGACTTGTCGCTGCTTTCGGTCGGTGAATTGACCGAGCGGATCGGCATCCTGCGCGATGAGATCACCCGCCTGGAGAACGAGCTCAGGGCCAAGGACAGCACCAAATCGGCCGCCGAGGCGCTGTTCCGCCGCGGATAGACACGGGCGGAAGGCTCGCCGCCGAAAAGCCCGAATGCGACTGTCTTCAGACCCAGCGCCCCGCCAACCCGAGCCGGATCAAACAATGTTCGCAACCTACCGACCGATCCTCTCGCTGCTTCGCGGCACCGCCTTCCTGCTCGCGGCGTCTGGATTGCACGGGCTGCTGCTGCCCTTGCGCGGTCAGCTGGAAGGCTTCTCGACCGCATCGCTCGGCCTGATGGGCACGGCTTGGGCCGGCGGCTTCGTCACCGGCTGTTTCTTTGCACCGCGCATCGTGCGCCGCGCCGGGCATGTGCGTGCCTTCGGCGCCTTTGCCTCGTTGGGCGCCATCGTGGCGCTGCTCACCGGGCTGATCATCGACGCGTATGTCTGGATCCTGCTGCGCGCCTTCACCGGCTTCACCATGGCCGGCGCCTTCATGGTCATCGAAAGCTGGCTGAACGAGAAGGCCACCAACGAGAACCGCGGCACCGTCTTTGGCCTCTACATGATGGTCACCTATGCCTCGATCATGGGCGGACAGATGATCGTCGCCGGCGGCGATGTGAAGTCGGCATCGCTGTTCATGATCACCGGCATCCTGTTTTGCCTGTCGCTCATTCCGACCGCGGTCTCGACCGCTTCACACCCCAAGCCGCTGCAGGATGTCTCGCTCGACGTCAAAGGCCTTTATGCCAATTCGCCGGTGTCGGCGGTCGCTTGCCTGTTGATCGGCATCGCCAACGGCGCCTGGGGCACGCTTGGCGCGGTCTATGGCGCCCGTATCGGCATCTCCACGGCCGAGATCGCGCTGATGATGAGCCTGGTGGTGGTTGCCGGTGCCGCCATGCAGCTTCCGGCCGGGCGTCTCTCCGACAAGACCGACCGGCGTTTCGTTCTGGCGGGTGCTGCCTTCGGCGCGGCTCTGTTCGCCATTGCGATCTTCCTGTTCGAGCCACGCACCGGCGTCTTCGTCATCGTCTGCACCGCCGCCTATGGCGCCTTCGCCTACACGCTCTATTCAATCGCGGTGGCGCATGCCAACGACCACGCTCGCTCCGAGGATTTCGTCAAGGTGTCGGGCGGCCTGCTGCTGCTCTACGGCTTCGGAACGATGATCGGACCTCTGCTGGCAGCCGCCCTGATGGGCTGGATGCGCCCTGAGGGCCTGTTCCTGGCGACTGCCTTCGCGCATCTTTGCCTGGCGGGCTATACGCTGCTGCGCATCAGCCGCCGCGCGCCGGTGCCGATCGGCGACCGTGACGCCTTCAAGACGCAGCCGGCCGACCGTTCGGTGACGCCGGAAGCATTGCGACTTGATCCCAGAAGAAAAGCGGAAGCAGACGGTTGAGATTCGAAAGGCTTTGCCTCACAAATACAGCATGATCTTTTCCGACGCTTTCATGGCGATTGCCGATCCCAACCGGCGCCATCTTCTGGAAGAACTTCGCCGCGGCCCGAAAACCGTCAACGAATTGGCCGCGGGTTTGCCCGTATCGCGCCCGGCCGTTTCGCAACATTTGAAAGTGCTGCTCGATGCCGGGCTGGTCAACGCCAAGGCCGAAGGCACCAGGCGCGTCTATACGGTGAGCATTGCCGGCTTCCTCAAACTCAACATCTGGCTCGATCAGTTCTGGGAGGTCTGAGCGCTTCGTTTCGCCCGGTGGAACCGTCCCGATCAGCTCTGCGCACGCAGCGAAGCTCCAAGCGCATCGAGCAACACGCCGGTTCCGTGCTCACGCGAGGCTGAAGTGTCGTGACCGTCCAGGAAAGCGCCCTGTTCAGTCAGCACCAGCCGCGTGCCTTCACCTTCCGGATAAAGCTCGATCGTCGCCAGTGACACCGATATGCGGGTTTCGCAAACAGCATGTCGTAGCTGTAGACGATGCGCTGGTCCGGCAAGATGTCCTGGTAGGTGGCAGTGTAGACGTAGATCGGCCCGTCCTTGGGTCCGCCGGCATTGACCTCCTTGCCGCCGACACGAAAGTCCATTTCGTACCGGCTGGGCATCGGATTGTCGGGGTCCGCAAACCAGCGCCGCTTGGCCGCCGGATTGCTCAAGGCGAAATAGACTTTTGCGGGCGACGCAGGGTAGCTGCGTTCAATGACGAAAGTGGAATGGACGACGGAACGTTTTGTCATGATGGGCTCCTCAGTTTCCTTCGGTGTCATCGCCGGTCTCGGCCAGAAAATCGCCGAGCCGATCCAGCCGGCACTCCCAGGCGAGACGCCGCTCATTGATCCAGTGTTCGGCCGCTCTCAGTGCCTCGGGTTCGATCTGGCAGGTGCGCACCCGGCCGAGCTTCTGTGTGCGCACGAGGCCGCTGGCCTCCAGCAGGTTCAGATGCTGGACGACGGCCGACAGCGACATCGCCAGCGGCTCGGCCAGCTGGCTGACCGAAGCGGGGCCGCGCGACAGCCGGTCGACCATCTGTCGCCGCGCCGGATCGGCGAGCGCCTGGAACATCAGATCGATCTGGGCAGGATCGTGCAGCATTGCGATCAGCCGTTGTTGTAGGGGAAGAACTTGAAATAGGGCTGCGCCTCCTCGATCACGCGGGCGAAAGCCGCGCGCTGCACCAAGCGGTCATGATATCGCTTTACCGCAGGATACTTGTCGCCGAACGGCTCGACCTTGTTGGCGTAGAACAGTGCGGGAGACGCCGCGCAATCGGCCATGCTGAACGCGTCACCCATCGCCCAGGTCTTCGTCTGCATGTCCTCTTCGATGATGGCGTAGGAGTTGTGCAACTGGGCGCGTGCCTGCTCGACGCCGAACGGGTCGGTCTTGTCCTGCGGCCGCAACCGGTCGCCGACGATCTTCTGCATCGGCTCCTGCACATAAAAATCATAGAAGCGATCGGTCTGCCGGACTGCCAGCGCCAGGTCGATGTCGGCCGGAACGAGGTCGACCGGCCCCGGGCGGTGCGCGGCCAGATATTCGACGACGATGGTCGATTCCAGCACCGTGCGATCGCGCGCATCGTCGCGCAGGGCCGGCATCTTGCCGGTCGGCGAAATCTTCAGGAAGGCCGCGCGCGACCCGGGATCGCCGAGATCGACGATGACCGGCGTGAACGGTATGCCGTTCTCATACAGCGCGATCAGCGGCTTCCAGCAGAAGGAGGCCAGCGGATGGAAATGAAGCGTCAGGGACATTTTTTGCTCGTCTGTTTCGTGGTTCGGCGGCGGCCGGTGCCGTGCTGCTTGCCAGGATTTAACACTGAAGCATTTACTTAACTATTGCGACAGGCCTTGCTCGTCAAGACCCGCGCGGGGCGCGCCTCAACTGGCTTGGGTGTGGTCGACGATGGCGGAAGATATCATCGTCCAGTCGTCCGGATGCAGCTCGTGGCCGCCGCCTGCGATCCGAAGAATTTTGGCGCCGGCGACCGCCTCGGCCAGCGCCTCGCCGTGCTCGACCGGGAAGATCGGATCCGCTGTGCCATGGATGACCAGCAGTGGCGCCGTCATCTCGCGCAGCCGGCCCTTCCACGCATCGCCACCCCTAAGCATGAAGTGATTGGTCGCGCTCAGCAGGCCACCGGAGCGGTCGTAATCCTGCTCGACAAAAGCTCGCATCCGAGCCTCATCGAATGGGTGCGCGATGCCGGCGATCGCCTGCGCGTCCTTGACCACGAAATCGACCACCTTGCCACGATCCGACCAATCGACTTTCGCGCCCTCTGCCGAATGCTTGATATAGGCATCGCTCGTCTGCGGCAGATGCGAGGTGTCGATCCCCACGGGTGAGCTGCTGATGACGGTCAGCGAAGCGACGCGGGACCGGTGTTTGAGCGTCACAAGCTGCGCGATCATGCCGCCCATCGACATGCCGACGACATGCGCCTTGCCGACGCCGTGGTCGTCGAGCACATGCATCGCATCGTCGGCCAAGTCGTCGAATGTGTAAGGCGGCTCGCCCGGCGGATATTTGGTCGAACGGCCGGTGTCGCGATTGTCGTAGCGGATCACGAACAGGCCGGCATCGGCCAGTTTCCGGCACAGCGCCTCGGGCCACCAGAGCATCGAAGCCATCGCTCCCATGATCATCAACAGCGGCGGGTTTGCCCGATCGCCAAAGGCTTCGGATATGATTTGGGGGCGTTCGATCATCGTCATGGCGCAGTCTCCCGTTTCGCAAAACTGATTGCATTTTGCAATCGGTTGCACGATAATAAAACTGATACGATAATGCAACCGGTTTTTGGAGAAAATCTCATGAGCATGGATCGCCGGTCCGGATGCCCGATCAACCTGTCGCTCGAAGTGTTCGGCGACCGCTGGAGCCTGATCATCCTCCGCGACATGATCTTCGGCGGCAGGCGTCACTTTCGCGAACTGCTCAATGGATCGATGGAAGGCATTGCCTCCAACATCCTTGCCGACCGGTTGAAGCGGCTGATGGAGCTGGGCATGTTGACCAAGGCAGACGACCCCAGCCACAAGCAGAAGGCGATCTACAGCCTGACCGAGATGGCGATCACGCTGGTGCCGATCCTGGCCCATCTCGGCGCCTGGGGCCGCGTCTGGCTGCCGGTCAGCGAGGAACTGTCGATCCGCGCCGAGCTTCTGGAGAAAGGTGGACCGCCAATGTGGGACAAGTTCATGGACGAGTTGCGCCACGAGCATCTCGGCATGCCGTTCGATACGGCGACTGGTCCTTCTGTCCGCGCGACTTTGCAGGCCGCCTATCAGGCCGTGGTCGCCAGCAAGGCCCTCTCCGCCGGCCCGGCCGCTTGACCAACTTATTTTCCCGTTTGGGGACCGGCTCTGCTAGAACAGGCGGAAAATCACAATTCACGGGATTGGATAAGGTCTTGGTTGAGAACTCTCGGGATGCCGCCCGCGCGCGTGCTGACCTGCGTTTCAAGAAGCAGGAAGAGGCGGCAACCGTTCGCCAGAAGGCGATGGCCGAATACGTCGCCGAGAGCGACGCCCGCCAGGCCAAGACCAACAAGTTGCGGGCGCTGCGTCTCGCCAAGGAAGCGGAAGACCTTGCCAACACGCCGACGGCACCCGCCAAGAAGCCGGCCCGCGCCAAGAAGAAATAGCCCTGCCCCAGGCACGTCTGGAGCAATTCCAGGAAAAGTGTGAAACGGTTTCCGTCCGGAATTGCGTCAAACAAAGAACCACAGCCACAGCGGCAGCGCCATGTCGAACGCCGCTTTCCATTCCGCCTCTTCATGCGAAGCAATTTCAACCGAAACCGGGATTTTGCCGAGCCCGTCGACGGTCGATGATCGACGCGTTTCAACCAGGAGACTGCCATGACCACACTGCCGCTCGAAAAAGCCGTTGAGATCATCGATGCCGCCTTTGCCAGGGGCGCCGATCTCAAGCTCAAGCCGCTTGGCGTCTCGGTGCTCGACGCCGGCGGACATCTGATTGCCTTCCAGCGCCAGGACGGCGCCTCGTTCCTGCGTCCGCAAATGTCGGCCGGCAAGGCCTATGGCGCGCTGGCCATCGGCATGGGCTCGCGCCGGGTCGAGGCCTTCGCCAAGGAGCGCCCGCACCTCGTTGCCGGCATCTCGGACGTGTCTGGCGGACGCGTGTTGCCGGTCGTCGGCGGGGTGTTGATCCGCGACAAGGCCGGCGCCATCATTGGCGCCGTCGGCATTTCCGGCGATACCTCGGACAATGACGAAGCCACCGCCATCGCCGGCATCGAGGCAGCCGGCTTCACCGCCGATCCAGGCTGAGGCGTTGGCCCTAGTTTAGATTTATGTCACGACTGGCCGACCGCATCGACACCGCGAACCCGGCCAGCACGTCGAACAGCGCGATGACCATCAGCGTGAAGAACACGGAATGTGCCGCACCCTTCACCAGCAGGAACTCGACCAGGAACGCAACGAAGACCAGCGTCGACAGAAGATGGTCCATGATCGAGGCATTGGTCGTTCGCACCGACTTCGCCATTTCGAGGAAAAGGAAGATCAGCCCGAGCAGCACCATCAGGTCGCCCAGCGTCATCGAGAACACGCCGCCCGACATCATGCTGAACGAGAAGATTTCGTTCGCCCACGGGTCGTCGCCGCCGCCGAATATTCCGAGCAGGCCGAGATTGTAGAGCACGAAAGGCACGATCAAAAGCGGGACGGCACCGAACATCTGGCGTCTCCATATGGGGGCAATCCTTTGTAGAATGCGCCACGGGCACGCCGTCAAGATTTTTCGTGAGGAGCCACGAACACGGTCGAAGACCGGATGCAACAACCGTGTCAGCCGGTTGCCCGGCTGACACGGAGCAATTCCAGGAAAAATGTGAAACGGTTTTCCGTCCGGAATTACGAGATAGTGGGCTCAGTGTTTGAATTGACCGGCGCGCACGGCCGCACCAATGACGTTGAGGATGATGTGGCCGGCGGTCATCGAGGTGATCTCGTTGATGTCGCGGGCGGGCGCGATCTCGACGATGTCCATGCCAACGACACGCCCCTTGGCGAACAGGCCCTTGATCAGCTCGATCGTCTGGCGATAGCTGACGCCGCCCGGCTGCCAAACGCAAAAAGACCGGCCAGTGGCCGGTCTTTCGGTAACTCAAGACTTCAAAAAAGCTGGTCTCAGCTTTCCTTGGGCGTCAACACCTGACGGCCGCGATACATGCCGGTCTTCAGGTCGATGTGGTGCGGCCGGCGCATTTCGCCGGAATTCTTGTCCTCGACATAGGTCGGGGCCTTGAGGGCGTCGGCCGAGCGGCGCATGCCGCGCTTGGACGGAGAGGTTTTTCGTTTCGGAACGGCCATGGATATGCTCCATTACATGGTCAAAAAGCCCCGCCCGCCCTCGTGAAAGGGCCGTGTCGGGGCCGGAATCTGAGAAAGTCGGGTGCCTATACACGCCCTGCGCCGTTTTGGCCAGCACTGCCGCGAATTTTTTTGAGCTGGCTACTGCAGACAGCCGACATAGGCGCCGGAGCGGCCGGCGCGCCGCTCGATCAGATTGGCGAGCCGTCTCAGGCCCGGCCCGGGCTTCGCCGGATTGCGGGCGATCGGATTTGGCAAGGAGACGGCCAGAAGTGCGGCCTGCCGCCGCGACAGCTGTTTTGCCGAAATGCCGAAATGGTGCTGTGCCGCGGCCTCGATGCCGTAGATGCCCGGCCCCCACTCGGCGATGTTGAGGTAAATTTCCATGATGCGCCGTTTCGACATCACCGCGTCGAAATAGACGGACAGCGGCAGTTCGACGACCTTGCGCACCGAACCCAGCGGCCGTGACCAGAGAAACAGGTTCTTGACCGTCTGCATGGTGATGGTCGAGGCGCCGCGTGTCGCCTCGCCGGCCAGCGCATCGTCGACGACGCCCCTCAACTCGCCGAGATCGACGCCGCGGTGGAAGCAGAACTGCCCGTCTTCGGACATGATCACGGAATTGGCCAGCACCGGCGCCACATCGTCGATCGACACCCAGCGGCGGTCGTAGCCGGAAAACGTCGCAAGGTCCTTCAGCATCGGCGTCGACACCGGATGCACGAAGGACGGCAGATAGAGCAGCGTCAGCACCGTCGGTATCAGCGCCAGCACCGCGGCCACGACGATGCCGCGCCGGACCCAGCGCTTGAGACTGCGGCGGTTCACGCCCCGCGATCTCGTCGCCATGTCCAGCTTTTCGATTTCATGATCGACGATCGGTTCCGCCAAGCCGTCCAACCCGTGCTTCTCCCTGCTCCGGCATAATGGCGCTTGGCTTCTTGCGCAACGTCTGAGTGTCGGCTACCGGTCCCGACTATGACGAATGACGACGAAATGGCCTTCGAAATGGCGCTCATTGGACGGGCAGCCGCCGTCGAGGTGCTGCTGCGGCGGCTGCTCGACGACCGCGCGCTTTCGGGCGAGATAGCGCGCCCCGACCGCCTGATGGCGGCCATGCGCCACGGCGTGCTGAACGGCGGCAAGCGCCTGCGCCCCTTCCTGGTCATGGAAAGTGCGGCCCTTTTTTCCGCCGACGGCGAGGCGGCACTGCGCATCGCCGCCGCTCTCGAGTGCGTGCATTGCTATTCACTGATCCATGATGATCTGCCCGCCATGGACGATGACGACCTGCGTCGTGGCCAGCCCACCGTGCATAGGGCCTTCGACGAAGCGACCGCCATCCTGGCCGGCGACGCCTTGCTGACGCTTGCCTTCGACATCATCGCCGACGAGGCGACCGTGCTGCCGGCGGAGCGACGGGCTGCCCTGGTGCTGGCGCTGGCTCGCGCGGCCGGGGCCGGCGGCATGGTGGGCGGCCAGAAGCTCGACCTCGAGGCCGAACAGGCGCCGCCGGACGAGGCCGGCATCATCCGGCTGCAGGCGATGAAGACCGGCGCGCTGATCCGCTTCGCCTGCGAGGCGGGCGCGCTGATCGCCGGCGCTCCTGCCGAGGACCGTGAGCGGCTGGCCGAATTCGGCTCGGCGATCGGCCTTGCCTTCCAGCTTGCCGACGATTTGCTCGACCTGACCGCGGATGCCAGCCAGATGGGCAAGGCGACCGGCAAGGATGCCGCCGCCGGCAAGGCGACGCTGGTGGCGCTGCATGGCGCGAACTGGGCACGCAGCCAGCTTCATGGGCTTGTCGAACAAGCGCATGAATTGCTCGCGCCCTATGGCGAGCGTGCCTTGCTGCTGAAGGAAGCGGCGACATTCGTGGCGGCGCGGACCAGCTGACGTCAGGCCAACCAGGACATCGGCCCGATTGGATTGCGAAATTCGTCTGCTTTGCGCCATGAACGGACGCAGGCGCGCCCCATGCATCGACGTGAACTGACCCAAACCAGCCTTTGCCACGCCGATTTGGCCGCTCGTAAGCGGACCCTCGCCGGAACCGGCATCACTGGCCCAAAGACGACCTCAGTTGCTCAATGAGGGGGCCAACGGGCCGGGCTTGGTCCGCCGGCCATTGGTTACGACTGGCTCAAGCCGCCTTGATCTTCATTTCTTCTTCGCCGCGCACCATTTTGGTCACAGCGGAGAAGTCGAGCTTGCCGGAGCCGAGGACCGGCACTTTCGCAACGACGCGCACTTCGGCCGGCACCATCAGGTCCATGGCGCCGTTGGCCTTGGCGAAGGTCAGGAACTCGGCGCGGGTGGCGCCGGCCGCCTCGGTGATGAGGATCAGCTTTTCGCCCTTGCGCGCATCCGGCACGGTGGCGACGGCCGACAGCAAGCCTTTCCACAATTCGCCCGCGAGCGCCTCGACCGCAGCCAGCGAGATCATCTCGCCGCCGATCTTGGCGAAGCGCTTGGCACGGCCACGGATGGTGATGAAGCCGGCCTCATCAACGGCGACGACGTCGCCGGTGTCATGCCAGCCATCTGCCAGCGGCTCGAGCACGCCCGGCTTCTCGGCCCTGAGATAGCCCGCCATGACATTGGGGCCGCGCACGAAAAGCCGTCCGCCGTCATCGACGCCTGGTACCGCATCCAGGCGATACTCCATGCCGGGCATGATTTTGCCGACGCTGCCGGAGCGGTTGTACATCGGCGTGTTGATGGAAATCACCGGCGCGGTTTCGGTCACGCCGTAGCCCTCCAGGATGCGCAGGCCGAACTTCTCCATATAGGTCATGCGCGTCGACGCCTTGACCGGTTCGGCGCCAGCAAAGCAATAGCGCACCGAGCGGAAATCGTAGGGGTGTGCCGTGCGGGCATAGCCTGCGAGGAACGTATCGGTGCCGAAGATGATCGTCGCGTTCGATGCATAAACCAGCTCCGGTACGATGCGGTAGTGCAGCGGCGAGGGGTAGAAGTAGACCGGCACGCCCGAGATCAGCGGCAGCACCGTGCCCGCCGTCATGCCGAAGGAGTGGAAGATCGGCAGCACGTTGAAGACCTTGTCGCCCGAATGGAAGTCGATGCGCGATGCGGCCTGGGCGGCATTGGCCAGGATGTTGCGATGGGTGAGCACCACGCCCTTGGGCGTGCCCTCGGAGCCGGACGTGAACAGGATCACTGCCGGATCGTCGGGCTTGCGGGCGACTCGCGGCGTGCTTTTGCGCAAGAGGCCGAGCAGCTTGTCCTTGAGGCCGATGGTAGCCCGCAGATCATCGAGCCAGACGATGCTCACCGAGCGGCCGAGCTCTTCGACGACGGCGCCGAGCTTGGCCTGTTCGATGAAGGCGCGCGACGTGAGCACGGTGCGCACCTCGGCGGCCTTGCAGGCGGACAGGATGTTGGCAGCACCGGCGGTGAAGTTCATCATCGCCGGAACCTTGCCGGCCGACATGACGCCGAGCAGCGTCGCGCAGGAGCCGTTGGCGTTGGGCAGCATGATGCCGAGAGTCTGCTGGCCGGCATAGAGGTTCTCGAATTTCTCGCCGAGCACTGCGGCAGCCGTCAGCAGCTTGCCATAGCTCAGCGAACCGGTGACCGGGTCCTGAACGGCGAGCTGCTTCATGCCGCGCTCGCGCGCCGTCTGGATGATCTTTTCCAGGACGGTGGTGTCGATGTCCTGAGTGCGGAAGACGAGGTCCGACATCACCTGGTAGAGGCCGGCACCCGCTGCGGCGCGACGCTTGCGGCCCTTAAGTTCCTGCTGCACTTCGAGCTTGACCGGTTCCAGGATGGTCACCTTGACCTTCGGGAACAGGCGGCGGCGCACATGCTGCGAGGTCAGCCGCGAAAAGTAGCTCTTCTCCAGCCCGTCGATGCGCACCGGCACGACCATCGAGCCGGTCTTGTCGGCCACCATGGCGGCGCCGTCATAGACCTTCATTAGGCCGCCAGTGACGGTGATGCGGCCTTCCGGGAAAATGACCAGCGGGTCGCCGCCCTGCACGATCTTGATCAGCGTGCGGGTCGACATTGGCTTGGATGGGTTCAGCGGCAGCGCGCGGGCGAGTTTCATGAACGGCTTCATCCACCAAGCCTGAGCGATGGTGTGGTCGATGGCGAAGACCGGCTCTTCATCGGTCAGCGTCAGCGCCAGCGGACCATCGAGAAAGCTGACATGGTTGAGCGCCAGTATGGGTGCCGGGCCGGCGGCCTTGAGATTTTCCATGCCCTCGACTTCGAGGCGGTGGAAGGCCCGAAACAGGATGGAGACAAAATCGCGGAAAGCGTTGGTCGGCAGGTATTTCAGCATCAGCCAGGCGGCGATGGCGTTGACCGCGGCGAGGCCGAACAGGATGGCTCCGGTGGAGACGCCGGCTGCCTGGATCGCGGCGACGAGTATGCCGCCGACCGTCATGAAGCCTGCATTGACGATGCTCACGGCGGCGACGACGCGAGCGCGGCGCGCTTCAGGTGACCAGGCTTGCACGGCGGCAAAGGTCGGCACCACAAGGAAGGCACTGGCAATCGCCATGCCGGCAAGGTCGATCGCAACATGGATCGTGTTTGGCCCGGCGAAGAAAAGGGCAAGGGTTTCGGCCCTGGGCGAAGGCTGCATGCTCCAGATGGTCCAGGCCAGATCCAGTCCGAACAGCGCAAGCAGCGCCGTGCCGACCGGTGCAGGCAAGAGCACGATACGGCCCTGCGACATCCACGCGGCAATGGCGGAGCCAATGGCGATCGATACGGCGAACACCGCGAGATAGACGGTGACCGCCATCTCGTTGCCGCCGAGCGAATCCTTGACCAGGGTCGGCAGGATCGAAAGGACGATGGCGCCGATCAGCCAGAACCACGACGTCATCAGTCCAGCGCGCCAGATTCTTTTGTCGCCACGCAATCCGTTGACCTGACGCCAGGTCGAGCGAAAGACATTTTTGTCGATGACGAGGTCGGGGGCCGCAGAACCGGTGGACGGGATGTAACGGCTGACAAACCAGCAACTGACGGCGAGGATCATCATGATCGGCCCGAAGACCGAGACGCCTATGCCATCGGCCGAGACGACGCCGCCGGCGATGGTGCCGCCGAGGATGGCGGCGAAGGTCGCCGATTCGATCCAGGCATTGGCGCCGGGCAATTCCTTGCGCTCGAGATGATCCGGCAGGATGCCGTACTTGATCGGTCCGAACAGCGCCGAGATGATGCCGAACATCAGCAACGCCACCATCAGCACCGGGATCGACGACAGCGCGATGCCGACAACCGCGACGCCAGCAGCGGCGATCTCGGTGAATTTCAGCCGACGGGCGATGAGGGCCTTGTCGAAGCGGTCGGCGATCTCGCCGCCAAGGGCGGACAAGAGCAGGAAGGGAGCCATGAACACGGCACCCGCCAGGGTGACCAGTGACGCCGCCTTGTCCGCCGCCAGCGTGAACAGAATAAGGAACACCAGCGTGTTCTTGAGGAAATTGTCGTTGAAGGCGGACAGGAATTGCGTCCAGAAGAGAGGCGCAAAGCGCCGTGACGTCATCAGATGGCTGTTCGCATGATTGTTCGAGGCGATGTCCATAGCGGCGACTTCCATTGGGCAAGACCGTTGCAATCCTGATCGGATCGATCGGCAGTCTTGCGTGATTTGAGCCTTGTTGTAGCCGGAACCCGATTACACTTCGTTACTGCGGCTGACGTCCATCAGCAGCGTCTCGGTCTGGCACCTTCCTGTCAGTTGATGGAGCGGCTTGCTTCTTCCGCGTCGCGCAGCGCCTTAGTGAGATCGAGGTATGCACGAGCATGGTCGCGGCCATCGCATAGAGCCCCTTGACGGCCAATCATGCCTCCATGAAGGCGATGCCGTCCACGCTCATCGAGGCGGCAATGGCGAAACCGGCCATGGCGAACGTTTTCCAGGCGCTTGAGTTCTTGAGCGCATAGTTGTTGGTGGTCATTCGATATGATCTTTTCGTTTCAGGGTTAAGTCGGGTCGGTGTGGGTCTGTTTCAGGCCGGATACAATCAAGCCGGCTTGCCATACGTTTTCGCCAACTGTTCGAGCACGGCGTCGGCGCGCTGTTCGCGTCCACACACGAACGAAATTTTAATGTAAATGAAGCGTAATCCCGACCATTAAAATGGTGCGTATGTGTTGGGGTTGCGCATGCCGGAATATTCGTCTTTCATCCGGTCGGTCCGGATCCGCTATATTTCAGGGTTGCTGATTTTCGCGCTGGCTTCAGCGGCGATCATGATAGCGCTCGATCGTGTCAATTCCTTTCGACATGACATCGATACGCTGAGCAGCAACCTCGTCGTCTTTACACGTGACCTGCGCAACGCGACCAGCTTTGCCGAGACGACCGGCACAGCCTGGCGGGCGGAGACACGCGATGCCCTCACCTCATCGGCGCGCGGCCATTCGGAGCGCCTGACCGGCGAGATCGAGACGCTGACCGAGCAGCTTGCCGCGATAAGATCACGCCTTTCGGGCAAGACCGTCAACGAGCTCGAATCCGCTTCCGTCAACGGTGACCTGTTCTGGTCGCCGCGCGACATGGTGCGCAACTTCAACCTGATGTCGATGGCGCAGAAGGTCGACGAATGGAGCTATCGCGAAATCCGCAACCAGAATGATCTGTTTGCCCAGCCCATGCTGGTCCGCGTCCGCACCGCCATGGACGATGAGCGCCACCTGGCCGATGCCTCCAGCGACAGGCTGCTGCTGTGGGCAAGCGGCATCCTGTTCGCGGCCCTTGCCATCGTCGCCTTCTGGATCTTCCGCCCGATGGAAGTGGCCATCCGCCGCGCCTTTGCCGAATCCGCCGAATCCCTGTTCAAGGCCGAGGCCGCCGACCGCGCCAAGTCGGAATTCCTGGCCAATATGAGCCACGAAATCCGCACGCCGATGAACGGCGTGCTTGGCATGGCCGAGCTGCTGGCCAAGACCGACCTGACGGCGCGCCAGAAGACCTTCACCGATGTCATCGTCAAATCCGGCAACGCGCTGCTCACCATCATCAACGACATCCTCGATTTCTCGAAGATCAATGCCGGCCAGCTCACCCTCGACCCTGCCCCCTTCCGTCTTTCCGAAGCGGTCGAGGACGTGGCGACGCTGGTGTCGGCGCGCGTCGCCGAAAAGAACCTCGAACTGATCGTGCGCGTCGACCCGCGCCTGCCGGCCCATGTCGTCGGCGACGCCGGCCGGTTCCGGCAGATCGTCACCAACCTCCTCGGCAACGCGGTGAAGTTCACCGAAAAGGGTCATGTGCTGATCGATGTCGGCGGCGAGATCGTCAATGACGTGGTCCAGCTCAAGGTTCGCGTCGAGGACACCGGCATCGGCATTCCCGCCGAGAAACTGCAGAACGTGTTCGAAAAATTCGCCCAGGTCGACGGTTCGTCGACCCGCCGCCATGAGGGCACCGGCCTCGGCCTCGCCATAGCCGCCCGCCTCGTCGACCTGATGGCCGGCAAGATCGGCGTCGAGAGCGAGATCGGCCGCGGCTCGGTGTTCTGGTTCGCGGTGCCGCTGCCCGCGCATCATGCCGCGGCGCGCGACGAAATCGTGCCGGTCGACGTCACTGGCGCTCGCGTGCTGGTCATCGACGACAATCCGGTCAACCGCGAAATACTGCTCGAGCAGCTCAGAAGCTGGAGCTTCGACTGCGCCGCCGCCGAAAGCGGCGCCGTGGGCCTGGCTTTCCTCGATCGCGCCTTTCAGTTGGGAGCCGCCGTCGACTGCATCATTCTCGACTACCAGATGCCGGGCATGAACGGCGCCGACGTCGCCAGGGCCATTGCTTCCGATAGCCGGCTGGCTTCCATTCCGGTGGTGTTGCTGACCTCGGTCGACCAGGTCGATTTCGGCAAGATGATCATCGATTTCGGCATCGCCGCCCACCTGACCAAGCCGGCGCGCTCCGCGGTCCTGCTCGGCACCGTCATCTCGGTGGTCCAGAAGGCCCGCTCGCAGGTCGGCAAGGCGCAGTTCGTCCGCGAACCGATCGTGCAGGCTCCCCCGGTAGCGCCGCCCGCTTTCACCGTTATCCGTGGCCCGGCAAAGCCGGTCGCCACAGCGCCGGAATCGGCGGCCACGCCGAACGGCCCGATCGACATCCTCATTGCCGAGGACAATGATGTGAACCAGCTGGTGTTCGGCCAGATCCTCAACGGCCTTGGTCTCAGCTACCGCATCGCCGGCAACGGCCGCACTGCGGTCGAGATGTATCGGGCGCTGCGCCCCAAGCTGATCCTGATGGACGTCTCGATGCCGGAGATGAACGGCTACGAAGCGACCCGCGCCATCCGCGCCATGGAGACCTCGTCGGGCACCCACATCCCGATCATCGGCGTCACCGCGCATGCACTGAAGGGCGATCGCGACAAGTGCATCGAAGCCGGCATGGACGACTATCTGCCCAAGCCGGTCTCGCCCGACCGCCTCGGCACCAAGATCGGCACCTGGCTCAGCGAGACGGTGGTGGCGAAGACGGCTTAGCCGCTTTCATCGATGCGTCAAACGGTTGCGTCCAGATGATAGCGGCGCATCCAGTCAAGGCTCGTCTCGTCGGCGAGCTTTGCAACGCCGGGCCTTACATCCGCGGCATTCGGCGCTTGAACGCCCAAGGCTTCGCAGATGCCCAGCAATGCCGCAGCCGGATTGCCTGAAAGGCGCTCATAGCCAACCCGCAGCGGGATTATGCCTTGTTCCGCGAACCAGATGTTCCAGGCCGCGTCATTGGCCTCGAGCACCGTGAGCTCACGTTTGATCCGCTCGAAATCATAGTGCGGCTCTTTCGCGGGTGCGACCCTTTCGATCTCGGTGCCATCAGGAGCGATGTGCCAGAGACCTGTTTGCTCGGCTTTGACCAGGGAGACAGCCTGCGCAAGCTTGTTCTCACGCGAGAGATGTATGTAGAGAACATCGCCGAATGCTTTTTCGAAACGCGCTTTGTCTGACGGAAGTTCTGGGAAAATCTGGTCGAGGATTGCTGAAAGCTCATCCAGATTTTCGCGCATCAAACGAAGGCCGAAGATGCCTGTCCCACCCTTGCCCGCGGCAATTGCCGCATCGAGATAGGCGACATTGAATTCGAGCTCGCTCATCGTGTCGCGATCGGGCAGGTTCCAGTCTTCGGCCCACTCCGAGACGTCCTGCCGCCGATAGAATGAATGAGGATTGCCGGCCTTGGTAGTCGCCAGAAGCTTGCACAGCAAGGTGCTTCCGGTTCTCGGCGTGCCACAGATAATGTATCCGTCAAACATCCGGCGGCCCTTGTTGCTCATCATAGGCAGGGCAACCCGGCCAATCCGGCCGCCTATAACCGAAATTCTTGCTGGATGCGACGGGCGCATTCGAGTGGCGTAAGCAGGCTGGTGTCGACTGCCAGGTCGTAGTCTATGTTATGGTTCACGCGCCCATATTGCCAGCGCGCCAGGCCTGGCATGCGGTCGGCACGCTGCGCTTCGCGCGCTTCCAGCACCTCCAGCGGCGCCATGACACCGACCACGTGGAGGTCGAAAGCCGACAGCAGTTCGAGATAGTCTGATATTTCGCCATTGTAGAGCACATCGTCGACGATCAGGTTGTTGCCTTGCCCGGCCATGGCGGCGATGGCGTGGCGCATGCCGCGCAGGGTTCGCGCACCCACCGGCCCGGTCCTGATCACGACCGAAGGCTTGCCGTCCTGCCGGGTGGATTCATAGGAAAAGCCATCCGCATGGTCCTGCAGCGCGTAGGGCAGCATCTCGATGAAAGTGTCCATCTGGACATGCAGGAAGGGCGCGGCGGTGATCGTCTGCAGCGCCCTGGCGATCGAGCCCTTGCCGGCGCTGCCAACCCCATTGAGCAGAACGATGCTGGCAACTTTGGTCATGGCACCCCGACTCTGCCTTTTCTGTGCAGCCCAGCAGTCCAACCGCTGGACTACCGGTTGCGCACCACCACGCACGCTCCGCCGACGCTCTGCAATTTCCGGCAGATGACATTGGCGGCGGCGCGGTCGTCGACACCGATCCTGACCGCGTAGATGCCGCGCCGGCCGATCGGTGTGCGCACCCGGCTGACCACCGGATCATGACCGCTGAGCAGGGCCGGAAACCGGCTTCTTACCCGCAGCCATTGGCCGATCGCGGCACTGCGGCGGAAGTTGCCGGCCACCTGGATGCCCCATGGTTTTATATTGATCGAGGCCATCGCCACGGTCTGCGACATGATCACCGGCAGCCTCCGGCAAGCGACGGCAAAATCCGACTTCTGATCGAGCGGTTCGACCTTGCCGGCATAGATCCGGTCGGAAAACTTGTCGACCGGCTCGCCCATGATGTCGAAAACATAGCTCTCGGTCTCCATCGGCAGGAAACCGCCGGAACCGAGCCAGCGCGAAACCCGGCTTTCACCAGAATTGTAGGCGGCAGCCGCCAGGCCGAGATTGCCGTAGCTGGTTTTCATTTCGGCGAGATACTTCGCCGAGGCCGGAATCGCCTGGTTGATGTCGAAGGAATTGGCGAGCCCACGCATCTTGGCGGTGCCCGGCATGAACTGGGCGATGCCTTCGGCGCCGACCGGACTGACGGCGTTGGGATCGAAACGGCTTTCCTTCCAGATCAGTCGGGCGAAAAAGTCCCGGGGCAGGCCGTTCTGATCGGCATGGGCCTGGATCAGGGTGCAGACCTTGTCGATGAGCCTCTGCTTGGCGGATTGCGGCGGATCGGCCTGAGCCAGGGTCGACCAGCCCAGTCCGCACAACAAAATCAGCGCCGCCCAGAGGAAACGCAGCATTTTGATCTACTCTGCCGCGGCTTTGCCGCGACCAAACCGTTGCTCGATATAGTCGGCGACCATTTTCTCGAAATCCGCCGCGATCGACGGCCCGCGCAGCGTCGCTGCCTTCTTGCCATCGACGAAGACAGGCGCCGTCGGCGTCTCGCCGGTGCCGGGCAGCGAAATGCCGATGTCGGCATGCTTGGACTCGCCCGGACCGTTGACGATACAGCCCATCACCGCGACCTTGAGGTTCTCGACACCGGGATATTTTTCACGCCACACCGGCATGTTCTTCCTGAGATCGGCCTGGATGTTCTGGGCCAGTTCCTGGAACACGGTGGAGGTGGTGCGGCCGCAGCCGGGGCAAGCGGCGACGATCGGCACGAACTGCCTGAACCCCATGGTCTGCAGCAATTCCTGCGACACCTGCACTTCACGTGTGCGGTCGCCATTCGGCTCCGGCGTCAGCGAAATGCGGATGGTGTCGCCGATGCCTTGCTGCAGCAGAATGCCCATCGCGGCGGACGAAGCGACGATGCCTTTCGAACCCATGCCGGCCTCGGTCAGGCCAAGATGCAGCGCATGGTTGGAGCGGGTGGCGAGTTCGGTGTAGACGGCGATCAGGTCCTGCACGCCGCTGACCTTGGCCGACAGGATGATCTTCTCGCGGCCAAGGCCGATCTCTTCGGCCATTTCGGCCGACAGGATCGCCGACTGCACGATCGCTTCGCGCGTCACTTCCTGCGCCGTCAGCGGGAAACCCTGGGCCTGGTTGTCGTCCATCAGCCGGGTCAAAAGCTCCTGGTCGAGCGAACCCCAGTTGACGCCGATGCGCACCGGCTTGTCGTATCTGATCGCCATCTCGACGATTGCCGCGAACTGCCGGTCCTTCTTGTCCTTGAAGCCGACATTGCCCGGATTGATGCGGTATTTTGCCAGCGCTTCGGCGCAGGCCGGATGATCGGCCAAAAGCTTGTGGCCGATATAATGGAAATCGCCGACCAGCGGCACGTTGATGCCGAGCCGCGCCAGCCTTTCGTGGATGCGCGGCACGGCGGCGGCACTCTCGTCACGATCGACGGTGATGCGCACGATCTCGGAGCCGGCGCGGTGCAGCGCCGCGACTTGCGCAACCGTCTGGTCGACATCGGCCGTATCGGTGTTTGTCATCGACTGCACGACGACAGGCGCGCCGCCGCCGACGACCACGCCGCCGACATCGACGCCGACCGAGGTGCGGCGGGGGAAGGGAGAGGAAAAATATCCGGTCATGCCGGCAGCCTTTTGTCTCTGGAGCGCCATGTGTCCACTTGGACGCACAAAGACGCCCCGGGCCGATGCGCTAAAGTCCGGGCATGAGGTGGATGAGCAAAGATGGCTTGTCAATGGCGACAGGTCGCCACTGGCCGCAATTGGCCCGCCGCCGGGATCAGAAATGATCCATGATCCGGCGACGGCCGAAGCCGAAATTGAGCTGAATGGAAGTGCAGGCTCGGCTGAGAGATAGCCCAAAATCCACCACACCGGCGGCAGTTGCCGCCGGCAAGAGAGGCCGTGGATCGTGATCGGCTATGTCAGGAGGGCATCAATGCGTGGTCGGTTGCGCTCTCAGTTTTTCAATCTCGTCCTTGAGTGCCAGCTTGCGTCGCTTGAGATTCACGATTTCGAGGTCGTCGACCGATGGATGGTTCATCGCGTCATCGATCTCGCGCTCGATGTCGCCGTGTTTCCGCTGCAACTCATCAAGATGGGATGCAAGAGACATGATTGGTTCTCCCTTTCATGGATTCCTCGATTGCAGCCGTCACGGCGCGTCCACCGCAGGTTCGCTTCTGTGACGGCACGGTGACAGTGTGCCACCTTCCGGCAGCGATGTCGAATGCTGCGTGGTAGCATTCCACGACAATGTGAAATGTGATATGGGCTGCGCGCCGGTGACAAAAGACCCCGGCCCCGCCCAATCAGGCCCAGTTTTTGGGCGCCGCAGACGTGCAGACGGTAGAGAATGTCCGATCAGGAACAGGCCGATATTCGCCTCGAATTTTCCCGGCTGAAGCAGGAACACGCAGATTTCGACGCGGCGATCAACGCGATGATCGCCACGAACTGCGACCCGTTGCAGATCCAGCGCATGAAGAAGAAGAAGCTGTTCCTCAAGGACCGGCTGATGGCGCTGGAAGACAAGATCATTCCCGACATCATCGCGTGACGGCAGAGCTGGGTCGCTCCTGATCGCTTTGCGCCTATCCGGCGATCGAAAGCCTGGCGGCGCGGTCGCGCAGCAGGCTGATGAGACTGCCCGTCCGCTCCTCTGTCGTGTCAATGGGAACCACCAGGCACATCGTCGCCTCGACCTTGCCAGGCCCTGAAAAGACCGGCGCGGCGAGGCATTTCGTATATGCATCGACAAGGCCCGAGGTGACGCAATAGCCGGTGGCTTCAGCCTTCGCTATGTCGGCGACGAAGTCGTTGAGAAGCAGTCTGCGGCCGTCCGGCAGGATGAGATCATCTTCGGATATCATGTCTTCGATCCGGGCCTGTTCGAAGCCCGCCAGAAGCAGCCGTCCCGAAGCGGTCCAGGGCAGCGGTATCTGCAGGCCGGTGGCGGAGCTGATGCGGAACGGCCTGGTGCCCGGGCTTGAATGGACAATCGTATAGCGGCCGCTCTGCAGCATACACAGTTCAGAGGTTTCGCCGGTTTCGCGCGACAGATTGTCGACCTCCTGGCGCCCGCGCCTCAAGAGGTCGTTGCCCCGCACATAATCCATTCCGTAGAGATAGAGCTTCTTGCCGAAATAGACGCGATTGCCGTCGCCGGCCATTTCCAGCAGGCCGGCATCGACCAGCGATCGCACCAGCGTGTAGGTCGTCGAGCGGGGTGCGTTCACCCCCTTGGCAAGATCGCCAATGCCGATCGCCCGCTGCGTCGTATGAAGAAACTCCAGGATCTCGAGCACCCGGTTGAGGCCTTTTTCGCGGGAGCTCGAAATCTTCTCGTCGGCTGAAACTGCCAAGGCACTGCCATCTTGCATTGTCGATTCCTCGTGTTAGTATCTGTCTTGTACAGGATACAAGCGTCTCTTGTAAGAGACAATCGCTCTGAAAATCAACGATGCGTGTATTGCCTGTGCATAGGGGAACACAACACGAAAGGAGGTCGCCGTGAACGACACATCCGGAAGACGTGATTTTCTGAAATTGGGAATGGCAGGACTGGCCACGGCTGGCGTGCTGGCAACCGTCGATGCCCAGAAGGCTGCTGCCCAGGCAGCACCCGACAGTGTGCTGCGCACCGTACTCGATCGCGGCAAGCTGATCGTCGGCACCGGCAGCACCAACGCACCCTGGCACTTCGAGAACGATGCTGGCGAACTGGTCGGCATGGACATCACCATGGCGCGCATTCTTGCCAAGGGACTTTTCGACGATCCGACCAAGGTCGAATTCGTCATGCAGGACCCGGCGCAGCGCATTCCCAACGTGACCACCAACAAGGTCGACATCACCATCCAGTTCATGACTATGAGCGCCCAGCGCTCGCAGTTGATCAATTTTTCCCGACCCTACTATGTCGAGGGTGTCGCCTTGCTGACCCTTCCGACCGCCGAGAACAAGACCTTCGATAAATTGCTTGCCGCTGGTTCGGCGACACGCGTCTCGATCCTGCAGAACGTCGATGCCGAAGCATCGGTGCACATAGCTCTGCCGCAGTCGCAGGTGATGCAGATCGACACCCAGGCCAACGTGTTGCAGGCGCTGGAAGCCAAGCGTGTCGATGCCGCCGCGGTTGATCTTTCGACCGTGCGTTGGCTTGCCTCGCGCAATCCGGACAAATACTTCGATGCCGGCAAGAGCTGGTTCTCGATGCTGTATGGCGCGGCGCTCCGGCAAGGCGACCTCGACTGGCTGACCTTCGTCAATCAGACCTTCACCATAGCCATGTTCGGTCACGAAACGGCGCTATACGACGCCGCGTTCAAAGATTACTTCGGACAGGAGCCACCGGCCCGCCATCCTGGTTTTCCGGTCATCTGATCCAGTTGGCGGAAGGGCAGCATTCGGCGCCCTTCCGCCAGCTTCTCCTCGACGGCCCTTCGCACTGAGGCGGACGCATGGGCTATGCCCTCAACTTCAACTTGATCTGGCGGCATTTCGACAAGCTGTGGGGCGGACTGCTGCTCAGTCTCGAACTGGCCGTCATCTCGATCGCCATCGGCATCGTCATCGGCTTGGTTCTGGCGGTCTGGTATGTCTCGGCAGGGCGCGTGGTGAGATCGGCCATCGCCGCCTATGTCGAATTCATCCGCAACGTGCCGCTGATCCTGCTCGTCTACCTCGTCTTCTATGGCTTGCCGACCGTGGTCGACGTCGCCTACAGCGCCCAGACCTCGTTCATCTTGACGCTGGCGGTCTATAGCGGAGCCTACCTGGTCGAGGTGTTTCGCTCGGGCCTCGAAGCGGTTCCGCGCGGCCAGCTCGACGCCGGCAAGGCAATTGGCCTGACGCCATGGCAGCGACTGCTCCACGTGCGCCTGCCGACCATGCTGCGCATCACCTTGCCGGCGCTGTCCAACACCTTCATCTCGCTGTTCAAGGACACTTCCATCGCTTCGGTCATTTCGGTGCCCGAGCTCACCTACGGCGCCCAGTGGATCAACTTCAACACCTTCCGCATCGTCGAGGTCTACCTGGTCACGACGGCGATGTACCTGTTGACGGGCTATGCGCTGCTCTTCGGGCTGCGGCTCGTCGAGCGTCGATTTAGGGCGGCGCGCTGACATGCTGACCCAGATCGCCTATGCCTTGCCGTTCCTCGCACAAGGCTTCGCCTTGACCCTGTGGGTGTCGCTGCTGGTCGTGGTCCTGTCGCTCATCGCCGGCGTCCTGCTGGGCGTCGGCCTGGTTTATGGCCCGGCACCGCTGCGCTGGGCGGTGCGCATCTTCAGCGACACGATCCGCGGTATTCCGATCCTGGTGCTGATGTTCTTCGTCTATTACGGCCTGCCCGCGATCGGGCTTCATCTGCCGTCGTTCTGGGCAGCCGTGCTTGCGCTCACTCTGTTCAAGACGGCGCAGGTCATCGAGTACCTCAGGGGCGCGGTCGGCTCCATCCCGAAAGGGCAGTCGGAAGCGGCGATGGCGATCGGGCTGACCTTTCGCCAACGGCTGACCTACGTCATCTTCCCGCAGGCATTCAGGCGCTTCCTGCCGCCCTGGATCAACGGCGTCACCGATGCGGTCAAGGGCAGTGCGCTGGTGTCGCTGCTCGGCATCACCGACCTGATGCAGGCCATCAACCAGGTCATCGGCCGCACCTATGAGGCCATGCCGCTCTACATCCTCGGTGCGCTCATCTACTTCGCGGTCAACTATGCCCTTTCGCTCGCCAGCCGGCGGCTCGAGCGTCGTTTCTCCTTCATCCGGGAATAGCAATGTCCACAAGTTCGAACGACACCCCGGCCCTCCTCGACGTCCGCGACGTTTCCAAATCCTTTGGCACCGTCCAGGTCTTGCGCTCAGTCAGCCTGCTTGTAGCGCGCGGCGAGGTGGTGACGGTCATCGGCCCCTCGGGCAGCGGCAAGACCACACTGCTGCGTTGCGTCAACTTCCTGGAAAGCTACGACAGCGGCTCGATCCGCATCGACGGCAAGGAGGTCGGCTTTCGCGACCCGGCAGCCCGTCAGCGCCGCAGCGAACGCGATCTCGCCGCGATGCGCGCCGAAACCGGGATGGTGTTCCAGAGCTTCAACCTCTTTCCACACCTGACGGCGGCCGGCAACATCATGCTCGGGCTGCGCAAGGTGCGGGGAAAAAGCGAAGCCGAGGCGCGCTCGATCGCCGAGCATTGGCTCGGCCGGGTCGGCCTTGCCCACAAGGCCGACAGCCTGCCGGCCGAACTGTCGGGCGGCCAGCAGCAGCGCGTCGGCATCGCGCGCGCCGTGGCGATGGAGCCGAAGATCCTGCTGCTCGACGAAATCACCTCGGCTCTCGACCCCGAACTCGTCGGCGAGGTGTTGGCCGTCGTGCGCAGCCTCGCCGAGGACGGCATGACGATGCTGATGGTGACGCACGAAATGGCCTTCGCGCGCGACGCCTCGAGCCGTATCGTCTTCATGGCCGATGGCGGCGTCAGCGCCGTCGGCCCACCGAAGGAGATTCTCGCGGCGGAGACCACCAACGAACGCCTCCGCACCTTCCTGGCGCGCTTCCGCGCCTCGCATTTCTGACACCGGACAGTGAAAGCTGTCGCAAGGAGCATTTGATGTCGCCTTATATCCGGCTCGCCGAACTCGGCTTGACGCTGCCCGAGCCGCCGACCCCGATCGCCAACTTCGTCACCCATGCCGAAAGCGGCCGGCTGATCTTCCTGTCCGGCCAGGGGCCGCTGCGGGCCGACGGCACGCTCTGCACCGGCAAGGTGGGAGAAGACGTGACGGTTGAGCAGGCCTATCAGCATGCCCGCCTCACCGGCCTCAATCTGCTCGCCGTCATGCATGCCGCCGCCGGCGATCTCGGCCGTATCGTGCGCGTCGTCAAGCTGCTCGGCTTCGTCAATGCGATACCGACCTTCAGCGACCACCCGAAAGTGGTCAACGGCTGTTCCGACCTTTTCGCCGATGTCTTCGACAATATCGGCGGCCATGCCCGCTCGGCAATCGGCGTCGGCTCCTTGCCCGGAAACATCACCGTCGAAATCGAGGCGGTCGTCGAGATCGCCGCCTGACTTTTAGAAATGGAATCCGAGATGAAAACTTACTCCGCCGACGGCTCCAACACCACCATCCGCGAACGGCTCGGCCTTCGCCCGATCATCAATGTCTCCGGTACGATGACCGCGCTTGGCGCTTCGATCGTCGTCCCGGAAGCGATCAGCGCCATGTCCGAAATGGCCTCGCAATGGGTGGAGATGGATGATCTGCAACGTGCCGCTAGCACGGTCGTTGCACGCCTCACCGGCGGCGAGGCCGGCTTCATCACCGCCTGCTGCGCCAGCGGCATCACCATGGCGATCGCCGGCGCGATGACGGGAACCAACCTGCTCGCCATCGAGCGCCTGCCGGACGACACCGAGGATCTCAAGTCGGAAGTGATCGTCCAGCTCGGTCACATCGTCAATTACGGCGCGCCGATCGACCAGTCGATCCGGCTGGCCGGAGCAAAGACCATTCCCGCCGGCACGGTCAGCGTGACCCAGGACTATCATGTGCGCGACGCGATCCGCGACCGCACGGCCGCGGGCCTCTATGTCGTCGCGCACCACACCGTGCAATACGGCATGCTGTCGCTGGAGGAGTTCTGCGAGATCTGCCACGCCAGGGGCGTCCCGGTGATTGTCGACGCGGCTTCCGAATATGATCTGCGCGGCTTCCTGGCGCGCGGCGCCGACATTGTCATCTACAGCGGACACAAATTCCTGAGTGGACCGACCAGCGGCATCGTCACCGGGCGCAAGGATCTGGTGCGCGCCGCCTATCTGCAGAACCGCGGCGTCGCACGCGCCATGAAGGTCGGCAAGGAGAGCATCGCCGGCACCATGGCCGCTCTGGAAGCCTGGGAAAAGCGTGACCATGACGGCATCCGCCGGCGCGAAGAGGCAGCACTCAACCTGTGGAAGGACACGTTGCAGGGACTGCCGGGCATCGTTGCCAGGATCATTCCCGACCCGACCGCCAATCCGCTCGACCGGCTGCAGATCTTCGTGTCGCCCGAGAGCCGGTTCACCGCCGCCGGCCTTGCCTCGTCCCTGGCCGCGGGCTCGCCGCCCATCATCGTGCGCAACCACGAGGTCGAGCGCGGCCATTTCTTCCTCGACCCGTGCAATCTGCATCCCGGCGAAGCGGAGATCGTCGCCGAACGGCTGCGGACCCTACTGACCGCGGCCGACCGGCCCATCGACGCCATGAAGCCTGCCCGCAAGGATTCGTCCGGCGCCTTGCGCTGGCCGGACTAGGCCTTTGCAGGCTGGTGTCATCGACGCGCGCCATCACGAAGCCGTGAACGGCTGAACCCGCACCAGCCGGGAATAAATCACCGCCACCCCAGGTCTCCTCAGCATACGCCACTCCTGGCGTTGAGGAGACCGACATGACCCATCACCACGATGACGAGAGCGGGCACGACGGCATCAGCCGCCGCCACGCGCTGGAATGCATGATCTGGGCCGGCACCGGCGTGCTGTGGACGATTTCAGGCGGCGTGCCAGTGTCGCTCAACCTGCTTGGCGCCGCGCAGGCCGCCGAGGCCATGGCCGCCGGCTTCACCTTCCTGCAGATCTCCGACAGCCATATCGGCTTCGACAAGGCGGCCAACCCGCATGCCATCGACACGCTGAAGGAGGCGATGGGCAAAATCCAAGCGCTGCCGCAAAAACCCGCCTTCATGATCCACACCGGCGACATCACCCATCTTTCCAAGCCGGCACAGTTCGACAACGCCGCTGAGATCATCGGCGGCGCCGGCTTCGACGTGCATTACGTGCCGGGCGAGCACGATCTGATCGACGACGGCAACGGCAAGGCCTATCTCGACCGCTACGGCAAGGGCACCAAGGGCGCCGGCTGGTATTCGTTCGACCAGAGCGGCGTGCATTTCGTGGCCCTGGTCAATGTCGTCAACCTCAAGGCGGGCGGACTCGGCAATCTCGGCGCCGAGCAGCTGGCGTGGCTGGCCGACGACCTGAAGGCGGTCAGCGCCTCGACACCGATCGTCGTCTTCGCCCATATCCCGCTTTGGGCCGTCTATCCCGAATGGGGCTGGGGCACCGACGACGCGGCACAGGCGCTGGGCCTGCTCAAGCGCTTCGGTTCGGTCACCGTGCTCAACGGCCACATCCACCAGATCATGCAGAAGGTGGAAGGCAACGTCACCTTCCACACCGCGCGCTCGACCGCCTTCCCGCAGCCGGCGCCGGGCACCGCTGCGTCGCCTGGACCGATGACCGTGCCGGCCGGTCAGCTGCGCGGCCTGCTCGGCACCAGCACCGTCTCCGTGAAGCAAGGCGTGCACGACCTTGCCGTCATCGACTCGACGCTGGCCTGAAAGGGAAATTACCATGATCTGCATACGCCTTCCGGCCCGGCACATGGCCGCGATCCTAACGGCCTTCACCTTGACCACAGCGACCTGTCAGCCGCTGCGCGCGGCGGATGCGCCGATGGTCAAAATCGAGAATTTCGCCTTCACGCCACCCGATCTGACGGTCAAGCCCGGCACCACCGTGACCTTCAGAAACGACGACGACATTCCGCATCAGGTCGTCGCCAATGATTCCTCCTTCCGCTCCAAGGCGCTTGACACCGGTGACACATATGAATTCACCTTCACCAAAGCAGGCGACTTTGCCTATTTCTGCGGGCTTCACCCGCACATGCAGGGCAAGATCACCGTCGCCCCCTGAAGGCGCATGGCAGGACCTGCCCGGAGTGCCGGATCATGCTGCGGTGTTGAGCGAAAAGGCCTTGGCCGAGCGCTTTGGCGAGGTGGTGCTGCCCCATCTCGGCGACGCGCTTGCGCTCGCCCGCTGGCTGACCGGCAACGTCGCCGATGCCGAGGACGTGGTGCAGGAGGCCTGCGTGAAGGCACATACCGGCATTGCCGGCTATGCCGGCGGCAACGCCCGCGCCTGGCTGCTGACCATCGTGCGCAACACCGCCTACACCTGGATGTCGCGCAACCGGCCGCGCGGCATGCTGGCCGTCGGCGACCTTAGCGATCTCGACGAGATGGCGGCGGCGCACGGCACCAGCCTGCCGGACGAAGACGGCCCGGAGGCGAGCCTGATTGCCAGGGCCGATACGGCGGCTCTGGAGGCGGCGGTCGCGGCACTGCCGCAGCCGTTTCGCGAGACCCTGGTGCTGCGCGATATCAACGGCCTCAGCTACCGCGAGATAGCGGCCATGCTCAGCGTGCCGATGGGCACGGTGATGTCGCGGCTGGCCCGCGCCCGCGGCCTGCTTGTGTCTGAACTGGGAGAGCGCCATGACCAACCATGACGACGGACTGCCCAACGATCCCGAGGGCATCAGGCTGATGATCCACGCCCTCGTTGATGGCGAACTCGACGCGGCGGCAGTGCTGGCGGTGGAGCGGCGCATCGCCGCCGACCCGCGGCTTGCCGCCGAACACGCCCGCATCGTCGCCTTGCAGGCGGCAGTCAGCCGCTTGCCGCGACCCGATGTCAGCGATGCCTTTCAGGCCCGCACCGCGGCGATCGGCATGGCAGCCACGGCACAACAGGCGCACGACAAGCCGGCGGAGCCGCAGCAGGGCACACCATCGGCGCAACCGGGGTTGACTGCCCCGATCGGGGGAGGCCAGAGGCGAAACGTCGAAACGCGTCCGTCGCAGCGGATCCTGCCAAGGGCGCGCCGCTTCGGCTCGTTCGACTGGCGTGCCATGGCAGCATCGATCATGATCAGCGCGGTGCTGGCCAGCGGCGTGACGCAATGGGTGATGGTCAACAGCGCATCCGACAGTGTCGCAGCAGGGGTCGCCAGCGGTCATCGCCGCAGCCTGCTTGCGGCCAGCCCTATCGACGTCGTCTCGTCCGACCGCCACACGGTGAAGCCGTGGCTCGACGCCCGGGTAGGCGTGTCGCCGCCGGCGCCGGACCTTGCCCAGGATGGCTATGCACTGATCGGCGGCCGTGTCGAGGTGATCGCCGACCGGCCGGTGCCGGCGCTGGTCTACCGCCACCGCGAGCATCTGATCACACTGGTCGCCGAACCGCAGCAGGGCGGCGGCACCACCGCGCCGGACGACCTCTCGTCGGGCGGCTTCTCTCTGGTGCACTGGAGCGACGGCGCCTTCTCCTACTGGGCGATCTCGGACATGGAGCGGCCCGAACTCGACGATTTCGTCGCCCGCTTCCGCAAGGCGGCGGCGTGAGGACGATCCTGCCCCTTTACTGATCCCACCGCCCTGACAGGCCCTCCTGTGTACGGCGCCAGTTGAGAAATCGCCGGCTCCCGGCGCGCATTTGCACGGCTCAGCCTGGCGCGACTGCGGCCCGGCAGCGACTCGTCGCCTCTCTCAAAACAATAACTTTACAAATATTCGTGTTTGTGTGAAGTTATGAAAATTGAAGGGTCGATCATGACAGCCAACCGTTTCGCCACGCGCCTGAATTCCTTTGCCTCGCGGCCACAGTCAGAATGGCCCGATCTCACCGGCAAGCCGTCCCTGATGCAGATGGCAGCGCGCGCCGCCAGGGTTGCCGGGCTGACCGACCTCGATCTGAATTTCCCCGACCATGTCGGCGAAAAGCCCGCCGAAATCGCACGGAACCTCGGTGACCTTGGCCTCTCCATCAATGGCTTTGCCATGCGCTACTACTCCAACCCGGCCTTCAAGCTCGGCGCCTTCACCAATCCGGATCCAGCGGTGCGCCGTGAAGCGATCGACTTGACCAAGGCCGGCATCGACGCAGTGCGCGAGGCCGGCGCCAGCCTGATGACGCTGTGGCTCGGACAGGATGGCTTCGATTACGCCTTCCAGGCCGACTATGCGACACTATGGCAACACGAAATAGACGGAATTCGTGAAGTTGCTGCGCATGATCCCGATTGCCAGATCAGCCTTGAGTACAAACCCAACGAGCCGCGCTCCTACAGCCTGATGCCGGATGCGGCCACGACCTTGCTGGCGATCCGCGAGGTCGGCCTGCCCAATCTCGGCGTCACGCTCGACTTCGCCCATGTGCTCTATGCCGACGAGCAGCCGGCTTTCGCCGCTGCCCTGGTGGCGCGCCACAGCAAGCTGCTCGGCGTGCATCTCAATGACGGCTACGCCAAGCGCGACGACGGCCTGATGGTCGGCGCCGTGCATACGCTGCAGACGATCGAACTGCTCCGCCAGATCCGCAAGGACGGCTACGCCGGCGCCATCTATTTCGACACCTTCCCCGACATGACCGGGCTCGATCCGGTGCACGAGTGCGAAGTCAACATTGCCACCGTCAAGCGCATGCTGCGTGTCGTCGACCGGATCGACCAGGACAACCGCCTGTCCGCCGCTGTCGACCGCCAGGACGCGGTGACGTCACAGGCCATCATCCAGGAAATCATGCTCGGTCCGGACGGCTGAGGCGTCCAGGAAAACCGAGGCGTCGGGAGCCGCCACCGTTTTCAACAAGGCCACCCGTTTTTCAACAAGGCCACCGTTTTTCAACAAGGGAGGAATGCAATGAAATTTCTGCTAGCCACCACCGCAGCTGCCCTGATGGCGCTGTCGATCGGCTCGGCCTTTTCAGCCGAGCTTGCACCGCTCAATTCCGATACCGAGAAGGACCGCATCGACTGGTCGCAGGTCGAGGCCAAGTTCGGTGCATTGCCCAAGCTGCCCGACGGCACCAAGGCCGGCGCCGTCTCCAAGACGCTGACCAATGAATACTGGCGCTCGCTCGGCGAGGGCTACAAGGCGTTCGGCGACAAGGTCGGCGTGCCCGTCGTCTATCAGGCGGCGCAGAGCGAAGGCGACCAGCTCGGCCAGCTCACCATTGCCGAAGGCCTGGTGACGCAAGGCTACAACGTGCTGCTCGTCTCGCCGCAGACGGACGCCAATCTGCAGCCGATCATGGAACAGGCCAAAGCCGCCAATGTGCCGGTCGTCAACGTCAACGACGCAGTCATCCCGCAAGCCGAACACTATGTCGGCAATGTCCAGCGCGACAATGGCGTGCGCGTCGCCAAATGGTTCATCAAGAACCGTCCGAATGGCGGCAAGGTCGCCATCATCGAAGGCCAGGCCGGCGTCTACGCCGCTGTACAGCGCACCGACGGCTTCAAGACCACCATTAGCGAGTCCGGCAAGTTCGAGGTCGTCGCCAGTGTTCCCGGCAACTGGGACCGCCAGACCTCCTATGACGCGGCCACCAACATCCTGCAGCAGCACCCCGGCCTGATCGGCTTCTATGCCAACAATGACGGCATGGCGCTGGGCATCGTCGAGGCGGTCAAGGCTGCCGGCCTGCAGGACAAGGTTGCCGTGTTCGGCACAGACGGCATTTCCGACGCCTATGCCTCGATCCGTGCCGGCGAACTGACCGGCACGGTCGACAGTTTCCCGGTGCTGACCGGCGAGGTGGCGCTGGAAACGGCGTTGCGGCTCGTCGCCGGGCAGAAGTTGCCGCGTGTCGTGGCTACGCCGCAGGCGCTGATCACCAAGGACAATGCCGACCGCTATTCCGGCACCGGCGACGCCGTGCGCAAGGCGCTGCTCGAGGACGCCGCGGCGGGCCAGTAGCACAAAAAGATAGGGCGGGGCGGCGGGTGCCGGCCAGAGCATTTCGCTCGCGGCTGGCACCATTGCCCGGAGAATAGAACCTCATGTCACCCCGACTGCAATTCGCAGGTATTTCCAAGCTGTTTCCGGCCGTGCGGGCGCTCAACGACGTGTCCTTCTCGGTCGGAGCCGGTGAAATCCACGGGCTGCTCGGCGAGAACGGCGCCGGCAAGTCGACGCTGCTGCGCATTCTGTCGGGCGTCTACAGGCCGACGGCAGGAAGCGTCCTTATCGACGGCAAGCCGGTCACGCTCGCCAATCCGGTGGCGGCGCGCGCGGTGGGCGTCGCCATGATCCATCAGGAACTGCAGCAGGTGCCGCGCCTCAGCGTCGCCCAGAACATGTTTCTCGGCCATCCGCTGACACGCGGCGGCATCTTCGTCGCCCGGCGTGAGCAGGAGCGCCGCGCCGCCGAGGCTCTTGCGGCAATAGATCCGTCCATCGATCCGGCGGCCCCGCTTGGCACACTGAAGGTGGCGCAGCGGCAGATCGTCGAGATCGCCCGCGCGCTGCTCGACCGCGCCCGCATCGTCGCCATGGACGAGCCGACATCGAGCCTGACGCCGAGCGAGTTCGAGCGCCTCGCCGAAGTCATCACAGGGCTCGCGCGTGACGGCGTGGCGGTTGTCTATGTCTCGCACAAGCTGGACGAGGTGTTCGGCATCTGCGAACGCGCCACCATCATGCGCGACGGTGTCGTTGTCGATTCCGTCGATCTGGCAAGCCTGTCGGAGAAAGCGGTCGTGGCGATGATGGTCGGCCGCGAGCTGGCGCAGGAACACCATAGCTCCCATGCCTCCGGCGAGGTCATGCTGAGCGTGCGTGGCCTGGCCTCCGCGACGAAAGTCCGCGACGTTTCGTTCGACCTGCACCGTGGCGAGGTGCTCGGCATTGCCGGCCTCGTCGGCTCCGGGCGCACCGAGCTGCTACGGCTACTGGCCGGCGTCGACCGCGCTTCCGCCGGTACGATTGCAATCGACGGCAGAGCGACGCGATTTTCCAGCCCGCGCGATGCGATTGCCGCAGGCATCGGCCTGGTGCCGGAAGAGCGCAAGCACGAGGGCATCGTGCCGCTGCGGTCGATCACCAGCAACATGGCGCTGGCGTCGATGGGCGTGTTCGCGCCGCGCGGCGTCATCGATCACATCAGGCTGAAACAGGTGGCGGCCGAGAAGATGAGTCGCGTCAAGCTGCGGCCGTTCCTGCTCGACCGGCCGATCCGGCTGTTCAGCGGCGGCAACCAGCAGAAGGCGATCATCGGCCGCTGGCTGGCGGCGGGCACGCGCATCCTTTTGTTCGACGAGCCGACGCGCGGCATCGACGTCGGCGCCAAGGCCGAGATCTATCACCTGATCGAGGAACTCGCCGCCGAAGGTCATTCGGTGGTCGTCGTCTCCTCCGAACTTCCCGAGGTGATCCGGCTTGCCGACCGCGTGCTGGTCATGCGCGACGGCACGATCGCCGCCGAACTCGACAGAAGCAACATCAGCGAACAGGCGATCGCGGCGCACGCCATCCCGCAAACGCAAACGCCGGCCGCAGGGCCGGCAAGGCATTAGGTGACGGATATGTCGGATACCACTCTTGTCCAGCCACGGGCCGAATTCTTGCGCGGGTTTTCCATGCGCGACGCCGGGACGCTGATCGGCCTTGTCGTGATCCTGGCCGTCTTCGGCGCGCTGGTGCCGGGCTTCTTCGCCGAGCGCAACCTGATCAACATCCTGCAGCAGTCGAGCATTAACGCCTGCCTGGCGCTGGGCATGACGCTTGTCATCATCTCCGGCGGCATCGATCTTTCGGTTGGGCCGACGGCGGCACTCTCGGCCGTCATCTCGGCCTCGATGCTGGTTGCCGGCGTGCCGTTTCCACTCGCCATCGCCGCCGGCTTTGCCATTGGCCTCGCCTGCGGCCTCGTCAACGGCGTGCTCGTCGCCTATGTCGGGCTGCAGCCCTTTATCGTCACATTGGGAACGCTCAGCACCTACCGGGCGCTGGCGCTGATCTACACCGGCGGCAATCCAGTGCTCGGCCTTCCGCCAAGCTTCCGCGCCATCTTCAACGGCTCGCTGTTCGGGCTGCCGCTGGCGGTCATCATCGTTGCCGGCGTCGCTGTCGTCGCCTGGATCGTTCTGAAGAAGACGCCTTTCGGCGAATATCTGCTTGCCGTCGGTGGCAATGAGGAGGCGGCCTACATTGCCGGCGTGCCGATCGCCCGCACCAAGATCGCCGCCTACATGATCTCCGGGCTGCTGGCCGCCCTTGCCGCGCAGATCCTGATTGGCAGGCTCGGCGCAGCCGAGCCCATCCTCGGCAATCTCTGGGAGCTCGACGCCATAGCTGCCGCAGCCATCGGCGGCGCCTCACTGATGGGCGGCAAGGGCAGCGTGGTCGGCACCATTCTGGGTGCCGTCATCCTCGGCGCCATGCGCAACGGTTTGACGCTGATGAACGTGCAGTCCTTCTATCAGCTTCTGGCAACTGGTCTTATAATCCTCGCCGCGATGCTTATCGATCGCGTGACGAGGGGGCGTGGATGACCTTGAGCGGGCTGGACCTGAAAGCGGTAGGACCGCGCATCCGCATGATGATGCCGCATCTCACCCCGCTGGAGGCGAAGGTGGTGGAAACCGTCTTTGGCCGGCGCGGCTTTGACGAGAGCATTCCGCTGAAGCAGATCGCAGAAGAATCCGGTGTATCCGAGGCCATGGTGGTCAAGATCGCCAAGAAGCTCGGCTTCTCCGGCTATCGCGACTTCCGCACCGCCGTCTATGAATACAGCCGCCTGCCGACCGCCGAAATGCACCAGGAGCTATCGTCCGACGACAGTTCGGCCGAGATCGTGCAGAAGGTGTTCCGAACCTCCATCCAGGCGCTGGAGGAAACGCTGGCCATCCTCGACATCGAGGATTTCGACCGTGCCGCCGATCTGCTCTACCGCGCCGCGAATCGCGACTTCTACGGTGTCGGCGGTTCGGCGCAGATCGCGCGCGACGTCTCGCACAAATTCCTGCGCATAGGCATCCGCGCATCGGTCTACGACGATTCGCACATGATGCTGATGTCGGCCTCGCTGCTCGGCGCGGACGACATCGCAGTCGGCTTCTCGCATTCAGGCAACACGTCAGCCGTCATCGACGCCATTCAGCTGGCCCGCAAGAACGGCGCACGGACACTGGCCATCACCAATTACGACAACTCGCCGCTGGCCGCGGTCGCCGACATCGTTCTGTGCTCGACCGCGCAGGGCTCGCCGCTGATGGGGGAGAACGCGGCGGCGCGCATCGCCCAGCTTAACATCCTCGACGCATTGTTCGTGGCAGTGGCCCAGCGCGACTATCAGGCGGCGGAGCGCAATCTCGGTCGCACCATGTCGGCGGTGGCATCGAAACGAAAAGACCGGGGCTCATGACGCTGCCGACGACGCCGCTGGTCACCGTATTCGGCAGCCTGCACTACGACATCATGGTCGACGCCCCCGACCGCCCGCGCAAGGGCGAGACGGTGACTGGCCATGCCTGGCACCCGAAATGCGGCGGCAAGGGCGGCAACCAGGCGGTCTCGGTGGCGAGAGCCGGTATGCGCGCGGCGATGATCGGCGCTGTCGGCGACGATGATTTCGGCATGGCGCTGCTGGCCAATCTCGATCGCGCCGGCGTCGACCGCCGCTTTGTGCGGACGGCGCCGGGCGCCGGCTCCGGCATGAGCGTGGCGATCTTCGACGAAGGCGGCGACTATGGCGCGGTGATCGTCTCCGGTAGCAATTTGACGTTGGGCGACAAGGACATCGCGGCCGCCTCCGAGGCGGTGGCACGAACGTCCGTGCTGCTTTTGCAAAACGAGGTACCGGAAGCCGCCAACATTGCCGCCGCACGCGCAGTGAAGAGACAGGGCGGCCGCGTCCTGCTCAATGCCGCCCCCGCGCGCAAACTCTCCAGCGAATTGATCGCGCTCGTCGACATTCTGGTGGTCAACGCCATCGAGGCGGAATCCCTGGCCGGCCTGGCGGTGGTCGAGACACTGGAAGGTGCTTCACAGGCGGCGCGGCTTCTGGTCGATCTATGCCCGGCTGCGATCGTCACCGCGGGCGGCGAGGGCGTCGCCTGTTGCGACCGGAGCGGCGGGGCCTTCGCGTTGCCGGCCATCCCGGTCAAGGTCGTCAGCACGCATGGCGCGGGCGACGAATTCGTCGGCGCGCTGGCCGCGGCGCTTGCCCGTGGCGAGGTCATGCGGGCCGCCGTCACCGCAGCCAACGCCGCTTCGGCCTTGCTGGTCTCGACACCCGAGGCTGAGCGCGGCGGCATCTGATATCTCGGCTCCAGAGGAGCACTTTCCGTCTTGCCGCACGGCAGCTGCCGCCACGTATCCTTGCGGCACCGCCCGAATTCCGCTAAGGCGCGCCTTTGTCGCCGGGGAGCAAGGACTTGGACGATCAACGCGCCGACGTCGCCATCATCATGGGCAGCCAGTCCGACTGGGCGACCATGCGCCACGCCGCCGAAACGCTGGAGGCACTGGGCATCCCGCACAAGCGGCTGATCGTCTCCGCGCATCGCACACCAGACCGGCTCTATGATTTCGCCAAGGGCGCCAAGGCGGCCGGTTACAAGGTGATCATTGCTGGCGCCGGCGGTGCGGCGCACCTGCCCGGCATGACGGCGGCGATGACGCCGCTGCCGGTGTTCGGCGTGCCGGTGGAATCGAAGGCGCTCTCCGGGCAGGATTCGCTGCTCTCCATCGTCCAGATGCCGGCCGGCATTCCCGTGGGTACGCTGGCCATCGGCAAGGCTGGCGCCACCAACGCAGCGCTGTTGGCTGCCGCCGTGCTGGCGCTCTACGACGACAAGCTTGCCACGCGGCTGGATGCCTGGCGCGCCGCGCAGACCGCCAAGGTCGCGACCGAACCGATGGATTCGCCATGAGCCTACCCGCCGGATCGACCATCGGCATCATTGGCGGCGGTCAGCTCGGCCGCATGCTGGCGATGGCCGCCGCCCGCCTCGGCTACCGCACGGTGGTGTTGGAACCGCAAGCGGATTGCCCGGCGGCACAGGTCGCCAACCGGCAGATAACAGCCGCCTATGACGACCCGGCCGCTCTTGCCGAACTGGCGGCGGCGAGTTCCGTCATCACCTACGAGTTCGAGAACGTTCCGGTTGCGGCCGCCAGCGCGCTTGCCGCCAAGGTTCCGGTCTATCCGCCGGCGCGCGCGCTTGATGTGGCGCAGGACCGGGTAAGCGAGAAGACATTCCTCAATGGCATCGGCATTGCCACGGCCGATTTCCGCCCAGTCGGCAATGACGACGAGCTGACGGCGGCGCTGAAGGCGTTCGGCGGCAGCGGCATATTGAAGACCCGGCGCATGGGCTATGACGGCAAGGGCCAACGTGTCTTCCGCAACATCGAAGCGGGCGGCTTTGCCGGCACCTGCGAGGCGATGGGCAATGTGCCGCTGATCCTCGAAAGCTTCGTGCCGTTCGAAAGCGAGATCTCGTTGATCGCCGCGCGGGGACTGGACGGCGCGGTCGCCGCCTACGATCCGGCCGAGAATGTCCACCGCAACGGCATTCTCCATACATCGACCTTGCCGGCTGCCATAAAGCCCGAAACGGCGGAAGCGGCACGAGCAGCGGCATCGAAGATATTGTCGGCGCTCAACTATATCGGCGTCATCGGCGTCGAGTTCTTCGTGCTGGCTGACGGCTCACTGCTGGCCAACGAGATCGCGCCCCGCGTCCACAATTCCGGCCATTGGACCGAAGCCGCCTGCATCGTTTCGCAGTTCGAGCAGCACATCCGCGCCGTCGCCGGCCTGCCGCTTGGAAGCCCGCACCGCCATTCCGACTGCGTGATGGAAAACCTGATCGGTGACGATGTGCTGCGTGTCCCGGAGCTTCTCGCCGAGCCCGATCTGTTGCTGCATCTCTACGGCAAGGCCGAGGCGCGCCCCGGCCGCAAGATGGGCCATTTCACCCGGATCAGCCTTCGCGCCTGACCTGAGAAACGCTCTATTGCACGTCGACGCCCTCGTCCTCGTCGGGACTGGCGCAACTCGCGTCGCCTTCTTCGCAATTGGCCGCGGCAGCGAGCTGTTTGATGCGGTCATTGGTCAGTCTGGTCAGGCACTGCGAAACTTCCATCGAATGGATCGAGCCGCCCTCGCTGGCTGCGGTGGAATGAGCGCATTCGGCGTCGCGAAAGGTGATCCACGCCCGTTGCGCCGCCTGCAGCAGTTTCTTGCTGTCGGCGTCATCCGAGCTGATGAGATCCTGGTAGGCCTTGTTCAGCCTGGCGTCGGCCGCCTGGTAATCCTCGCCGGCACAGATGTTCATCATCTGCTGGCTGTCGTCGCCGCGGTCGCATTCCTGCGCGCGAGCAACCGAAGCCCCCGCCAGCAAGACAAGGCAGGCGGACAGCAACATCAGGCGCATGGTCATCCCCAAATCACTTCACGGCGGCCGCATCATCCCAGCCGGCTGGAGGCCGCGCAATGCCGCAAGGCCGACATGGCGGATAATTGATGATATGGGGAGGCGGAGCATGCTTGCGGTTGACACGGACAAGGCTCCTCGTTTATGAGCCACCCACAGTTCAAAGGCGCGTCTTCTGGCGCGCCTTAAGATTTCAACCCGGACCGGGTCCACACCGACAGGCAAGACCATGAAGATCAAGAATTCGCTCAAGGCGCTGAAGGCGCGTCACCGCGACAACCAGCTGGTTCGCCGCAAGGGCCGCGTCTACATCATCAACAAGACCGCCCCGCGCTACAAGGCACGCCAGGGCTGAGTTTTCGGCCGGAGGCGTGTTGCCTCCGCCCAGTTGATGCTTGTCGCCGGCTCTGCCGGCCTTTCACGCCAAATTCAGTTTGACGTTCCGCCGCCCGGGACTAGAGTCCGGCAATGCGGATTCTTTTTGCATTTTTAGCGGCCATGCTTCTTTCAGCCGCCATGTCCTTGCCGGCGCGGGCGGATGACGCAGTCGCGCCACCGGCCGCTCCGGACGCGTCGCCGGTGGCAATGACGAAGCAGGCCCGTCTCGACCAGCTGTTCAGCGACCTGAAGCGCGAGCGCAACGAAAAGGCGGCCGAGCGCATTGCCGGCAATATCTGGAACGAGTGGTCCCAATCCGGCAGCGCCTCGATCGACCTGATGATGCAATGGTCGCAAAAGGCCATCGAGGGCCAGAAGTTCGACGTCGCGCTCGATTTCCTTGACCAGGTGGTGACCTTGCAGCCGACCTATGCCGAAGGCTGGAACCGGCGCGCCACCGTGCATTTCATGATGAAGAACTTCGGCAAGTCGATGTCCGACATCGACCACACACTGCAGCTTGAGCCGCGCCATTTCGGCGCGCTGTCCGGCCTGGCGCAGATCATGGCCCTGACCGGCCACAAGCAATCGGCGCTCGAGGCCTGGCAGAAGGTGCTGGCCATCTATCCGATGATGCGCAGCGCCCAGGACCAGGTCGCCACGATTTCGGAAGAGCTTGCCGGCGAAGGCATTTGATGGTCCCGATCTCCCGCCGGGGTATGCTGAGATTCAGATCAGGCCGAGCCGAGAATAGCGGTGTCCGAGAACCGGAGCGGAGCGTACTTTTGGGTACGTGAGCACCGGAAGCACAGGACGCCACCGTCGCAGGCCGCCCTCGCCTGAATATCGGCATACCCAGAACTAATTCCGCTCCAGCCCGTATTTCCCCGCATGAACCTGACCTACGCTGCCCTCGCCTTCCTGATGGCGCTTGTCTTTGGCCTTGTCGCCGTCACCCGCGTCGGCTCGTGGCTGATCGAGCGGCGCAATCCGTCGACCGGCGACTTCGCCGACATCGGTGGCGCCCGTATCCACTATGTCCATGTTCCAGCGCCGGCCAATGCCGACCTGCCACCGATCGTCATCATCCACGGCGCCAGCGCCAATCTCAGGGATCAGATGCTGCCGCTGCGGCCGCTGCTCGAAGGCCGCGCCGAAATGCTGTTCTTCGACCGGCCGGGGTTCGGCTGGTCGGGGCGCGGCCCGGGCAACAACGAGGATCCGTCGGCCCAGGCCAACACCATCGCCGCCCTGATGGACCGTCTGGGCATGAAAAAGGCTGTCATCGTCGGCCATTCCTTCGGCGGCGCGGTGACCACGGCCTTTGGCCACGAGCATCCCGATAAAACGCTTGGGCTGGTCTTTCTCGCGCCGGCGACCCATCCATGGCCGGGCGGCGCAACCTCATGGTACTATGATCTGACGACCATTCCAGTGATCGGCTGGCTGTTTTCCGAGACGCTGGCCTATCCGGCGGGAACGCTGCAGATTGCTGATGCCACGACCTGCGTCTTCTCGCCCAACAAGGTGCCGGACAATTATCTCAGCCTGGCCTCGATCCCGTTGGTGCTGCGGCCATCGGCCTTTCGCGCCAACGCCACCGATGTCGCCGGGCTCTACCGCTATGCCCTTGGCGCCGCCCCGCACTACAACGAGATCAAGACGCCGACCGTGGTCATTTCGGGCGACCGCGACAAGGTCGTCTTTGCGGAGATTCACTCGGTCGGCCTCGTCCGCGACATAGCCGGCGCCGAACTCGTCTGGGTGCACAATCTCGGCCACAAGCCAGACTGGATCGCGCCCGACCTCGTCGTCGGCGCCATCGAGAAGGTCGCCGGCGAGGAAATCGATCTGCAGGCGCTGGCCGGGACAGTGGAGGCGCGCATCGCCGGCGACGCTTACGGCGCCGGCAGATGCGCCGACATCAAGGTGCCGCAGGCCGAACTCGCGCCGACCTGATCACGCCTGGAGCAAGTCCAGGAAAAGCGTGAAACGGTTTCCCGTCCGGAATTGCGTCAAGACAAAGATATAGAGCGGTTCTGCGTTTCCGTGAAACGATGAACCGCTCTCGTGGTTCGGGCGAACCGGCCTACCGGCTGGCCTGCACGTCCGATCCGACATAGGCGATGCGCAGCATGTTGGTCGAACCCGGTGTCCTCAGCGGCACGCCGGCGGTGATGATGACGCGGTCGCCGGGCTTGCCGAAACCTTCCTCGAAGGCGATGCGGCAGGCGCGGTTGACCATGTCGTCGAGGTCGCTGGCATCGGGCGAGACGACGCAATGCGTGCCCCACAGCAGCGACAGCCGCCGCGCCGTGTTGAGGATCGGCGACAGCGCGATGATCGGCACTTGCGGACGCTCGCGGGCGGCGCGCAGGCCGGTGTTGCCGGACGCCGTGTAGGTGATGATCGCCGACAGTTTCAGCGTCTCGGCGATCTCGCGGGCGGCCAGCGAAATGGCGTCGGCGCCGGTCGCTTCCGGCTCGGAGCGCTGCGCGTTGATGATACCGGCATAGGTCGGATCGGTTTCGACCTTGGTGGCGATGCGGTTCATCATCGCCACCGCTTCGACCGGATAGGCGCCGGCGGCGGACTCCGCCGACAACATGATGGCGTCCGCGCCTTCGAACACGGCGATCGAAACATCCGACACCTCGGCGCGGGTCGGCACCGGGGCTGTGATCATCGATTCCAGCATCTGCGTCGCCACCACCACCGGCTTGCCGGCGCGGCGCGCGGCGCGCGTGATCTGCTTCTGGATGCCGGGCACCGCTTCGAGCGGCATCTCGACACCGAGATCGCCGCGGGCGACCATCAGCGCATCGGACAGTTCGATGATCTCGGCCAGCCGGGCAACCGCCTGCGGCTTCTCGATCTTGGCCATGATCAGCGCCCGGCCGCGCGCGATCTTGCGCGCTTCGGCCAGATCCTCCGGCCGCTGCACGAACGACAGCGCGACCCAGTCGACGCCCGTGGACAGCACGGCATCGAGGTCCTTGCGGTCCTTCTCGGTCAGCGCGCCGACCGGCAGGTCGGTGTCGGGCAGGCTGACGCCCTTCTTGTCGGAAATCGTGGTGCCGGCGATGACAGTGCAGACGATCGACTTGCCGTCGCTTCTCACTGCCTTCAACTCGAGCTTGCCGTCGTCGATCAGCAGGCGATGGCCGGCTTCGACCGAGCTCAGGATTTCCGGATGCGGCAGGTAGACCCTGGTCGAGGTGCCGGGCTCGGGATTGTCGTCGAGCGTGAAGGTCTGGCCGACAGTCAGCACTTCCTTGCCATTGGCGAATTTGCCGACGCGCAGCTTCGGGCCTTGCAGGTCGGCCAGGATCCCGATCGGCCGGCCGACCGCTTCCTCGACGGCGCGGATGCGTCCGACCAGCGTGCGCATCAGCTCATGGTCGGTGTGGCTCATATTGATGCGGAACACATCGGCGCCCGCTTCGAACAATTTCTTCAGCATCTCCTCGGAAGAGGAGGCCGGACCGATGGTGGCTAGGATCTTGACCTTGCGGCTACGTCTCATTGACTGTTTGTTCCCGGGGCGGCTGGAGCGCCTCCCGTTGCGGGCTCATCGGTCAGCTGGACCATCCAGCTTGCCTGTTCGCCCGTGTCATATTCCTGGAATCCGGCGCGCTGGAAGCCCCGGGCGACGCAGTCGGTTACGCCGGCGATCTTGAACTCTTTTTCAGCCACGCACATGTTGATCGGGCCGTCCCAGCGTCCACCGCGCTCGGCGTCTTCTGCATAAAGATAGTAAAACCTTGATGACAGCGGCCCTTCGATCAGCGTTTTGCAACTCGATCCCTCGATGTGCCACCAGCCCTCGGTGATCCAGCCGGCCTTGGCGCGATAGCCGATACCGACGCCGACCAGGTTCTGCGTGGCGTTGCAGACACGGAAATCGGCACGCGCCGGCGAGGCCATGACCATCGCCGACAGGCCCACGGCAAGGATCAGGAGCGGCATGGCAAAGGCAGAGCGCATGCGCTGCCTGCCGGCGGAACCCATCCGAAAACCCCTCAAGAACCACATCAGCATCTCTCTGCGCCCCTTTTCGGAAAAGTCCGGGCGCATGTCAACGCACCGTTTTGTCCAATTCCAATCGATTTAGAAAGGCTCCGGCGCACAATTCGCCGACTTCTGCCAGATTTCCGCAGAAACCTTGGCCAAACAACGGCATTGCGCAAGCGTCGTCTTCGTGGAATGACGATAGCACCCTCCCCGGAAGCCAGCGAACAGACCATTTCCCGCCAATGACCCGATCCACAGTTTTCGCGCCTGTCGACATCGTCGAAGGCGACCGCAAGCGAGGCATTGTGCTGCTGGGCGACCATGCCCGCCGCGACCTGCCGGAGGACTATGGCAGCCTCGGTCTGCCGGCGGCGGAATTCGATCGCCACATCGCCTATGACATCGGCGTCGAGGCGGTGACGCGCAAACTGGCTGCTCTGCTCGGCGTGCCGGCGGTGTTGGCCAATTTTTCGCGACTGCTGATCGATCCCAATCGCGGCGAGGACGACCCGACGCTCATTCGCCAGCTTTACGACGGCACCGTCGTGCCCGGGAATTACCCGATTGCTGCCGCGGAGCGCGAAAGGCGGCTCGACCGCTTCTACCGGCCCTATCACGACGCCGTCGGCGCCATGATCGCATCGGTCGCGCAGGCCTCCGGCCAAGCGCCGTTCATCTTCTCGGTGCATTCCTTCACCCCGGTCATGCAAGGGATCCAACGTCCCTGGCATGTTGGCGTCCTGTGGGATCTGGATGACCGGGTGGCACGGCCACTGATCGACATGCTGGCCGCCGACAACAGCCTCGTGGTCGGCGACAATGAACCCTATGACGGCGCCTTGCGCGGCGACACCATGTACAAGCACGCCATCGTCAACGGCTTCGCCCATGTGCTGATCGAGATCCGCCAGGACCTGATATCAGACCAGAATGGCGCGATCGCCTGGGCACAGCGGCTGGCGCCGATCGTTGACGCGATCGACCACCGTCCCGATATACATGTGGTCAAGCAATTCGGCTCTCGCGCCGGGCCGCTGTAGAGCCGCAAGGAGGTTTCTATGACCGAACTCAGCGACGAGCAGAAACGCGATTTCGAGGCTGCCGCCTTTCGCCGCCTGGTCGAGCATCTGCGCGAGCGCAACGACGTGCAGAACATCGACCTGATGAACCTCGCCGGCTTCTGCCGCAACTGCCTGTCGAACTGGTATCGCGAAGCAGCCAATGCCGACGGCGTCGACCTCGGCAAGGACCAGTCGCGCGAGATCGTCTACGGCATGCCCTATTCCGAGTGGCAGGCGCTCAACCAGACTGAAGCCTCGGACGCCAAGAAGGCCGAATTCGAGGCAAGGCGGCCCAGGGACCACTAGAGCAATTCCAGGAAAAGTGTGAAACGGTTTTCCCGGGAAAGCGCGTAGCGCTTTCCCTTGGGGAATTGCGTCAAAACAAAGAGATAGAGCGGTTCGGCGTTTTCCGTGAAACGATGAACCGCTCTAGGTCAACCCGGATACCCCTCGATCGCTTCCAAGGCCAGGTTTGGCCCAAGCGCTTTCCCCGAGAGAGTGCTTGACTGAAAATTGAATCGATCTAATTTGCCGCCGGAAGCCATTTTCGGACCGGATTCGCCTTATGAACGCGTCAAATGCCATGCTGACTGCCATTCGCGGACGATGGGCCGTGGCGGCCATTTTCCTCGCCAACGGCTTCCTGACCGGCAGCTGGGCGCCGCAGATCCCGGTGTTCCTGACCAGGCTGGAGATCACGAAGTTCACGCTCGGCCTGCTGATCCTGCTGTTCGGCGCCGGCGCCGTCACCGCCATGACCTGGTGCGGCCATCTGATTTCGAAACACGGTTCGCGCAGCGTACTGCGCTGGTTCGGTCTTTGCGGCAGCCTCGGCCTGCTGGTCGTGGCGCTGGCCCCCAACGTGCCGCTGGCCGCCATCGCCATGTTCGTCTTCGGCGGCTCGATCGGCGGCATGGATGTCGCCATGAATGCCAATGCGGTAGTGGTCGAACGGCGGCTCTCGCGCGCCATCATGTCGTCCTCGCACGGTTTCTGGAGCCTTGGCGGCTTCGCCGGCGGTGCGATTGGCGGCTTCGCCATCCAGAACTATGGCCACCTCACCCACGCAGCCGTGGTGACGGCGCTTGCCTTCGCTGTGATCGCGGTGGCGGTTGGCCATCTGGTCGGCGAGGACAGGCCGCAGGCGGCCGAGCATCATAAATTCACGCTGCCGACAAACCCGCTGGTCTACCTCGTCGGCCTGATGGCGCTGCTGACGATGATCTCCGAGGGCGCAGTGCTCGACTGGGCAGCGCTGTATCTGCGGCAGGAGCTCGGCGCCGACCTCGCGATTGCCGGCCTCGCATACGCTGCTTTCTCCGGCGTCATGGCGATCATGCGTTTCTTTGGCGACGGCGTCCGCAATCGCTTCGGCGCGGTGACGACGCTGCGCGGCTCGGCGATCGTCGCTGCCGCCGGCATGCTGGTGGCCGGCCTGTCACCCTCGCCCTGGCTCGCCATCGCGGCCTTTGCCTTGTGTGGCTTCGGCATCGCCAACATGGTGCCGATCATCTTCTCGGCCGGCGGCAACCAAGAAGGCATGTCGTCGGGCACCGGCATGAGCGTCGTCACCACCATGGGTTACTCCGGCATTCTGGTGGCGCCGTCGGCGATCGGGTTCGTTGCCGAGCATTCCAGCTTCGGCCCGATCTTCATTGCCATGTCAGGACTGCTGATCGTCGTGCTGCTGATGGCCGGGCTCGCTCACCGCGCCGAATTCGCGGCCGCGCCGGCCGAATAGCGCTTCAGTTCCTCGTAGAGAAAATCCGCCACGCGGCGGATGCGCACGCTGGTGCGCACGTCGCGATGCATCGCCAGCCACACCGGCAGCACCGGCAGTGGCAGGTCAGGCAGCAGTTTCTCCACCGATGGATCACGGTAGACCAGCGGCTCCTGGCCGAGACCGATGCCGTTTCCCGCCCGCACCGCCTCCCACAAGACAATCTGGTTGTCGGTCCTGAAGCGGAAACTGCCGCGGGTGACAGGGATGCCGTACTGGGTAAAGCCTCGGACAATGTCATCGCTGCGGTCGAAGCCGACCAGGTCGTGGTCGACAAGGTCGGCGGGCTCAAGCGGGCGCCCGCGCCTGTCGAGATAGGATCTGGCCGCGCAGGCGCAGAGCGGAATATCGCAGACCTTGCGCGCCGTCAGCTCATTCTGCGCCGGCTTGACCATGCGGATGGCGATGTCGGCATCGCGGCGCAACAGGTTCTCGACCTGGTTCGAGGCAACGATCTCGACCTCGATGCCCGGCTCCTCGATACCGAGCTGCATCGTCATCTCGGGCAACACATAGGCCGCGACCACCTCGCTGGCGGCGATGCGCACCGTACCTTCGATCGCCTCGACCGAACCCAGCGCCAGCAGTGAGAAGGCGCTTGCCTGCTCGCTGACCGCCTTGCCGCGCTCGAACAGCGTGCTGCCGGCTTCCGTCAGTTCATAGCCGCGCCGCCCACGCCGGAACAGCGTGACACCCAGCGCCTGTTCGAGCTCGCCGATGTGACGGCCGAGCGTCGGCTGGCTTGCCGAGAGCTTTCGCGCGGCGGCCGACAGGCTGCCGGTTTCCGCCACGGTGACGAAACTCTTGATCAGGTTCCAGTCGATTTCACTCATTCATTTATGAATATTCGAACCCCATCCATAGTCAATTTCCATTCGCATGCGAAGGAACCATATTCGGGCTGCAAACATCAACACGGAGATGAAAAATGACCAAGATCGCAATTCTCGGTGCCAATGGCCGGCTCGGCCGCGTCGTCGCCAAGGCCTTCATCGACGCCGGTTATGATGTCCGCGCAGTCACCCGCAGCGGCAAGGTACCTGCCGAACTCAACGGCGCCACGGCCGTTGCCGGTGATGGGCTCGACCGCGAAGCGCTCATCTGCGCCACGGAAGGTGTCGACATCATCTTCAACGGCCTCAACCCGATCTACACCGAATGGGCCAAGTGCCTGCCGATGGCCGAGAATGTCATGGCCGCCTGCCGGGCGAACGGCGCTTTGCACCTTGCTCCAGGCAACGTCTACAATTTCGGCTCGCCGATACCAGCGGTGATCACCGAAGACGCCCCATTCCATCCGACGACCGAAAAGGGCCGCATCCGCGTCGCCATGGAAGACCTGTTTCGCCGTGAGGCCGACGTGGGCCGCGTCCGCACCATTCTCTTGCGGGCCGGCGACTTCTTCGGTGGCACCGGCAGCGGGTCATGGTTCGATCTGGTCGTCGCCGCCAAGATGAACAAGGGCATCTACACCGCGCCCGGCCCGGTCGATCTGATGCATGAATGGGCCTACCTGCCGGATCTGGCCAAGGCTTTCGTTGGACTGGCGCAAAACCTGGACAAGCTCGGCTCCTACGAAGCGTTGAACTTCCCGGGCCATGCCGTTACCGACCGGGGGATCAAGGCGGCAGCAGAGACGGCGCTTGGTCGCCCGCTCAAGATGACCTCGATGCCCTGGTGGGTGCTGCGCGCCGGCAGCCCGTTCGTGGCGATGTGGCGTGAGATCGTCTCGATGTCCTATCTGCGCTTCGAGCCGCATCAGCTGGCCTCGGCAAGGCTGGAAGGCATCATCGGCGCGATCCCGCACACGCCGCTGGATCAAGCGGTCACCGAGGCTCTCGAGGACATCGGCATCGCCACCGTGAATGGCGTTGCGAAGGCTGCCTGATATGGACGGCGGGCGCAGCCATCGCATGCCCGCCCATCTCTCCACACTGAAAAGCCTCTCTACGACTGAAAAGGCGGCTCAGAGCCGCCCCATCAACAGCAACACCAGAAGCACCACCAGCACGACGCCGACAATGCCCGACGGCCCATAACCCCAGGAGCGCGAATGCGGCCATGTCGGCACCGCGCCGATGAGGACAAGGATCAGGACGATGATGACAATGGTGGTGATCGGCATGGGAACCCCGCGCGTTGACGTTTGCTACGACACAACGCTTTGGCGTTGCTCCGAGACAATGCTTTGCATTGCTCCGGGGACAACTCGTCGCATTGCCCTTGGGGGGAGAATGCAAAAGGCCGCCCGGTTGTTCCGGGCGGCTCTTTTTGTCAGAGGTTCGCAGACAGGTTTATTCGGCCGCCTTCGGAAAGGCGATGGCCGGCTCGTCGCCCACATCCAGGCCCGGCGTGTCGGTCGACGAAACCTTTCCCTTGCCGCGCCGGAATATCCGACGGAAAAACGCGTAGAAGCGGCTGTTCTTGCTGCGCGTGAAGATCATCAGCATCGACGGCGTCACCACCAGCGTCAGCAGGGTGGCGAAGGACAGGCCGAAGACGATCGCCGACGACAGAGAAATCCACCATTGCGTCGACGGCGCGTTGATCGTCGTCTCGTGATGGAAGATTTCAAGACCGAGGCCGAAGGCGATCGGCAGCACGCCGAGGATCGCCGACACCGCCGTCAGCACCACCGGGCGGGCGCGTTCCCTGCAGGTCTGCAGCACCGCTTCCATCTTGTCCCAGCCTTCTTCGCGCAGCCGGTCATAGGTGTCGATCAGCACGATGTTGTTGTTCACCACCACACCGGCCAACGCGATGACGCCAATGCCCGACATGACAATGCCGAATGCCTCTCCCGTCAACAGCAGCCCCAGGAACACACCGATCGTCGCCATTACCACACAGGACAGCACCATCAGCACGCTGGTGAATTTGTTAAACTGCATCAGCAGCACGAGGAAGATCAGGAAGATCGCCGCCCCGAAGGCCTTGCCCAGGAAGGCGCTCGCCTCGGCGCTGTCCTCGTTGGAGCCGGCCAGTTTCCAGCGTATGCCGCTGCCAAGATCCATATCAGCGACGGCCTTGGTGACCTCAGCCTGTACGGCTGCAACCTGCGTACCGGCGGCCACGTTGGCCTGGACGACCACCGTGCGGGCGCCGTCGATGCGGTTGAGAATACCGACGGTCGGCTCCGGCTTGCGCACGACGAAATTCGAGATCGGCACCGAGCCTTGTGCGGTCTGCACTCTAAGCTCGTCGAGCGTCGACAGCGTTCGCCGATCTTCAGGCAGACGCAGCCTTATATCGACGGCGTCGTCAGCGCCAGCCGGTCGGTATTCGCTGAGCTTCAGCCCGTTGGTCACCAGTTGCACCACGGTGCCGACCGAGGTCGGGCTGATGCCGTACTGCGCCGCCTTGGCGCGGTCCACCTCGAGCGCCCAGTCGACACCGGGCGGCGGCAGACCATCGGAAATGTCGATGACGCCGGGCACCTTGCCAATGCGAGCCGCGACGGCGCGCGCCTTGTCGTCGAGCCCCTTGGGGTCGATCGCCGAAAGCCTGATCTGGATCGGCTTGCCGGTCGGCGGGCCGGCCTCCGGCACCCGCACTTCGACATCGACACCGGGAATCCCGGCCATGACGCCGCGCAATTCATCCAGGATGTGGTTCGCCGACTTACGCTCGCGCCAGTCGATGAATTCATACTGGATGACGCCGACAACGTCCTCGGGGACATCCTGGCCGCCGCCTTGCGTCTTGCCGACGCGGGTATAGACCGATTTGATGCCCGGCCAGCCGAGCAGCCGGTTTTCGGCAATCTTCGTAGCGGTGTCCATTTCGGTCAGCGAAAGATTGCCGCGGGCGTGCACGTAGAGCAGGCCATAGTCGGGCTCGACACTTGGGAAGAACTCGACACCAGCGCCGTATTTCGAATAGGCAAAGCCGACACCGAACAGCAGCGCAACAGTCAGCAAGACCACGGTGATCGGGAACCGCACCGCCTGCTTGACGATGGCCATGTACCAGCCGTCGCGATTGTCATCCTCATGGTGCTGCGGCGCCTTGGCGAAGATCGCCCCCAGCGTCGGCGCGAACACCAGAGCATAGAGCATCGAGGCCGACAGCGTGACGATCAGCGTTATCGGCATGTACTTCATGAAGTCGCCGATGATGCCCGGCCAGAACAGCAGCGGCGAGAAGGCGGCGATGCGCGTCATGGTCGCGGCGATCACCGGGCCGGCCATGCGCTTGGCGGCGAGCGCGAAGGCTTCCGCCTTCGGCATACCCTCGCTCATCCGCCGTTCGGCGAACTCGGTGACGATGATGGCGTCGTCGACCAGCATGCCGACGGCCAGGATCAGGCTGAACAGCACGATCATGTTGATCGTGTAGCCCATCATTGCCAGCAGCAGGATGCCGATCAGGAACGACGATGGAATGGCCAGGCCAATGAGCAGCGAGGCACGGCCGGACAGTGCATAGAGAATGACGATGAACACCAGGATCACGGCGATCATGACGTGGTTCTGCAGATCGCCGAGCAACTGGTTGACGAAGACCGACTTGTCCTGCGTGTAGGTGACATTCATGCCTTCCGGCATGGTCTTGACGAAGGCGTCGGATACGGCCCTCACCTTGCTGAGCGTGTCGATCAGATTGGCACCGATGCGCTTCTTGACTTCGATGGCGATGGCCGGCTTGCCGTTGAGGCGCGTGATCGTCTCGGCATCGGCGAAGGTCGAGCGGATCGTCGCTATATCCTTGGCCTGCACCACGGCATTGGGGCCCGCGACCACCGGCAGAGCCGCCACATCCTCGGGCGTCTCGATCAGCGACGGCACCTTGACCGCGTATTTGCCTTCCGAGCCCTCGATGTTGCCGGCGGCGACCAGGCTGTTTGACGCGCCGACCGCACCGATCAGCTGATCGAGCTGCAGCCCGTAGGAAGACAGTTTCATCGGGTCGATGACGACTTCGACGAGATCGTCTCGCGCGCCCTGCAACGAGCCCTCGAGAACGCCTGGCACCTCTTCGATCCGGTCCCGCAGTTCGCGCGCCGCGGCGGTCAGCACCCGTTCGGGCAATTCTCCCGACAGGGTGACGACGAGGACGGGGAATTCGGAGATGTTGACCTCGGTGACGACAGGCTCTTCGGCCGCCTGCGGCAGGTCGGCCTTGCCGTCCTGCACCTTGCTGCGCGTGTCCTGCAGCGCGGTCGCCAAATTTGTCTGCGGCTGGAACTCGACCAGGACATAGCCGCCACCCTGGAAGGCGGCCGAGCGCATTTCCTTGAGGCCCTTCAGGCTCTTCAGCTTGCTTTCCATCGGCCGCAGCAGAAGGCGCTCCGAATCCTCGGGCGAAATGCCCTGATAGATCAGGCTGACATACATCATCGGAATCGGAACGTCGGGTTCCGCTTCCTTCGGCGTCGACTGATAGGCGACCCAGCCGGCCAGCAGAAGGAAGACCAGGACCGAGATGGTCAGGCGGGCATTGTTGATCGCGAGTTTGACGATATCCATGGCTAACGCCTGTTCTTGAATTTCACGAGCTGCGCCGCAACCGATTGTCCCCGCCCAGGGCTAGTCAGTCGCGACAGTTGCTACTGCGTGCCGGCAGCCGCCTCGCCCAGCAACTTCTGGATGGTCGCCTGGTCCGCCTCGACCGGATTGACCACATCGCCTTCCTTCACCAGTTCCTGACCGGCAACGATGATGCGCGCATCGGCCGGGATGCCGCCGAGCACGAGGCCGGTCGGCGTGTCGTCGACGAGGTCGATCGGGAAGAACGCCACCTTGTTGTCCTTGCCGACGGCACGGATGCCGAGGTCGCCCTTGTCGCCGAGCGTCACCACCGAGCGCGGCAGCAAGACAGCGTCGGTCGGTTGCGCGTTGAGCGCGATTTCCGCCGTCATGCCGGCCGGCACGGAGCCATCGGCATTGGGGATCGCCACCTCTACGCGGAAGGTGCGGGTCGCCGACGACGCGTCGCGGCTGATGTAGCGCACGGTGCCTTCGACCGTCTGGCCGCTGACCAGACGGACATTGGCCTTGTCGCCGAGCTTGAGGTAGCGGAGGTCGCGCTCGCTGACTTCGCCGCGGGCAATGACCGGATCAAGCTTGAGGATGGTTGCCACCTCGCCGCCCTCCATGATGGAACTGCCCAGTTCCACCGGCACCCGGTCGATGACGCCGTCGAAAGGCGCCCTCACCTCATTGCGGTCGAGCAAGGCCTGTGCCGTTTTCAGCAGCGACTGCGCCGAGGTCAGGTTCGAGCGCGCGGTATCGAGCTGCAGCTTCGGCAAATTGCCTGTTTTCATCAGTCGCAGAGCTGCTTCCAACTCGGCCTGGCGCTGCACAACCAATTGCTTGGCGTTGTCGACCATCGAGATCTTTTCCTCGGCGGCAAGCATCATCACCAGATCGCCGGTCTTGACGTGCTGGCCTTGGCTGACCGGCAGCTTGTCGATGACACCGGCAACGCGCGCCCCCAGCACCGCTCGTTTATCGGCTTCAGTCAGTCCTGAAATGCGGATGGCGCGCGCATAGGTCTTGCGCGGCGGTGTCACCACCGCGACGGTGCGCAGCGGTGCTTTCGGCTCGGCTTCCGCCGCCTTGGGCTTGTTCGCGTCCGGCGCCTTGGCCTGCTCGACTTCGGCTGCCTTGGCCTTGTTCGCCGCTACGCTGCCGACGGACGAGAATTCGCCTGTCGCCATCCAGGCCGCGAAACCAATGAGCACAACAACGGCTGCAAGCTTGTGAAACCTGAATCTCATCGTCGTTTTTTCCACTGCGGGTTCGGCCAGCGTCCTCATAACGCGGGCGCGTCGCCGATATGGGTGCGCGCCAGGCCGTGTTCAATTTGCCGTGATCGGCGAAGCGCGCTTCTACATCAAAGTTGCACCGCAATATAGTCAGAAAGTTGCGGGATCATTGCGCCACCGGGCAAGGTGCACCCTCCGCCGTCCAGTTTTCGATCGCTTGATAGGTTGCTTCGGCCGAGCCCGGAGCCGGCTCACGATCCGACCCCGGCGTCCAGCCCCAGCCGACCAGCCTGTCGTCGCGAACATGCAGCGCGATATCCTTCAAGCTACGGCCGCCATTACGCGCCGGATCCTTGATCTGAGCGCAGATTTCGGCTGAGGATTTGCCGAACCAGGCCATCTCGGCCGGCGCCAGACGCCAGTTGTCGGCTCCGGGCGGTCCGTGCAATGCATTGGAATTGCTGGAGAAATGGCACGTCGTGCAGCGCAGGGCCGGATTGCCGAAGCCCGATCCGTCAGCACCGCGCTGGACGTTGAAGGCGTGAATGCGCGTGCCGCCATAGTGCGCGCCGGACCAGCGCGGCCGGTCGTCCGCGACATGACAGTCGGCGCAGCGCGGATGCGAGAACACCGCATAAATCTTGTCCCATTCGGACAAGCCATTTGCAGCGTCGGCTGTCGCCGGCGCCGGCGCCAGCCTGTCTTGTGCAACTGCGAACGACGCCGCGAGAACGAGCATGGCAGCAGGCGTCAGCATGATGAGGAGCCTCTTCATGCGAAGGCCACCGTCTTCGATAGCGGCAGCGTGCGGATGCGCTTGCCGGTGAGCGCGAAGATGGCGTTGGCCAGCGCCGGTGCCGCTGGCGGTGTACCGACCTCGCCGACGCCGCCCATCTTGTGGAAATTTTCCAGGATGGCGACTTCGAAGACCGGGCACTGGAAGATCCGCATGGCGTCGAAATCGTGGAAGTTCGACTGTTCGACCATGCCGTCGGCGAAGGTGATTTCCTGTCCCATTGCCGCCGAAAGACCGTAGATGGCGGCGGAAATCAGCTGCGCCTCGATAATCCCCGGATCGAGCGCAGTGCCGACATCGGCGGCGATCCACACCTTCTCGATGCGGATGCCGGCCGGCGTATCCGCCACCTGGACGATCTCGCCAACCCAGCTGCCGAAGGACAGCGTGAAGGCCATGCCCTTGGCCGTGCCGGCGGGCAGCGCCTCGCCCCATTTCGCCATCGCGGCGACCTTCTCCACCACCTTCACGGCGGAAGGATAGGCGGCCATCAGCGTCTTGCGCATCTCGACCGGATCGATTTTGCCGGCCGTGGCGATCTCGTCCATGAACCCTTCATGGAAGAAACCGTTGATCGAACTGCCGACCGAGCGCCAGAAGCCGACAGGGATGGAGATGGGCGCCGCCACGCCGCTGACCCGATAGTTCGGAATGGTGTAGGGCTGGTCATAGGCCCCATCGACAATGGACTTGTCGGGGCCGAGCGGCGATATCGAGGGAAATAGCCGACGCAAGGTGCCGGCGATCACCGATGGCGAGGCGAGCTTCATGTCGACGGCGACCGGCATGCCGTCGTCGCCGAGCCGCGCCTGGAACTTGCCGACCGCGGCCGGCCGGTAGGCGTCATGGCGCATGTCCTCTTCGCGTGTCCAAGTCACCTTGACCGGACGCCCGCCTGTCTCCTTCGCCATCAGCGCGGCGCACAGCGCGAAGTCCATCTCGGTACGGCGGCCGAAACCGCCGCCCATGAAGGTGGTGTGGACGGTGACCTTGTCCTGTTCGATGCCGACCACGTTGGCGCAAAGCTGCCGCACCAGGGTCGGCGCCTGGTTGCCGCACCAGATGTCGAGGGCACCATCGCTGAACCGCGCCGTGGCGTTCATCGGCTCCATCGTTGCATGCGCCAGATAGGGCACCGCATAGTCTGCCTCGACGATCCTTTCGCGCGGCGCGTCGGCGAAGGCGGTGTCGACATCGCCATTGTCGCGCATCGTCGAGCCCTTGGTGCCGAGCGCCTGTTTCAGCACGTCTGATATGGCGGCGCTGCTGAGCGGATATTCGGGATCCGCCCACTGGGCGTCGATGGCGTCGGCCGCCTTGAACGCCGCCCAGGTGTTCTCCGCGATGATGCCGAAGCCGTGGCCGTAATTCGTCTCGAGCGGCACGATCTTGATCACGCCGGGCATTCTTTCGGCTTTTGCGAGGTCCGCCTTGACCGGCTTGGCCCAGAAGCGCGGGCTCATCTTGACCGTGCCGTACAGGATGTCCGGCAGCCTGACATCGATGCCGAAGATCGGGGCGCCGGTGACCTTGGCCAGCATGTCGATGCGCTTCTGCGGTTTTCCCAGCAATTTCCAGTCGGCTCTGTCCTTGAGCCTGACTTCGGCCGGCGGCGCCATGGCAGCGGCGGCTGCGGCAACCGCGCCATAGGTCAGCGACTTGCCAGACGCCTTGTGGACAATCGAGCCATTAGCCGTTTCCAGATCGGCCGCGGCAACGCCGAGTTTCTGCGCCGCCGCCGCGATCAGCAACTGCCGCGCTGTGGCGCCCGCCTGGCGCATCTTGTCGAAACCATCGCGCGCCGAAGCCGAACCGCCGGTGGCCTGGAGAGCAAGCAACTTGCCGACCACGCCGAGCCCTGAGCGCACCGCCTGCGCTGTCATGCTCTCGTCGAAGAAGGCGAACGGACCGCCCTCTTCGAGGATCGCCGCGTTGTAATAGGCATAGGAGGCCGGGCCGTGCTCGACATTGACCTGGTCGAGACCGACATCGAGTTCTTCGGCGACCATGACGGCGAGCGTCGTCGAGATGCCTTGCCCCATCTCGGCGCGCGGCGCGACGATGGTGATGGTGTTGTCGGCGCCGATCTTCACATAGGGGTTGAAGGTCGCCTCGCCCTTGCCGAGATCAGCCTCGAGCGGGTTCGGAAACGGTTTGCGATAATAGTAGTAGCCGACGGCAACGCCGCCCGCGACGGCAGCCGCGCCGATCAGAAACGTGCGGCGGGCGATCTTTCCGACACTGGCCATGCTCAGAGCCCCGCCGTCTTGAGCGCTGCAGCCTTCTTGATGGCCGAGCGGATCTTCGGATAGGTGCCGCAGCGGCAGAGATTGCCGCCCATGGCGTTGTCGATGTCGGCGTCGCTCGGGTCGGCGACCTCGTCGAGCAGGGCCACCGCGCTCATGATCTGGCCGGCCTGGCAGTAGCCGCATTGCGCCACCTGTTCCTCCAGCCATGCCTGCTGCACCGGATGCAGTCTGTCCGCCGTGCCGATGCCTTCGATGGTGGTGACGACGCCGCTGACCTCGCCGACCGGGAGCGAGCAGGAGCGCACCGGCTGACCGTCGACATGCACGGTGCAGGCGCCGCAGGCGGCGATGCCACAGCCGAACTTCGGTCCGGTCTTGCCAATGAGATCGCGTAGCGCCCACAGCAGCGGCATGTCCGGATCGGCGTTGATGTCGAATGACTGCCCATCGACGGTGAGGCGCATGGGGATACCCTTTTGTTGTCGTCCACAGCCCAGGTGCGAAGCGTTCTCTGGGGTCGCTTCACTCTCAAACAGATTGACAAATTTCGTCATTTTGTCAATTGAGATTTTGCAGGATAATGTTGCCCCATGAATCAGATCGAAGACATCGCCACCACCGACCCCAAACGCGTCCGTGTCCTGGATGGCGCGATGAAGGTGTTCCTGGCCTATGGCTTCTCCCGCACCACCATGGACGACATCGCCCGCGCAGCCGACATGTCACGCCCGGCGCTCTATCTCCTGTTCAAGAACAAGACCGATATTTTCCGCGCCATCGCGATGATGGTGCTGTCGCGCTCGGTCGGAGCGGCAAAAATGGCGCTGGCCGGCGACGGCGCTTTCGCCGCGCGCATGATGCGAGCCATCGACGAGGCATTCATCTCGATGATGAGCGCGGTCGTTGCCTCGCCGCACGGCGCCGAATTGGTGGACATGAAATCGAGCCTTGGCGATCTGGTCGGCTGCTGGCGCGGCGGTCTGGTCGAACATATCGCTGCCGCGATCCAGGACGAGGCAGCCAGGAACGGCGTCGATCTGGCGGCCAAGGGCCTGTCGACGCAATTGCTTGCCGACATGCTGCTCGACGGGCTGGAAGGCATGAAGGCGCGGATCAGCGATCCCGAGGGGCAGCGGCAGGCGGCCGCTGCCCTGGTCAAGGTGATCGATCTGACCTTGAGAGCTTGATGAATCCGAGCTGTGTCGAGATTCCGGTCAGGCCCGGCGGCGTTCCGCCTCGGGCTTCTTGCGCGCCGCAAGGAATTCCTTGACCCGCCGGCCGGGTGCGGGGCCGCGCACCGGCTTGAAGCCGTCGTCGAGTTCGCCGGAGAGATCGAGCGTCGGCCGCTTGCCGACGGCATCGTAGTTCTCTTCCAGCCAGTCGCTGGCGGCGGTGCGGCCGAGATCGCGCAGATAGGTCAGGAACGCCCATTCGGCATTGACCTTCGATGACGCCGACAGGTCCTTGAACGCCTCGTCGGCATCGATGCGGTGCATGCGGATGTCACGGTATTCGCCATGCGGCAGACGGCCGGCGGCGATCAATTCCTTGACGAAAGCGATCGAGCGGAATTCGCGCAACAGACCGGCGTTGAAGGTGATCTCGTCGATGCGGTTCTGGATCTCGTTGGCGCTCCTCGGCGTTCCCTCTCGCACCACCGGATTGATCTGCACCAGAAGCACGTCCTCGGTCGCCGCCGTCTTGAAGAACGGATAAAGCGCCGGGTTGCCGCCATAGCCACCGTCCCAATAGGGAACGCCCTTGATCTCGACGGCGCGGAACAATTGCGGCAGGCAGGCCGAGGCCATCACCGTGTCGAGATCGATCTCGCCATCGGAAAAGACACGCAACTGTCCGGTTTCGACATTGGTCGCCGAGATAAACAGTTCCATCGACTTGCAGGCGCGCACATTGGCGAAGTTGATCTCCTGCTGGACCACGTCACGCAGCGGGTTGAGGCCGAGCGGGTTGGCGACATAGGGCGAAAACACCCGCGACATGGTGTCGAAGAACAGATAGCCCGGCGTGTTCTCGATCGACCAGTTGCCCCAGGCGACATCCCACGGCATGCGCTGCACCGGGCTGAACCGGCCCTTTGCCGCCACCGCACGCCAGAAATCGTCGAGCTTCTGCCGCGCCCCGTCGACCCCACCGCGCACGAAGCCGTCGGCCAGCGCCACCGCGTTCATGGCGCCGGCGCTGGTGCCGGACACCGCCGCGATCTCCAGCCTGCCGTCCTCCAGCAACCGGTCGAGCACGCCCCAGGAAAAGGCGCCGTGCGAGCCACCCCCTTGCAGCGCAATGTTGATCTTCTTCGTCTCCTCCGCCTTGCCGTTTTTCGTCATGGCGTCGTCCTTGATCTGTCCCTTTGGGTGGGTGAGAAAATTTCGCGCCTCACGCCGCGGTCCATCCGCCGTCGATCGAGAGATGCGTGCCGTTGACCTGCGCCGCCGCGTCGGAACACAGGAACACCGCCGCTGCCGCGATCTGCTCGACCGTGACGAATTCCTTGGTCGGCTGCTTGTCCAGCATGACCTCGCGGATGACTGTCTCGCGGTCCATGTTGTGGGTTTTCATCTGGTCGGGGATTTGCGCCTCGACCAGCGGCGTCAGCACATAGCCGGGGCAGATGGCGTTGCAGGTGATCTTTTCACGCGCCAACTCGAGCGCAACCGTCTTGGTCAATCCCATGATGCCGTGCTTGGCCGAGACATAGGCCGATTTGAACGGCGACGCGACCAGGCCATGCGCCGAGGCGATGTTGACGATCCGGCCGCCCCCGGCCTTTTTCATCAGCGGGATCGCGGCTGCGATGGTGTGGAACGCCGATGAAAGGTTGATGGCGATGATGGCGTCCCACTTCTCGATCGGGAAGTCTTCAACCGGTGCGACATGCTGGATGCCGGCATTGTTGACGAGAATATCGACCGATCCGAAGGTCTCGGCCGCCTCGGCGACAAGCGCCCGGCATTCGGCCGGCTTGGACATGTCGGCCTTGATATAGGCGGTCTTCACGCTGTGCTGTCTGGCGATCGCATCGGCGATGGCGCGGTCGGCGGCCGTATCGGAGAAGGAGTTGACGACGATCGCGTGGCCTTCAGCCGCCAGGGCATGAGCGATGGCCAGGCCAATGCCCGATGTGGAGCCGGTGATAACTGCGGTTTTTCTGGCGGCCAAGGGCGGAATCCTCTGGTTGCGGCAAGAGTGAGCTTATGTTGCAGTGCAGCATATATGCTCAATGCGACGCAATAACAGCGGCGGGATTTGTGCAGCGAGATGAACTTTTTGTCATGATCGGCCGCGCAGCCCCTCACCGGAAGGACATCGACCGGATCGCTCCGTCCTTCGGCGGGCGCCGCCACTCCCTGCAAAAGCGAAGCTTCAGGCGACGAGGTCCGGCACCGGCCCGACATAGCGTGACTGCGGCCGGATCAGCCGTCCGGTCGTCTGCTGCTCGCGGGCATGGGCGATCCAGCCGGCGACACGCCCGGCGGCGAAGACGTTGCTGAATGCCTCTTTCGGAAATCCCGCCACCTCCAGCAGCAGCGCGGTGTAGAACTCGACATTGGTCTGCAGCGAGCGCGACGGCTTGGCGATCCGCAGCACGTCGAGCGCGGCCTGCTCCACTGTCTCCGCAAAGGCCAGCCGGCGACCGGTTTCGCCTTCGCTGCCGAGTTGCCGCACCACCGCCTTCAGCACGTCGGCGCGCGGATCGCGTACGCGGTAAATCCTGTGACCGAACCCCATGATGCGCTCGCCATGCGCGACCTCGTCGCGCAGCCAGCCGGCGGCATCGCCATGCGCCTCGATCGCGTCCAGCATCTCGATGACCGGGCCTGGCGCGCCACCATGCAGGGGCCCCTTGAGTGCGCCGAGCCCAGCCAGCACGGACGATGTCAGGCCGGCCTGCGTCGACGCGACCACGCGTGTAGCAAAGGTCGAGGCATTGAGGCCATGGTCGCAGACGGTCACCAGATAGGTGTCGAGCGCCTTCGCCAGCGCCGGCGAGGCAGCGCTGCCGTTGAGCATCCTCAACATGTCCGTGGCATGATCGGCCCGGCTGTCCGGTGCGATTGGCTTCTCGCCGTGTTGCAGGCGCAGCAAGGCCGGCGTCAGCACAGCCGGCGCCGCGATCAGCAGCAAGGCGTCCGTCAACGTTTCGCCGTCCGGCAGCAGCGCCATCCCGGCGCGCATGGCGCTGTAGACATCGAGCGATGCCAGCAAGGGCAGTGAGGGCAAGAGCCGCTCGAACACTTCCGCACGCGCCTGGCCCAGCGCTCGCGCCAATTCCGCGTCGTCGGGAAGATCATCGAAAAAGCCGTCGAGCAGCAGGCGAACCACCTGCGCGTAACGCCAGCGTCCGGCCAGTTCCGGCAGCGAATGACCGCGGATCGTCAGATGGCCGCCAAGACCATCCACATCGGAGAGGACGGTTTCCGCCGCCACCACGTCATCGAGCCCATTCGCCATAGCCTGTCTCCTTGAACCATTTCCGGATCGGAGATAAGGCTAGGCAACATGCTCATCAATCTTGATCAATAGAATCAATATATAGGAGGATCGGGACCTGTCGGAATGGTTGTCACGGGAAGAGGCGCTGGAAAGGCTCAGGGTGCGGCCGCAGACGCTCTACGCCTATGTCAGCCGTGGCCGCATCGGCATGCGGCCCGACCAGACCGACCCACGCCGCAGCCAGTATCGCGCCGACGACATTGCCGCGTTGGCCACCCGCCGGGCGCGCGGACGGAGCCCGGCGGCCATCGCCGAAAGCGCCATTGCCTGGGGCGAACCGTCGATCGTCACCTCGATCTCGACCGTCTTGCACGGCCATCTTGTCTATCGGGGCCAGGACGCCGCGGCGCTTTCAGCGAGTGCCACACTGGAAGAAACTGCTGCAGTGCTGTGGGCTCTGCCTGGACCGGTGGTTTTCAAAGCACCGTCGCCAGATGCGCCCCATCAAGCCGGTCGAGCCTCGGCCTTTGCTCGCCTTGCCGTGCTTGCCGGCCAGGGGCGCCCATCGCTCGGGCGCGGCGCCACCTCGCTGCATGCCGATGCCGCGCACGCTGTCGGCGCGCTGGCCGGCGCCCTGGGTGCATCGGCGGGGTCGGATCCAGTCCATCAACGGCTGGCGCAAGACTGGTCGGTGGATGCAACGGGAGCGGACGCGATCCGCCGCGCGCTTGTTCTGCTCGCCGACCACGAACTGAACGCATCGACTTTCGCAGCCCGTGTCGCGGCCTCGACCGGGGCGTCGCTGGCGGCATGTCTCCTGGCGGGCCTGGCGACGCTATCGGGGCCACGCCATGGCGGCGCCGGTGAAGCGGTGATGCAACTGGCCGAGGATGCGGCGCGGCACGGCGCCGATGCGGCGATCCGGCGCTGGCTTGACCATGACCGCCCGCTGCCGGGGTTTGGTCACCCGCTTTATCCCGACGGCGACCCACGGGCGGCGGCATTGCTGAGCGCGATCGACATCGATGAACTCTCGCAATCGCTGCGCGATGCGGCCTTTGCCGCGACCGGCGCACGCCCGAACATCGACTTCGCTTTGGTCGTGCTGACGCGCAGCCTTGGCTTGCCGCGCGATGCACCGTTCCGCCTGTTCGCGCTCGCACGCAGTGTTGGCTGGTCCGCGCACACGGTCGAACAGATAACGAGCGGAAGTGTCATCAGGCCGCGTGGCCGCTATGAGGGAGTGCTGCCGTAGCGTCGCGATAGCACTGTGCGCGAGCTACCGGATCTTCGGTCCGAACGTCTCACGACATCGTGTCGAGCTTGCGCTGCATGGCGGCGATCTGGTCCTTCAGTTCCTGAAGGTCGTCAGGCTTTTCCGGCGTTTCCTTCCTGGCCGGCTCGGGCGTCGGCGCAGCGGCCGGGCCGGAACCCGCCGGTGGGAACGGCGTGAACAGCCGCATCGCATTCTGGAACATTTCCATGTTGCGGCGCGTCTGCTCCTCCAGCGCCTTGATCGGCGTGGCGATCTTCATCATGTCCAGCGGCGATTTGCCGATCGCCCCCTTCATCTGCTCGCGAAAACGTTCCTGTTCCTTCGAGAAGGCGAGCATGGACTGTTCGAGGAAGCTTGGCACGATCATCTGCATCTGGTCGCCATAATAGGCGATCAGCTGGCGCAGGAACGGGATCGGCAGCATGTTCTGCCCATCCTTGTTCTCCAGCTCGAAGATGATCTGGGTCAGCACCGGATGCGTGATGTCGTCGCCGGTCTTGGCGTCTTGAACGGTGAACTCCTCGCCCTTCTTGACCATCTCGGCGAGGTCCTCGAGCGTCACATAGGTGCTGGTGCCGGTGTTGTAGAGGCGGCGATTGGCGTATTTCTTGATGATGATCGGATCGTCTTTCGCGGCCATCTGCATCCTCCCGGGGACACCGGCGCGCCCAGAGTAAGCCGCCGGTAACGATTGTGCCTTTTTTGAGGATATGCGCAAAAGCCTCATAATTCCAAGCAGTTTGTGCAGTGCGGGATCACTAAATGCTGCATAGCGGGCAAAATAATGCTGCGCAGCAACCGCCGTCGCAAGGCGCGACCTGCTTGCAGCGCATGGGCGCCATGCCCATTTCCGGTTTGACTTGGGTTCTGGAAAGGGCAAGAAAAGTCCTCAACGATAGAACAACACCCTTGAAGTCTGGAGAAGAAAATGTCCGCTTCCATCGTCATTGCCAGTGCCGCGCGCGCGCCGGTCGGCTCCTTCAACGGCGCCTTCGCCGCCACGCCGGCGCATGAACTCGGGGCCGTTGTCATCAAGGAATTGCTGTCGCGTGCCGGTGTCGAACCGGGCGAGGTCGACGAGGTCATCCTCGGTCAGGTACTGACCGCCGCTCAGGGTCAGAACCCGGCCCGCCAGGCATCGATCAATGCCGGCCTGCCGAAGGAAACCACCGCCTGGGGCCTCAATCAGGTGTGCGGCTCGGGCCTGCGCGCCATTGCACTCGGCATGCAGCAGATCACCTCCGGCGATGCCAAGGTGATCATCGCCGGCGGCCAGGAATCGATGTCGCTTTCGGCGCATGCCCAGCACCTGCGCGCCGGCGTCAAGATGGGCGACTTCAAGCTGATCGACACCATGATCAAGGACGGACTGTGGGATGCCTTCAACGGCTACCACATGGGCAACACCGCGGAAAACGTCGCTCGTCAGTTCCAGATCACCCGCGACGATCAGGACCAGTTCGCGCTCGCCTCCCAGAACAAGGCGGAGGCCGCGCAGAAGGCCGGCAAGTTCAAGGACGAGATCGTCGCCGTCACCATCAAGGGCAAGAAGGGCGACACCATTGTCGACCAGGATGAGTACATCCGCCACGGCGCCACCATCGACGCCATGACCAAGCTAAAGCCGGCCTTCGACAAGGACGGCACCGTGACCGCCGCCAACGCCTCCGGCATCAATGACGGCGCCGCCGGTGCGCTGCTGATGAGCGAAGCGGAAGCGGTGAGGCGCGGCATCACCCCGCTGGCGCGCATCGTGTCCTGGGCAACCGCCGGCGTCGATCCGCAGATCATGGGCACCGGCCCGATCCCCGCCTCGCGCAAGGCACTGGAAAAGGCCGGCTGGTCGGTCGGCGATCTCGACCTGGTCGAGGCCAATGAGGCCTTTGCCGCGCAGGCCTGCGCCGTCAACAAGGACATGGGCTGGGATCCCTCGATCGTCAACGTCAATGGCGGCGCCATCGCCATCGGCCACCCGATCGGTGCGTCCGGCGCTCGCGTTTTCAACACGCTGGTCTTCGAGATGCGCCGCCGTGGCGCCAAGAAAGGCCTCGCCACGCTCTGCATCGGCGGCGGCATGGGCGTCGCCATGTGCGTGGAAGCGCTCTAAACGATATCACTGGCCGGGCGGCGCGAATGCATGTCGCCCAAAAGTGCGCAAGTGGTTTGGGAAGACGACATGCATAAACACAAACAGCCAAAGCGCGTCGCCTGAATTTATATCAGTGCGACGCTTTAGCGGTCAGTATCCAGTGCCTGCCAAGCCCGACAACAGGGCGATACCAAAAAGGGGAAACGCATGAGCAAGGTAGCAATCGTCACGGGCGGATCGCGCGGCATCGGTGCGGCGATCTCGATCGCATTGAAGACCGCCGGCTATTCGGTTGCCGCCAATTACGCCGGCAACGACGACGCTGCGGCGAAATTCAAGGCCGAGACCGGCATTCCGGTCTACAAATGGTCGGTCGCCGACTACGATGGCTGTGCCGCGGGCATCAAGCAGGTCGAGGCCGACCTCGGTCCGGTCTCGGTGCTGGTCAACAATGCCGGCATCACCCGCGACGCCATGTTCCACAAGATCACGCGCGAGCAGTGGAAAGAGGTCATCGACACCAATTTGTCGGGCGTCTTCAACATGACGCATCCGCTGTGGAGCGGCATGCGCGACCGCAAGTTCGGCCGCGTCATCACCATCTCCTCGATCAACGGCCAGAAGGGCCAGGCCGGACAGGTGAATTATTCCGCCGCCAAGGCCGGCGACATCGGCTTTTCGAAGGCGCTTGCCCAGGAAGGTGCCCGCGCCGGCATCACCGTCAACGTCATCTGCCCCGGCTACATCGCCACCGAAATGGTCAAGGCGATTGACGAGAAGGTGCTCAACGAGCGCATCATCCCGCAGATTCCCGTCGGCCGCCTCGGCGAACCGGAAGAAATCGCGCGCTGCGTCGTCTTCCTCGCATCCGAAGATGCCGGCTTCATCACCGGCTCGACCATCACGGCCAATGGCGGTCAATATTTCGCCTGAGGTTTCGAGTCTCCGGCGATAAACGATGTACCGGCCCAACGGCCGATACAGACATACGGTCCCACGATCGCGGCTCGTTGCCTGACAATCACAGCTGTCAGGCAGCAAGCTTCAGGGCTGGTTTGGCTGCCGGCTTGCTGGGGGAGATTGAACCCGACTCAAGCGAAGGTGCCGGTAACCGGGCCAGTTGCGCCCGGCTGAGACCTGACAGTTTCAAGGCGATGCGACGCTTCAGCAATGGATTGAGGTTCGTCACCGAAAGCAGCAGATTGCGGAGGAACCGCTTCACCGGATTGCGTGCAAGCGCCATGTCGGTCATCCTGCCCGCCAGTTCAAGCACTTCCTGAGCCGCCGGGCGTCGCAACGTTTCGTAGAGGTCCAGCTCCGCTTCAGCGCGTACGCCGTTCACCACATCGCCCAGCAATTCGCCAAGCACGACCGCGTCGATGATGCCGGTGTTCATGCCCTGCCCCCCTGCCGGGCTGTGCACGTGCGCGGCATCGCCCATGAGGAACAACCGGTCCTTGCGATATGACTGGACCAGGCGGTGATGCACGCGAAAGCGCGAACTCCACGCCAGGTCGAGCACCCGGGCCCGCTGGCTGGTCGGCCCACGGCTGTCGAGCAGCGCCTGGATGTCTGCGACCCCTGGCTTTTCCGGCGCGTCATCCATCGTTGCAACGATGCGGTACGACCCGTCCGGAAGCGGCGCCACCACCACCAGCCCGGCCGGTGCAAAGAACAGCGACACTTCCTTCGGCCCAAGCGGCCAGTCGAGACGGACGTCGGCGAGTACGAACGAGCCATCATAGGCAGCACCGTCGAACTCGATGCCGGCTGCGCTGCGCACCAGGCTGTTCATGCCATCGGCGCCGATGACGTAGCGCGCCGATATGAGCTTCTCGCGGCCGTTCTCGACCACCGTCACGCGGGCGCCATCGACGTCCTGAACAACCGCCTTGGCCTCGACTTCGCGATGAATCATGCCACCCAGAGCAGCGATCCGTTCGGCGAACACCCGCTCGGTCAGGTTCTGGGGCAGCATCATCAGATAGGGATGCCTTGATGGAAGCTTGCCGAAATCGACATCGAGCAGCGCGCGGTTGCGGTCCCGGATGGCGAAATTTTGCAGTTTCAGGGCAAGTTCGCCCAGCCGCGCGGTGACACCGAGAGGCTCCAGCGCCTCCAGCGTCTGCGCATGGATGACACCGGCTCGTGAGGTCTGAAGGCCCTGCGCCAGCCTGTCGATCAGAACGTGATCGACACCGGCCTGGTGCAGCACGATGGACAGCGCCATGCCGGTCGGACCAGCGCCGATGATCAGAACTTGCGTTGTTTCGGGCAACATTTCTCTCTCCATTTATCAACAAGTGTTGACTTTCTAGCCGAGGCCATTGCGTTTGTCAACAGTCGTTGGCATATGCATTTCATGACCCTGAATCAGTCAAAGAAAATCAGCAAGTCGGACCGCACGCGGGCCCATATCCTTGAGGCGGCGCGGCTGCTGTTTGCCGAGCACGGTTATGACGGGGCTTCGATCCGCGATGTCGCGGCGCACGCCTCTATCGATCCGGCCATGGTGATCCGCTACTTTCATAGCAAGGACGAACTGTTCGCCAGGGCGGCGGTCGTCGACCTGCATTTGCCGGAACTGCGGGTGATTGACCGAGCGGCCATCGGCGAAACACTGATCCGGCGCTTTCTCGAAATCTGGGAAGGCCCAGCCAGCGGACCTGGCATGACAATTCTGCTGCGTTCGGCGATGTCCAACGACTTTGCTGCCGAGAAGCTGCGCGAGGTGTTTGCCAACCAGGTGAGGCCAGTGGTTGCGGCGGTCGGCGACCCCGCTGACGCGGGTCGACGGGCCGGTCTCGTATCGAGCCAGCTGTTGGGTTTGGCGATGTGCCGATACCTTCTGCGGCTTCCGCCTGTCGTCGCCCTGTCCCACGACGAGATCGTCCGGAATGTCGGCTCCGCCTTGCAACGCTACGTGATGGAAGAGGGCCTATCGTGAAGCAGCCGTTTTGGCATTGCCGGCCGAGTCTGGTCGTCATGCCAGGACCAGGTCGACCGATGCACCCAACGCCAATTTGTGCCGAAGCGGCACGCAAGTGTTAACGGCAGCTGCCAGGCCTGTGCGAAACACCCATCACAAGCTGTGGATTCTCGGTGGATAAACTGTTCACAACACAAGATATTGGGGTGAACGAAACGGGAATATTCGGGCATCGCTGATTCGTCGCCGATTCGTTCCGGCTTTGAGCGAAACGTTAACGATGGCAGCCGGAATCGCCTGCCAAATCCTTAATGCGGATTAGGAAAGATCAACAATTTCATAACCTTGGGCGAGGCGCGCCAAGTCGCCATAGTCGTTCGTCGGCAAAGGTTAACGACAAAGCTCGCCTAGCATGAAACGGGCCAGTTCAATGATTCAGCATGTGGTGAGACTCGGGGTCGCAAAATCCACATGTAGCCGTGAACAAAAGCTGAATCTGGTCGAGTCACTGATTCGTCGCCTATTCGTTCCAGACTCGTTCCAACTGTTAATCCGCAACCGATCTGGACCTTGACACAGACGACTTCGAGCCGCCTGTGGAACATTCCGCTTTCGCTTCGCGCTCGAAATCCTTATGTGTCGCCTGTCATACGCGCCACTTAAGGCACGCTCCCGACAACGAGAGGCCAGAAAGCCTTATTTCCAGGTCGATGAACATTCAGCCGAAACACACCGAGCCGCTGATCCTGTCGGGCCGCGACGTGACCGCCGTGCTTGGGCCGACCAACACCGGCAAGACCCATCTCGCCATCGAGCGCATGGTGGCGCACGACAGCGGCATCATCGGCCTGCCGCTCAGGCTGCTCGCGCGTGAGGTCTATGGCCGCGTCTGCGAGAAGGTCGGCGCCCACAAGGTGGCGCTGATCACCGGCGAGGAAAAGATCCAGCCGGCCGGCGCCAAATATTCGGTCTGCACCGTCGAAGCCATGCCGCGCGAGACCGATGCCGCCTTCGTCGCCATCGACGAGGTGCAGTTGGCCGGCGACCTCGAGCGCGGCCACATCTTCACCGACCGCATCCTGCACCTGCGCGGCCGCCAGGAAACACTATTGCTCGGTGCGGCCACCATGCACGGCATCCTGCAGCGCCTGCTGAAGGGTGTGTCGGTGGTGACTCGGCCAAGGCTGTCGCATCTCGCCTATGCCGGCTCCAAGAAGCTGACCCGCCTGCCGCGGCGCACCGCGATCGTCGCCTTCTCCGCCGACGAGGTCTATGCCATCGCCGAGCTGATCCGTCGTCAGCAGGGTGGTGCCGCCGTCGTGCTCGGCGCGCTCTCGCCGCGCACCCGCAACGCGCAGGTGGCACTGTTCCAGGCGGGCGATGTCGACTATCTCATTGCCACCGACGCCATCGGCATGGGTCTCAACCTCGATCTCGATCACGTCGCCTTCGCCCAGAACCGCAAGTTCGATGGCTATCAGTATCGCAACCTGACGGCGGCCGAGCTTGGCCAGATCGCCGGCCGCGCCGGCCGGCATCTGCGCGACGGCACCTTTGGCGTCACCGGCCAGGTCGACCCGCTGGACGAAGAGCTGATCAAGAAGATCGAAGGGCATGACTTCGATCCGGTGAAGGTACTGCAATGGCGCACCGCGCATTTTGATTTCGCCAGCCTCGACGCGCTGAAGCGTTCGATCGAGACCAACGCCCCGGTCGAGGGGCTGACGCGGGCATTGCCTGCCGTCGATGCGCAGGCGCTCGAGCACCTGTCGCGCGACGAGGACATCCGGGCACTTGCCACCAATGCCAAACGCGTTGCGCTGCTGTGGGAAGCCTGTGCCTTGCCCGACTACCGCAAGATCGCGCCGGCCCAGCATGCCGACCTCATTGCTTCGATCTATACCGACCTCGCCCGGCATGGCCATGTCGATGAAAACTACATGGCCGAGCAGGTGCGCCGTGCCGACACCACCGAAGGCGACATCGACACGCTGTCGCATCGCATTGCCCAGATCCGCACCTGGACATTCGTGTCGAACCGGCCCGGCTGGCTGGCCGATCAGGCACACTGGCAGGAAAAGACGCGCGAAATCGAAGACAGATTGTCGGATGCGCTGCATGAGCGGTTGACGAAACGCTTCGTAGACCGCAGGACTTCCGTCCTCATGCGGCGCCTTAGAGAAAATACCATGCCTGAAGCCGAAATTAGTCCTACCGGAACCGTCCTCGTCGAAGGCCACCATGTCGGCGAGTTGCAAGGGTTCCGCTTCACCGCCGACCAGACCGCCGGCGGCGAAGACGCCAAGGCGGTGCGCACCGCCGCCCAGAAGGCGCTGGCAGCCGAATTCGAGGCGCGCGCCGAACGCTTCGGCGCTTGCGCCAATGGCGACATCGCGCTCGGCTCGGACGGCACTCTGCGCTGGATCGGCGCGCCGATCGGCACGCTGGTCGCCGGCGAAGACGCGCTGAAGCCACGCCTGGTGCTGCTGGCCGACGAACAGCTGACCGGCCCGGCGCGCGACAAGGTCGCGGCGCGTGCCGAACGGTTCGTCAATTTCCAGATCGAGTTGCTGCTGAAGCCGCTTGTCGACCTGAAGAACGCCGACCAGATTGCCGGCATCGGCCGCGGCATCGCCTTCCAGCTGGTCGAGAATTTCGGCCTCATCAACCGCCGCGATATCGCCGAGGAGATGAAGTCGCTCGACCAGGAAGGCCGCGCCGCGCTTCGCCGGCTCGGCGTGCGCTTCGGCGCCTACCATGTCTTCGTGCCGGCGCTGATCAAGCCGGCACCCGCCGGACTGGTGACCTTGCTGTGGGCATTGAAGAACGACGGCAAGGACAAGCCCGGCTTTGGCGACGTGGTCCATGCGCTCGCCTCCGGCCGCACCTCGGTGGTCATCGATCCGACCTTCGACAAGAGCTTCTACAAGCTTGCCGGCTACCGCAATCTCGGTCGCCGCGCCGTGCGCATCGACATTCTGGAGCGGCTGGCGGATCTAATCCGTCCGGCGACCAACTGGAAGCCTGGTCTCGGCCAACGGCCGGATGGCGCCTATGACGGCCAGTCCTTCATGGTGACGCCGCCGATGATGTCGATCCTTGGCGCCACCGCCGACGACATGGAAGAGATCCTGAAAGGTCTCGGCTACCGTGCCGAGCCGAAGCCGGCCGTCGAGGTCAAGGCGCGGCTCGAAGCGCAGGACAATGCCGCGCGCGAAGCGGCGGCTGCGAAGCTGGCGGCTGAAGAGGCAGCACGAGCCGAGCGGGCCAAGGCAGCGGAAGCCGCGGCAACGGACGCAGCCACGGAGGCAGCGGTCGAAGGTGCGGAGCCCGCTGTCGCTGCGGCGATTGTCGCCGAAATTTCCGCAGAGCCCGTCACCGAAGCGCCAGCCGAGCCTGTCGCGGAAGAACAAACCGAAGCTCCAGCCGAAGCCACGGAAGAGACCGCAACGGAGGCAGTTGCCGAAGTGCCTGCCGAACCCGTGCAGGCTGCCGAACCAGAGGCGGAAGCCGAGCCGGCAGCGGTCGCACCTGCAGAGCCAGCTTCCGAAGCTGCACCCGCGACGGCGGCAGCGTCTGACGAGCCTTTCCTAGTGGCCGACGCAGCCGCCGGCGAGCCGGCTCCGGAAGCCGAGGCCCCAAAACCCATCCTGTTGTGGCGCCAGGGCCGTTTCGAGCAGCGCCCGCACAACCGCGACGGCCGCAACAATCGCTCACGCAACGGACAGGCCGCTCGCGGCCGAAGCGATGCACCGGCGGATGCCGCCGGCGCGCAAGCGGCGGCCACGCCCGGAGAACGTCCGGCCCACGAGGGACGGCGCGACGGTGCCGGCAAGCCGCGCTTCGATCGCTCGAAGTTCAAGCCCAAGCCACAGGCCGAAGGCGAACCAAGGCGCGAGGGACGGCCGCAAGGCGAGCGTCCCGACCGCCGCGAGGGCCGGCCTGACTGGAAGGGTGGCAGGCCGGATGGCAAGGGTGGCGGCCCCGATCGAGCCAAGGGCGGCGCAAAGCCCGCCTTCCAGCCGAAGCCGCGCGAGGAGCGCCCGGTGCGCTTCGATCCGGACTCGCCCTTCGCCAAGCTCGCCGCATTGCGCGACCAGCTGAAGAAGTAGGCCCGGCTCGCTGCGATGGTTGCCACAACGGCTGCCCGAGACCGCCAGCGCATCGACAAGTGGCTGTTCTTCTCGCGCGCCGTGAAATCGCGCTCGCTGGCGGCGAAACTGGTGGTCGCCGGCCGCGTGCGCATCAATCGCGACAAAGCAGCGCAGGCCTCCGACATGGTCAAGCCTGGCGACGTGCTGACCATCACCCTCGAGCGGCGCATCTTTGTCTGGAAGGTGCTGAACCCTGGTGTGCGGCGCGGCCCTGCCGAAGAAGCCCGCACGCTGTACGAGGATATCTCGCCGCCGCCCGCGCCGAAGGGCGAAGCCCCGCCTGATGCAATTCCAGCGCTGCGCGAGGCCGGCAGCGGCCGCCCGACCAAGAAGGAACGCCGCCAGACCGACCGCTTGCTCGGCGAGGACTGATGCAGGCCACCCAAACGTGCGCGGTGATTTTGCGGCAACGACACGCACAAAACAAAGACTGAACCTGGCAAACAGCGCACTCTGCAGGACCTGACAGGCTTCTGATGGGGCCGCCGTCTGGAATTCCATTTCCGGAACGCCGGCACAGCCTGCAATGGCTGCCCTTGCAAGCGGCGGACAAAGGCGTTACCTCACGGAAAAAGCCCAACAAAAATGGGACTTCCCGGAGCCGACCGATGACCTATGTCGTGACCGACAATTGCATCAAATGCAAATACATGGACTGCATCGAAGTCTGTCCGGTCGACTGTTTCTACGAAGGCGAGAACATGCTCGTCATCCATCCCGACGAGTGCATCGACTGCGGCGTCTGCGAGCCGGAATGCCCGGCCGACGCGATCAAGCCCGACACCGAGCCGGGCCTCGACAAATGGCTGCAGGTCAACACCGAATACGCCGAGAAATGGCCCAACATCACCGCCAAGAAGGAACCTCCGGCCGACGCCAAATCCTTCGACGGCGAGGCCGGCAAGTTCGAGAAGTACTTCTCCGCCGAGCCCGGCGAAGGCGATTGACAACACGGCCGCAAAGGCCGGTATTACGCTAGGTAAGAGGCCTGTCGCATGAACCGCCTTGACAGGCGGCGCTAAGCTGTGGCCTTCGCTTCCGCAGCAAAACCTTGATTCTTCCGACTTTTTGTGTTACATCAGCCAAACATGCCGGTGACACAACGTCGATTTATGGCGCAGACGCCCCAAATCACTGAAAGGTGAAAATCCCATTCCGGACCAGAGCGATCTGGGCCAGGCGGTCGCACTATTGCGGTTGGCCGGTCCCGGCTTTTCCGATGGGTTCATCTGTTGTGCGGCTAACGATCGGTTTCCCCGATCGCGCGAGTTCGGGCCGGCAGGACGCCGGTACCACAACAAGGAGTCCAGGGCGTAATGGCAACGATAACCCCGCAGAAGAAGTCCACCGCTGCGCGTCACGGTTTCAAGACTGGCGAGTACATCGTCTATCCGGCGCATGGCGTCGGCCAGATCGTCTCGATCGACGAGCAGGAAGTAGCTGGGCACAAGCTGGAACTGTTCGTCATCGACTTCCAGAAGGACAAGATGCGCCTGAAGGTGCCGGTCGCCAAGGCGACCTCCATCGGCATGCGCAAGCTGTCGGAGGAGGATTATGTCGAGCGCGCGCTGAAGGTCGTGCAGGGCCGCGCCCGCGTCAAGCGCACCATGTGGTCGCGCCGCGCCCAGGAATATGATGCGAAGATCAATTCCGGCGACCTGATCTCGATCTCGGAAGTGGTGCGCGACCTCTACCGCGCCGACAACCAGCCGGAGCAGTCCTATTCCGAACGCCAGCTCTACGAGGCGGCGCTCGACCGCATGGCCCGCGAGATCGCGGCCGTCAACCGCATGTCGGAAACCGAAGCCGTGCGCCTGATCGAGGTCAATCTCAACAAGGGCCCCAAGCGCGGTGCCAAGGCCGACAATGAGGAAGCCGAGCAGGAAGAAGCTGCCTGAGCTTCTTCGCCTTTGAAGTCATGAAAAACCCGGCCTCGCGCCGGGTTTTTTGTTTCTCGGGAAGATGACGTTGGAGGATACCCGCGCCTACGCGTCGCCTCCACTTTCCTTTTCCGCCTCCTGCTTCAGCGTCGCAATGAAACGCCTGGTCCGCTGGTGCTCCGGATTGCCGAACAGCACGCCGGCCGGCCCTTTCTCGACGATGACGCCGGCATCGAGGAACACCACTTCCTGGGCGATCTTGGAGGCGAGGCGCAGATCATGCGTCGCCATCACCATGGTCGTCCCTTCGCTGGCGAGCTTGCCGAGCACGTCGACCACCTCTTGTGCCAGTTCCGGATCGAGCGCCGACGTCGGCTCGTCGCAGAGCAGCACCTTCGGCGACGGCGCAAGCGCCCGGGCGATCGCCACGCGCTGCTGCTGGCCGCCCGACAGGGTTGCCGGCCAGGCGTCGGCCTTGTGTGCCATGCCGACCTTTTCCAGCAGGGCGAGCGCCCGCTCGCGTGCCCGCTCCGTTGGCCATTTCAGCACCGTCACCAGCCCCTCCATGACATTCTCGATCGCGGTGCGATGCGGAAACAGCTGGAAGTTCTGGAACACCATGCCGGTTTGCAGGCGCAGGCGCTGGATATCCCTGGCCGGAACCTTGCCGCCAGGGTGGAATTCGAGCGTCTCGTCGCCGATGCGCACCGTACCGGAGGTCGGAATCTCCAGCAGGTTGATGCAGCGCAGCAGCGTGCTCTTGCCGCCGCCGGATGGGCCGACCAGCGCGGTGACGCTGCCCTCGGCGATGGCGACCGTCACGCCCTTCAGCACGAGATTGTCGCCAAAACGCTTTTCGATGTTGGTGAGGCCGATCATGAGCGCGCCTCCAGGAAGCCGCCATAGCGGTTGAGCCGTTCTTCCAGCCGCGTCTGCAAGGCCGACAGCACCGAGCTCATCGCCAGATAGAGGATCGCCGCCTCGACATAGAGGATCAGCGGCTCATAGGTGGTGGCGACGATGCGCTGCGCAGCCTGGAACATCTCGGGCACGGTGATCGCGGCGGCCAGTGACGTATCCTTGACCAGCGAAATGAAGGTGTTGGAAAGCGGCGGCACCGCGACCCGGCCGGCTTGCGGCAGGATGGTGCGCCGCATCGCCTGGCTCCAGGTCATGCCGATCGAATAGGCGGCTTCCCACTGGCCCTTCGGCACCGAGCCTATTGCGGCGCGGATGATTTCCGACGTGTAGGCACCGATGTTGAGCGTGAAGCCGATCAACGCGGCGGTGAAGGCGTCAAGCAGGATGCCCACCGACGGCAGGCCGTAGAAGATCAGGAACAGCTGCACCAGCAGCGGCGTGCCGCGAAAGATCCAGACATAGAAGCGCACAAGCGCGACCAGCGGCTTCGCCCCGAACAGGCGGGCAAGTGCTGCACCCAGACCGACCGTCAAGCCGAGAACGAAGGAAAGCAGCGTCAGCGGCACGGTGAAGATCAGCGCCGCCCACAAGAGCGAGGGCAGCGACTCCAGCATCAGTTGCAGCCAGTGCGGCACGTAAGACCTCCAAATGGTCGAGGCGGCTTCATCAAAGCGCGAATGCTGTCGGCATATCACGACGAAAGCGGCGGGCCGTCAAAGACGGCTCGCCGCTTGATATCGCATGGGCCGGCGACCGGCCTCACCTGATAAAATTACTTCGAAACGTCCTCGCCGAAATAGGTGTCGGCGATCTTCTTGTAGGTGCCGTCCGCCTTGATATCGGCCAGCGCCTTGTTGATCGCCGCAACCAGTTCCGGATCGCCCTTGCGCACGATGACGCCGGAATAATCGGCGTTTTCCTCTTGCGCGGCGATCTTCACATTGGCGTCGGGCTTGTGCTTCTTGAAGTCGAGGAACGACAGGCTGTCATTGATGGTGGCATCGGCGCGGCCGGTCAGAAGCAGCTGGATCGACTGGTCGAAGCCGTCGGTGCCGACGAGCTCGGCGCCATTCGTCTCGGCGAGCTTGCCAAAATTCGAGGTCAGCGACTGCGCCGACTTCTTGCCCTTGAGATCGGCGAAGGTCTTGATGTCGGTGTTGTCACCGCGCACGATCAGCACCGCCTTGGAGGCGATGTAGGGATCGGAGAAGTCGTACTTGGCCTTGCGCGCATCGGTGATGCCGACTTCGTTGATGACGGTATCATAGCGATTGGCGTCGAGGCCGGCGATCAGCCCGTCCCACTTGCCTTCGAGGAACTCGGCCTTGACGCCGAGCTTGTCGGCGATCGCCTTGGCGATTTCGACGTCGAAGCCGACCAGCGCGCCGGACGTGTCATGATAGGTGAACGGCGCGTAGGTGCCTTCCGTGCCGACCTTGATGACGCCTGCCTGCTTGATCTGGTCGAGGTTGGCGCCGGCATGACCAGCGGTAACAGCCAGAGCCTGCAGCGTTCCGGCGATGATGAGCGACTTGAGCCATTTCATTTTTCTGTGATCCCGTCCTTGGCCGGCTGTCCGGCATGTTGTGAGCGCTGGAAACTGACAGATACAAGTCGGAAAAATAAGGAACAGGATTTCAAAAATAACCGACTTCTGAAATCAGATTCTCGAAATAGCGTTTTTCGGCTGTAAGCGAGGCCATCGCGGATCATCACGGAAATCCCCGCGGCAACACAATCCAGCCGCCAACAGCCACGGAACCATTCTCATGCATGGCACGTTTTGGATTTTCTAGGGCACGACGCTGCGATTTCAACCCGGGCGCCTGCCAAGTTTGCAAAGTCATCCGCATCGCCTGACCCAGGGAGCGCCTCATGATGGAAGACACGGCAGGACGGATCATGGTCCGCGCGGCAATGAGGGCTCCCTACCTCGAACGTGACGAAGAACATCGGCTGGCATTGCTCTGGAAAGAGGACAACGACCAGAACGCGCTGCACAGCATCACGGTTGCCCATATGCGGCTGGTCATTTCCATGGCCTCCAAATTCCGCCACTACGGCCTGCCGCTCGGCGATCTGATCCAGGAAGGTCATGTCGGCCTGCTTGAAGCCGCCGCCCGCTTCGAGCCCGAGCGCGAGGTGCGGTTTTCGACCTACGCGACGTGGTGGATCCGCGCCTCGATGCAGGACTACATCCTGCGCAACTGGTCGATCGTGCGCGGCGGCACCAGCTCGGCGCAGAAGGCGCTGTTCTTCAACCTTCGACGCTTGCGCGCGCGGCTGGCCAACGGCGCCGAACCACTGTCCAACGCAACGCTCTATCGCGAAGTGTCGGAGGCACTCGGCGTCTCCGAGGCTGACGTGGCGATGATGGATTCGCGGCTGTCGGCGCCTGACTCCTCGCTCAACATGCCGATTGCCGATGACGCGGGTTCGACCGAGCGGATGGATTTCCTGGTCTCCGACGATCCGCTGCCCGACGAGATCGTCGGCGACAAGATCGATGTCGCACGCCGCTCGCTCTGGCTAAGGGAAGCGCTTCGCGCGCTCAACGCGCGTGAGCTGAGGATCATCGAGGAACGCCGGCTGAACGACGAGGGTGCGACGCTGGAAGCGCTTGGCGAGACGCTTGGCATCTCCAAGGAACGTGTCCGCCAGATCGAGGCGCGCGCCATGGAAAAGCTCAAGGTCGCGCTGGTGAAGCAGAACCCGGAATTTCTGGCGACTGCCGCCTGACCGGCGGCATGCGTCTTACTTGTCGGTGACGATCTTGACCTTGTCGCCGGCCGACACCGCGGCACCCGGCGACAGCGCATTGAGCACGCGGAACAGGTCGAGCTTGCGGTCAACACCAACCATCTGGGCGGACAGCGAACCCATCGTCTGGCCGGGCTGAACGGTGACGACGCGGATATGCAGCGGCTTCAGGGCCGCCTTTTCCGCCGCGCTGAGGATACGGAACGATCCGCTGACCGAACGCGCCACGGTATCCAGCGAGGTGCTGGCGGATGGTGCCGCGGTCAGCAACCGGTAGACCTGGCCGCCGGCGCGGATCACCGCGATGTCGAACTGCCAACCTTCGGCGCCGGCATGCGCGGTCGCCGCCTCATTGCCGTTGATCGTCTCCTGCTTGACGCTGCTGTCTTCGAGGCCAGCCACCCAACCGCTGCGGATATAGTCGGTGAGCGCGCGGTTCTTGTCGATGGAGACGCCGTCGAAGCGGATCGCCATGTCGCCAGGCCCGGTTGCGGTCACAGCCGCGGCCGAATTGTCGATGATGAAGCCCTGTGGCACCGAGAAGGACACGCCAAGGCCCGGATGGAGGAAGGTTTCGCCGCGCACATAGCCCTCCTCAGGCGTGTCGCCATAGAGCAGGCCGTCTATGCCGGCGAGGAAGGAATCGCGGTCGCGTGTGCCGACGCCGGGTGCGCCGAACTGGCGGGCATGGCGCTGCGCCAGATCGATGCGCTGCGGGGTGTTGGGGTGGGTGGCCAGGAAGTCGAGGCTGGCGTCAGTGGCGCCACTGATCGAGCGGAAGTCGGTATAGGCCGACATCGACTGCAGGAAGCGGCCGGCGGCGAAAGGATCGTAGCCGGCTTCGCCGATCGACTTGATGCCGATGGCGTCGGCCTCCAGCTCCTGGTTGCGCGAGAACTGCGCCAGCCTGAGTTTGCCGCGGATCAGCGCCGCCTTGGCGGTCGGGCTGTCGCCCAGCACATCGGAAACCACCTTGGTCGCCAGGCCTTCCTCGGCCTCCAGCTGCTGGCGCTGCAGGCCGTGATTGGCGGTGACGTGGCCCATCTCATGCGCGATGACCGCGGCCAGCTCAGCCGAATCATTGGCCAGCGCCAGCAGGCCACGCGTGATGTAGAGATACCCGCCCGGCAGCGCGAAGGCGTTGACGTTGGGCGAATTCAAGATGGTGATGCGATAGGTCTGCGTCGGGTTGGCCGACACGACGGTCAGATTGCCGACCACCTTGGCGACCATGCGCTCGAGCTTGGGATCGGAATATTCGCCGCCATAGGTGGCCAGGATGCGCGGATGCTGCGCCTTGGCGAGTTCGGCAAGCTTGCTGTTGGCGGCGACATTGTCGACCGTGATCGGCCTGTCGGAAGGCTGGAAGCCGGATTCCTGAACCTCGGGTGGCGTGAACATCTGGCAGCTCGCCAGCGCCACGGCAAAGCCAGCCAGCGCGAGAAAGCGCGCCAGCGGATTCATTCGTAGTCTGTCAACGCCGATCGCCAGAACGGCTTCCTTTCGGGTCCCGGCGCATGACCACGAAAATCGGGGGCGATCTTCGGAACATGTCATGCGCTATCTCAAACTGCTGCAGCATCCGTCGCACGTCCCTCGGGGCGGGCGGCGGGTACTGCAGGCAAATCACGGCCTGTGCCGGACCGGTAAGGCGGACCTAGCCACACTCCTCCAGCCATGGCAAGCAAGCGCCACATCGCCTGGAGCCGGTTTGACCGTAAATTATGTCCGCTTCCGGGCAACATCTCGTGATACGGCATCCCCGGCGCTTGCACCGACATAGCGCCGGAACGCTTCCGGGCCAGCCCCGGTGAAGAAATCATCCGCCTTGCCGGTCGCCGCGACAACGCCATTGTCCAGAAACACCACGTGGTCGCCGATGCGGCGGGCATCCTCCGGCTGGTGGGTGACGAACAGCACCGTCATGCCGCGTTCGGCGTGCACTGCGGCGACCAGATCCAGCATGTCGTCGCGCAGCGCCGGGCCGAGCGAGGCGAAGGGTTCGTCGAGCAGGAGCACCGGCCGATCGCGCACCAGGACCCGGGCCAGGGCGACTCGCTGGCGTTCACCGCCGGAGAGTTCACGCGGCAGGCGCTTTTCCTTGCCGGCAAGGCCGGTGCGTTCGAGCGCCCCGGCGATCGCGGCGCGGTCCGCTTCGGTCAGCTGCAAGGATGGCGAGCGGCCGAGCCCGACATTCTGCTCGACGGAGAGATGGGCAAAGAGGTTGTTTTCCTGGAACACCATCGACACCGGTCGCGCTGACGGCGGCTCGGCGTTGACATCGGCCCCGCCGATCAGCAGGCGGCCCGACTGCGGCGTCTCGAAGCCGGCCACCAGGTTGAGCAGCGTCGACTTGCCAGAACCGCTCGGCCCCATGATGGCTGTGATTTTCGCCGCGGCGAAATCGACGTCGAAAACGAGCGGCGCCTCGCCATAGCTGAACGACACCTGGTCCAGCCGCACCGGAGCGCCCTTTTCAGACCTGCTGGCCGCCCCGTCAGGCATCCCGGTTCTTCTCCCTTCCCAGCCAGTGTGCGGCTACGATCAATGCGAGGCAGACGAGGCCGAGCAGCAGCGCCAGGCCGGCGGCGTCCTGCGTGCGGTAACTGCCCATGCGCGCCAGGAGAAGGTAGGGCAATGTCTGCACGGAATCACTGCCGAACAGCGCGATGACGCCGAGGTCGCCGAGCGACAGCGCCATGGCGAAAGCAAAGGCGGTAGCGAGCGGCCGCCGCAGCGACGGCCAGTCGACCAGCATCAACCGGCTCCAGCCCACAATGCCGAGCTGCGCACAGAGCCGCTCGTGACGCTCGCTCGCCGCATCATAGGCGGGACGGACAGCGCGCAGCGCGAACGGCATCGCCATCACCGCGTTGACGGTGACGACCATGACCGGGGCGATGGCAAAGACATCGCCGACATGGCGCAGCAACAGGAACCAGCCGGCGCCGACGACGATCGGCGGCACAACGAGGACAAAACCGGCGCCGGTATCGGTGGCGTGTTCCAGCATTGTCTTGGGAGCAGTTCGGCGGTTCAGCGCCAACGCCCGGCGCGCCATGGTCAGCGCCAGCGACAACGTCACGGAAAGCAGCGCCGATAGGAAGGCGAGCACCGCACTGGTCAGCGTCGCCTGCCGCACGGCAACCTCGCCGGCCAGCCGGCCGAGATCGGCGCCAAGTCCGGCCATCACCGTGGCGACCATCGGTCCGGCAACGAACAGCAGCGTCAGAACGATGAGCACGACGTTCAGCAAGGTCTCGGTCCCATTGACGGAGAGGTATCGGCGAGGTGCAACCGGCAGATTGGTGTCGCCGACCACATTGGCGCCAAGCCGCGTCAGGGCCAGCACGACAGCAAACGTCAGGGCAATCTGCAGCAGCGTCAGCGTCACAGCGCGCGCGGGATCGAAATCGAAGCGCAGCGCCTGGTAGATGCCGACTTCGAGCGTCGTCGCGGCCGGACCGCCGCCGAGCGTCAGCACGATCGTGAACGAGGTGATGCAGAGCATGAAGACAAGCCCGGCGACACCCGGTAACGCCGCACGCAGCGTTGGCCATTCGATCAGCCGGAACGCCGGCCGCGCCCCCATGCCGAGTTGGCTCGCCAGCCGCCACTGATCGGCGGGAATGGTCTGCAGTGCCTCGAGGAACAGCCGCACGCTGAGCGGCAGGTTGAAGAAGACATGGGCGACGAGGATGCCCGACAGGCCATAGATGCCCGGCCAGTCTCCACCGCCGATCACGCTGAACACGCCGGCGAAATAGCCGGCGCGGCCATAAAGCGCCAGAATGCCGAGTGCCGCGACGATGGCCGGCAGCGCCAGCGGCACGGCGAACAGCTGCAGGATGAAGGCGCGGCCAAGGAAGCGCGGATGCCGCGACAGCGCGCGCGCCACGAACAGTGCCGGCACCACCGAAAGCAGCGTCGAGAGTACGGCCTGCCACAAAGTGAAGCGAACGACGCGGAGGAGATAGGGATCGAAGGCAGCCCAGGCGCCGGAGAAATCGTGAGCGCCTTCGATGAGCAGTCCGGCAAACGCACCGCCGATCAGCAGCGCGATGGCGGCAAGCGCGATGATGCCGGCGCTGATGCGGGTGTCAGAGGACGGGCGTCTTCGACCCTCCCCCTTGTGGGGAGGGTCGGCAAGTGGATGTCGCGAAGCGGCATCTGCTGGCCGGGGTGGGGGTGAGGCCGTCTTCAAGGTTGCAGCCCCCACCCCGCTCCGCTACGCGGATCGACCCTCCCCACGAGGGGGAGGGTGAAACGCGCTCTCATTTGCTCATCACCGCCAGCCATTCATCCACCCAGGCCTTGCGGTTGGCGGCGACCTCTTCGGAGCTGAACAGCAAGGTCTTGGTCGGCTTGACCAGTTTGTCGAAGGCAGGGTTGAGCGGCTTGTCGGTCTTGCCGGCCGGGAACATCCAGTTGGTCTCGGGGATGGCATCCTGGAATTTCGGTCCGGTCATGAAGGCCATGAACTTTTCCGCCAGCGGATTCTTGGCCCCTGTCGTGGTGATGCCGGCGACCTCGATCTGCAGATACTCGCCCTCTTCGAACGACGCTGCCTGGTAGCGCTCGGTGTTCTCGGCGACCATGTGATAGGCAGGTGAGGTGGTGTAGGACAGCACCATCGGCGCCTCCCCCTTGGTGAACAGGCCGTAGGCCTCGCTCCAGCCAGGCGTCACGGTCAGCACCTTCGCCTTGAGCTTCGCCCAAGCCTCCGGCGCCTTGTCGCCATAGACCGACTTCACCCACAACAGCAGGCCGAGGCCCGGCGTCGAGGTACGCGGATCCTGGATGACGATCTTGTCGTCGGCGCTGCCTTCGACTAGGTCCTTCAGGCTCTTCGGCGGGTTCTTCAGCTTCTCGGTGTCGTAGACGACGGCGAAATAGCCATAGTCGAAAGGTACGAAAATGTCGTCGCTCCAGCCGCCCGGCACATTGACACCGGACACGGCGCCATGCGGCGCAAACAGGCCTGTGGCCTTGGCATCGGCGGTCAGATTGGTGTCGAGGCCGAGCACGATGTCAGCCTTGGTCGATGCGCCTTCCAGCCTGACGCGGTTGAGCAGCGCGACGCCATCGGCGACCGAGACGAAGTCGACATCGCAGCCGCATTCGGCCTCGAATTCCTTCTTCACCACTGGACCCGGACCCCAGTCGGCGGTGAAGCTCTCATAAGTGTAGATGGTGAGCTTGTCCTTGGCCAAGGCCGGCCCGGACAGGACCACAGCCATCGCGGAGACAAGAGAGTATAAAAGCGTGCGCATCGGCGCCTCCTTCGTTCGAATTGAAAGGAATTGAGGCGTCGGACTGTCCGAAACGTCTAATCCCTCCGCCGGTACAAACCGGATCAGGTTCAGCGGGTTGGCGACTTTGCCTCTCAGCCGGTCCGCGAAGATCGCGTCCGGCACCCCGTTAGAGCGTTTCGACACATAGGCCCGGCCGATCCCCCACGCAAGTGGGAGTTTGCCGGCCTTCCGTTTCCCGTGCCGGGCTGGTAAGGGCCACACGATATGAGCACATTCACCATCCTACTTGGCGGCGATCTCATCCGCACGCCCCGGCTCGACCGCCAGGTCGAAGGCTCCCGCGTCATCGCCGCCGACGCCGGCATCGGTTATGCGCGGCTGCTGGGTCTAGTCCCGGAACTGTGGGTGGGTGATTTCGATTCGGTACCCGCCAACCTGCCGGACGATCTCGCCGCCGTACCCCGCCGGACCTTCCCGGCGGAGAAGGATAAGACCGATGGCGAACTGGCCATCGCCGCCGCGCTGGAGCGCGGCGCGACCAGCCTGGTGCTCGCCGGCGCCTTCGGCGGCAAGCGCGCCGACCACGCCTTCTTGCATCTGGCGCTCGCCCTGCGGCTGGCCGAGGCCGGAACGAGGATGCTTCTGAGCAGCGGCGCCCAGGAAGGCGTCCCGCTGCTGCACGGGAAAGCCGGCTTCGACTATGCCGACGGCACGCTGTTTTCGGTGCTCGGCTTTTCCGATCTTTCCGGCCTGACTGTCACGGGCGCCAAATGGCCGCTCGACCATGTCAAGGTGGCGTTCGGCTCGTCATTGACCATCTCCAACGAGGTCAGGGGTCACCTCGAAATCACGCTCGGCCATGGCCGCGCATTGTTGCTCGCTCACCCCTATCCCCTACCTGAAAGCTGACATGGCCCCGCCTCTTCTCAATCTCGACGGGATAAAACTGACCTTCGGCGGCACGCCGCTGCTTGATGGCGCCGCCTTGACCGCGTCGGCCGGCGACAAGATCGCTTTGGTCGGCCGCAACGGGTCCGGCAAGTCGACGCTGCTGAAGATCGCCGCCGGCCTGATCGAGCCGCAGGATGGCGAGGTGTTCCGCCAGCCCTCGGCGACCGTCCGCTATTTACCGCAGATGCCCGACATGGAGGGTTTCGCAACGGTCCGCACCTATGTCGAGGCGGGACTTGGCCCCGCCGACGATCCCTATCGCGCCAGCTATTTGATGGAGCATCTCGGCCTGTCGGGCGAGGAGCGGCCGAACGATCTTTCCGGCGGCGAGGCCAGGCGCGCCGCCCTCGCCCGCGTCATGGCGCCGGAGCCCGATATTCTGCTGCTCGACGAGCCGACAAACCATCTCGATCTCTCGGTGATCGAATGGCTGGAAGAGGAGCTCGTCCGCACCTCCTCGGCACTCGTCGTCATCTCGCATGATCGCCGCTTCCTCGAGCGCGTATCGCGCGCCACAGTCTGGCTCGACCGCGGCCAGACCCGCAGGCTGGACAAGGGCTTTGGCCATTTCGAGGAATGGCGTGACGTTGTGCTGGAAGAGGAAGAGCGCGAACAGCATAAGCTCGGCCGCCAGATCGTGCGCGAGGAGCACTGGCTGCGCTACGGCGTGACGGCGCGGCGCAAGCGCAACATGCGCCGGCTGGGCGAATTGCAGACCATGCGCCAGCGCTTCCGCGGGCATCGCGGCGCCGAAGGTTCGGCAACCATGGTGGCCAGCGACGCAGCCGAATCCGGCAAGCTGGTGATCGAGGCGAAAAACATCGAGAAGAGCTTTGGCGACCTCACCGTGGTCAAGGGGTTCTCGACCCGCATCCAGCGCGGCGATCGCGTCGGCCTCGTCGGGCCGAACGGGGCCGGCAAGACGACGCTGCTGAAGATGCTGACCGGCGAGATGAAGCCCGACGCCGGTTCGGTGCGGCTCGGCACCAATCTGGAGATCGCAACGCTCGACCAGAAGCGCGAGGCGGTCGACCCGCAAGAGACGCTTGCGCAATATCTCACCGACGGACGCGGCGAGAACCTCGTCATCAATGGCGAGCAGCGCCATGTCGTCTCCTACATGAAGGATTTCCTGTTCAAGGCTGAGCAGGCACGTACGCCGGTGCGGGAGCTGTCCGGCGGCGAACGGGCGCGGCTCTTGCTGGCGCGCGTGCTGGCGCGGCCGGCAAACCTTCTGGTGCTCGACGAGCCGACCAACGATCTCGACATGGAAACGCTGGAGCTGCTGCAGGAACTCGTTGCCGGCTTTGCCGGCACGGTCATCCTGGTCAGCCACGACCGCGATTTCCTCGACCGCACCGTGACCAGCATCATCGCTCCGGACGGCGGCGGCCGCTGGATCGAATATGCCGGCGGCTATTCGGACATGCTGGCACAGCGCGGCGGCACCAAGCTCGACGACCGCAAGGCGCGCGCGAAGGCCGAAGCCGGCGAAGCCCCAGTGACGACCAAAAGTGAAGCCGCTGCGCCAAAGGGACCGGCGAAGAAACTCTCGTTCAAGCAGAAATTCGCGCTGGAATCCCTACCCAAGAAAATCGAAGCCGTGATGGCTTCAATCTCCAGGCTTGAGAACAACATCGCCGATCCGGCCTATTACGAGCGTGATCCAGCCTCGTTCCAGAAGACCATCGCTGCCCTCGACAAGGAGCGCGCGACACTGGCGGCGCTCGAGGAAGAGTGGCTGGAACTGGAGATGCTGCGCGAGGAGATGGAAGGGTAATGGTGTTCGCAATGGCAAGAAGAGAACAAGGAAGCCATTGCAAGCTGGAACGACTATGTCGGACGCAACGGACTGCCCCTAGCCAAATATCGGCTGCTTTGATGTCGCCTGACAGAGGCGCTCTTCTCAGCCCGCCGTCTTCGCCTGCCAGGCCTTGATCGCTTCGTCGAACACCTTCTCGCCGGGAATGCCCTTTTCCATGGTCAGCAGCGCCCGCCGTCCGGTCTTGTAGACGACCGGCACGTCGATCCAGTCCTGCCCGCGAAGCAAGGTCATGTTAGCGTCCTCATCAGCCTTGGTGTCGTTGAGCGCGACGAGGAAGAAGCCGTCGGCGATCTTGGCCGGAATGCCGATCAGCGGGCTGCCGGCATCCTGCTCAGAACTCTTCATGGCGACACGCAGGATGTTGTCGACACCGCCACCTTCGAAGCCGTCGGGCGTCAGGAAGATCATCTCGATGATATGGCTGGCCGGCAGTGTCTGGTCGGTGTTGCGGCGGATGGTCATGCGCAACTGGATGTCCTTGCCGGGAATGGTTGCCTCGGCGCGGATCGCCGGCTCCGGCGGCAGGTCACCACCGGGCGATTCTTGCACCAGTGACCACACGATGCTGCCGGGCTCCGCCGAACCCTGGGCGGTGCTGGTGCGCTCTTCATAGAAGATCGCCTTTTGGCCGACCGGCAGCGCGGTTTGCGCGGGCGCCGCTGCCGGTGCCGCTGGCGCGGCGCCTGCCGGTGCTGGCGGCGTGGCGCCTGCAGGTGCCGGAGGAGTGGCGGCAGCATCAGCCGGCGCCGCAGGCGCTCCGCTGGCAGGTGGCGTTGCGGGTGCCGTACCCGGCGCCGGCGTTGCGGCGGGTGCGGCCGCGGCCGGGGTGCCGGCGGCCGGGGCGGAAACCGCCGGCGCGTTCGTCGCCGAGGGCGGCGTGGTCAGCGCGGCGACCGATTCGCCTTCGCCGATGCCGCTCTGTCCGCCGGCCGGGCCGGGATCGACTTCGCTGCCCTGTGGCGTCAGCCGCTGGGTGAATTTCGTGCCTTCGGCTTCTGTGCCGGCAGCTGCTGGCGCCGGCGGCGTTGCCGCGGCATCGGTCGCCGGCTTGGCCGGCGCCGGCTTCACCGGTTCGGTCTTGGCCACCTTGGTGCTGCCGTCAAGCCCCAGCATCTTGCCAAAGGCGTCCTTGTTCAGCCAGATACCATAGCCCCCGCCGGCAACGACCAGCAGGGCGACGACGGCGGCGATCAACCCGCCATAGCTGCGCTTTCGTTCTGCCGGGCGCAGTTGCTCAAAAGTGTCCGACACCGGCTCTTCGTTGCTGGAAAAGACATCGACCCCGTCGTCGGCCACCTCCTCGCTGTCCATGCCCGGAAGGGCCGTGTCAGTGCGAGCAGAAGGCGCCGCTGTCGGCTTTTGCCAGCTAGGCTCGACCTTGGCGACAGGTGGTGGCGCCGGTCGATAAGGTTCCGGCTTGGCGAGAGGCGGCGGCGGCCAGGTCGGTTCTGCCTTCGCCGGTTGCCGTGTATGGCTCGGCTGGTTCTTGTTGCGGTCGATCGAGGAAAAGATGTGTTCCAGTTCCGCCAGCGGGTCGGTGTCCGGCCCGCTCTTGGCATAGTCCCGCTCGACACTTACGACAGCGTCTTCCAGGGAGCGTTTCTGCTTGGCTATGACCTCGGCGGACAGCGGCGGCGAAAACTCCGCAAGCTTCTTTTCGAGCGCGGAACGCGCGCCGTCATAGATCCGCTTGCGCGTATCGAGTCCCGGCTCGCCGTGTTTGTCGAGCTGCCTTTTCAGAACAGAAACGAAATCTGCCATGCTTCGGTCGACCTGTATTTTGCTTCCGGGCCGGCCCCCGCAAATCAGCCGCGATGCCCCGGAAAGGCTGAGAAACTAGTCTTGAAACGGATCGGTCACAAGTATCGTGTCGTCCCGTTCCGGACTGGTGGATAGGAGCGCGACAGGGGCGCCGATCAGCTCCTCGATGTAACGGACATATTTGACGGCCTGGGCCGGGAGATCGTTCCAGCTGCGCGCGCCGGCGGTGGTGCCTTTCCAGCCCTCCAGCGTCTCGTAGACCGGTTCGACGCGCGCCTGCGCGCCCTGGCTGGCCGGCAGGTAGTCGATCATCTCGCCGTCGAGACGGTAGCCGGTGCAGACCTTGATCTCGTCCAGCCCGTCGAGGACGTCGAGCTTGGTCAGCGCGATGCCCTTGATGCCGTTGACGGCGACGGCCTGACGCACCAGCACCGCGTCGAACCAGCCGCAGCGGCGCTTGCGGCCGGTGACGACGCCGAACTCATGGCCGCGCGTGCCGAGGAACTCGCCGATCTCGTTCTTCTGCTCGGTCGGGAACGGGCCTTCGCCGACGCGCGTCGTGTAGGCCTTGGTGATGCCGAGCACATAGCCGATGGCGCCCGGGCCGACGCCGGAGCCGGCGGCGGCCTGGCCGGCAACCGTGTTCGACGAGGTGACGAACGGATAGGTGCCATGGTCGATATCGAGCAGCGTGCCTTGTGCGCCCTCGAAAAGGATGCGCTCGCCGGCCCGGCGCTTGTCGTCGAGTATCTTCCAGACCCGGTCCATATAGGGCAGGATCTCGGCCGCGACCGAGGTCAATTCATGCATGATGGCGTCATGCGTGACTTCGGCATGGCCAAGCCCTCGACGCAGCGCATTGTGGTGCGTCAGCAGCCTGTCGACCTTCAAGGGCAGCGTTTCCAAATCCGCCAAATCCATCACCCTGACCGCGCGCCGGCCCACCTTGTCTTCATAGGCGGGGCCGATGCCACGACGGGTCGTGCCAATCTTCGTTCCGGAGTTGGAGGCGGCGTCCTCGCGGAATCCGTCCAACTCCCGGTGCAGGGACAGGATAAGCGCTGTGTTTTCGGCTATTTTCAGGCGATCCGGCGTCACGTCGACACCCTGCGCCTTGAGCTTTGCCACCTCGGCGACGAAAGCATGCGGGTCGAAAACGACGCCATTGCCGATGATGGACAGCTTGCCCTGCCGCACGACACCCGACGGAAGCAAGGACAGCTTGTAGACCTTGCCGTCGACGACCAGCGTATGGCCGGCATTGTGGCCACCCTGGAACCGCACCACCACATCGGCGCGCTCCGACAGCCAGTCGACGATCTTGCCCTTGCCTTCGTCGCCCCATTGCGAGCCGACGACCACCACATTGGCCATGTTTCTTTTCCCTTGAGACGCCGCCGAGCGGCTTGAATATGGTTCGAAACGACAGGCCTCTATAACGTCAAGACCTCGTCAGCGCGACCTTTCTTTGCCGCCAAAAATGCGCTGAGGCACAACAATTTTCGGCTTTGACATCATTTACTTGGGCGGACGGGGGCAATAGGCCGGCAAACACCGCAGCTCACCTCTGGCGGCCGGAATCCCGCGATGCATCGAAGCGCCTACATATTCCTGCTGCTCACCACCTTGCTGTGGGGCGGCAATTCGGTGGCCGGCAAGCTGGCGGTCGACCACGTCTCGCCGATGACGCTCGTCTTCCTGCGCTGGGTGCTGGCCGTGGCGATCATGCTGCCGATCGGCTTGCAGACGATACGCAAGGACTGGCCGGTGGTGCGCAAGCACTGGGTCGTGCTGGCGGCCCTTGGCGCCAGCGGCTTCACCTTGTTCAACACGATCTTCTACACAGCGCTCAACTACACGACGGCGATCAACGTCTCGATCGAACAGGCGGCGATGCCGATCCTGATCATCGTCGCCAATTTCGTCTTCTTCCGCCTGCGCGTGAACTGGGCGCAGATTGTCGGCGTCGTGCTGACCATCGGCGGCGTGGTCCTGACCGCCTGCCACGGCGACCCGCGCCGGCTGTTGACACTGGAGCTCAATTTCGGCGACGCCATCATGCTGGTCGCGGTGTTTCTCTACAGTGGCTATTCGGTCGGACTGCGGCTGAAGCCGGTGATGCACTGGCAGAGCCTGATGCTGGCCCTGTCGGTTGCCGCACTCGTCACCTCGCTGCCCTTCTGCCTGTGGGAGGTCGCCGCCGGCAAGGTCATCGTGCCCGACGCGCGCGGCTGGGCGGTCATCGTCTATACCGCGATTGGCGCCTCGGTCATCTCGCAGATCTTCTACATCAGGGGCAACGAACTGATCGGTGCCAACCGCGCCGGCCTGTTCATCAACCTGGTGCCGATCTTCGGCACGCTGCTGTCCGTGCTGATCGTCGGCGAGACGTTCCAGCTCTACCAGGCACTGGCTTTGGTGCTTGTGCTGAGCGGCATCGGGCTTGCCGAATACAGCGGGCGCAAGGCAGCGAAACTGCCGTCAGCCAGGACACGCTGAACGAACGAAAGGCGCGGGCCAGGCCGCGCCTTTCGATCTTTCGCAACAGGTCGGGATCACATCGCGTTGATGTCGAACTGCAGCCGCTTGGCCGAAGCGATCGACTTGTGCGCCTTGACCTGTTCCAGCACGTTCTCCGGGAACGGTGCATCGAGATAGAGCAGCGCGATCGCATCGCCGCCCGGACGGTTGCGGCCAAGCTGGAAGTTGGCGATGTTGACGCCGTTCTCGCCACAAACCGTGCCGAGCAGGCCGATGATGCCCGGCGCGTCGGCATTGGTGGTGTAGAGCATGTGCTGGCCGACCTCGGCGTCGAGGTTGATGCCCTTGATCTGGATGAAGCGCGGCTTGCCATCGGAAAAGCAGGTGCCGGCGATCGAACGCGTCCTGTGCTCGGTCGTGACCGTCAGCTTGATGTAGCCGTCGAACACGCCCGACTTGTCGCGCTTGACCTCGGCGACGATAATGCCGCGCTCCTTCACCATGATCGGCGCCGACACCATGTTGACGTCGGAGACCTGCGGGCGGATCAGCCCGGCAAGTGTGGCGCTGATCAGCGCGCGGGTGTTCATCGTCGCGGTCGAGCCGTCGAACAGGATCTCGACCTCCTTGATCGGATCCTCGGTGACCTGGCCGACAAAGGCGCCGAGCACTTCGGCGAGCTTGACGAAGGGCTTCAGGCGCGGCGCTTCCTCGGCGGTGATCGACGGCATGTTTATGGCGTTAGAGACGGCACCTTTGATCAGGTAATCGGCCATCTGCTCGGCGACCTGCAGCGCGACATTCTCTTGCGCTTCCGCCGTCGAGGCGCCGAGATGCGGCGTCGCCACCACGTTCTCCATGCCGAACAACGCGTTCTGCTCGGCCGGTTCGACCTCGAACACGTCGACGCCGGCGCCAGCCACCTTGCCGCTCTTCAGCGCCGCGATCAGGTCGGCCTCGACGACCAGCCCGCCACGCGCGCAATTGATGATGCGCACGCCGTTCTTCATCTTGGCGATCGCCGCGGCGTCGATGATGTTGCGCGTCTTGTCGGTCAGCGGCGTGTGCAGCGTGATGAAGTCGGCGCGGGCGAAAAGTTCATCCAGCTCGACCTTGTCGACACCGAGTTCCTCGGCACGTTTGTCCGACAGGAACGGGTCGAAGGCGATGACATGCATCTTCAGGCCGACGCCGCGCGTGGCGACGATCGAGCCGATGTTGCCGCAGCCGATGACGCCAAGCGTCTTGCCGGTGATCTCGACGCCCATGAAGCGGTTCTTTTCCCATTTGCCGGCATGGGTCGAGGCGTTGGCTTCCGGGATCTGGCGGGCAAGCGCGAAGATCATGGCGACCGCATGTTCGGCGGTGGTGATCGAGTTGCCGAAGGGCGTGTTCATCACGATGATGCCCTTGCGGCTCGCCGCCGGGATGTCGACATTGTCGACCCCGATGCCGGCGCGGCCGATGACCTTGAGGTTGGTGGCGGCGTTGATCAGCTTTTCGGTGACCTTGGTCGCCGAACGGATGGCGAGGCCATCATACTGGCCGATCACTTCGGCGAGCTTTTCCTTGTCCTTGCCGAGATCGGGCAGATAGTCGACCTCGACGCCGCGATCCTTGAAGATCTGCACGGCGGTGGGAGAAAGCTTGTCTGAAACGAGAACGCGGGGCATGGATTTGATCCTTTGCGATTGGCGTCCCTCCCGCTTGGGAAGGGTCGGCGCGAAGCGCCGGGATTGGGTTGTTGCGGCCGACGTGGCCAAATCTTGTTTGGATGGTGAGAGCTGGGTGGAGACGACCCCACCCCGTCCTCCGGCCATCCTCCCTTCAGGGAGGACTCAGGCCGCAGCCTTGAGCGACGCCTTCTGCGCGGCAAAGGCCCAGTCGAGCCAGGGCAGCAGCGCTGCGAGGTCGGACGTCTCGACCGTCGCGCCGCACCAGATGCGCAGGCCGGGCGGTGCGTCGCGATAGGCGCCGATGTCGTAGGCGACACCTTCCTTGTCGAGCACTGACACCAGCCCCTTGGCGAAAGCCGCCTGTCCGTCGGCGTCGAGCGCGGACACGTCCGGATCGGTGAAGGACAGGCAGACCGAGGTGTTCGACCGCGTCGCCGGCTCGACGGCGAGATGACCGAGCCATGAAGACTTGCCGACAAAGCCGTCGAGGACGGCGGCATTGGCATCCGCTCTGGCGACCAGCGCCTCGAGGCCGCCGATCAACTTCGCCCAGTGCAGCGCGTCGAGATAATCCTCGACGCACAGCATCGACGGCGTGTTGATGGTCTCACCCTTGAAGATGCCTTCGATCAATTTGCCGCCCGAGGTCAGGCGGAAGATTTTCGGCAGCGGCCAGGCCGGCTTGTAGGTCTCGAGCCGCGCGACGGCGCGGGGTGACAGGATGAGTATGCCGTGCGCGCCCTCACCGCCCAGCACCTTCTGCCAGGAGAAGGTGACGACATCCAGCTTCTGGAAATCGAGCCTCTGCGCGAAGGCGGCCGAAGTCGCGTCGCAGATGGTCAAGCCCTTGCGATCCGCAGGAATGAAATCGCCATTCGGCACGCGCACGCCAGAGGTGGTGCCGTTCCAGGTGAAGACCACATCGCGATCGAAGTCGATCTTCGCCAGATCCGGCAGTTGGCCATAGCCGGCTTCGATCTTGCGTACGTCGGCCAGCTTCAACTGCTTGACCACATCGGTGATCCAGCCGGAGCCGAAGCTCTCCCAGGCGACCATGTCGACGCCGCGCTCACCGAGCAGCGACCACAGCGCCATCTCGACCGCGCCGGTGTCCGACGCCGGCACGATGCCGATGCGGTAGTCGGCCGGAACCTGGAGGATTTCCCGCGTCAGCTCGATCGCCTGTTCGAGCTTGGTCTTGCCGATCTTGGCGCGGTGGGAACGGCCGAGCGCAGCGGCTTTCAGCGCCTCGACCGACCAGCCGGGGCGTTTTGCGCAGGGACCTGAGGAAAAATTGGGGTTTGCCGGACGGAGTCCGGGCTTCGTATGCGTCGTCATCGTGGTCTATCCTTCCAGATAGTGGCCCCTCGTTGGGGAGGGGTGGCCCACGGACGGCATTACCGGAAGGCCGGGAAAAGCGCAAGCCCTGCCTCATCTTGCGATGCAGGTTCGTGCTCTATCTCGCAGAACGAAGTCGGAACCGACGCCCAGAAGTGGCACAAATCTGACACAGGCAGTTCGGCGTTTGTTCATGCTTGTGGCATCGCGATAGGCGGAACGACTGGCCTCTGTCACCAGTCGAGCGCGGCCATTGAGTTCGCTGCAGCTTGGTACCGCGCCAACGCGTCGACATGCGAGCATCCGATCATTCCGGCTCTTCGGCACCGCTTTGGACTGACGCCGCTGCAGGCGATCGCCGCGCTGCGCGAGGCCCGCGTAGCACCGTGACCTCACCGAAGAAAAGCCCGCCAGACCTCTACATCGCGTTCAAGGCGCTGGCTGTGGCGCATGATCTATCCCGCAATGAAGCCAGGGTCGCTGGCGCTTTGCTTGCCCACTTCAACATCAAGACCGGGCAATGTGATCCTAGCATAAGCCGTCTTGGAACAATGCTTGGCATCGCCCGCAGCAAGGTCCTGAAGGCCACAGCTTCCCTCTGCAATGGCGCTGTTCGCCTATTCGACAAGGAAAGCCACGGCGGCAAGTCGCACAGAGCTTCATACACTCCGAAGTGGGACCGGTTCGCAGCGATAGTCGCGGATTGGGAAACTCGGATGTTGAGCCCGACGCAAGGTCCCTCAAAAGGGGACGTTTGCGCGGGTGCTAATGGTCCCCAAAAGGGGGACGTTAATGGTCCCCAAAAGGGGGACGTTAATGGTCCCCAAAAGGGGGACGTTAATGGTCCCCAAAAGGGGGACACAAACTCTTTGAAGGAACTCTTTGAAGGAACTCTTGGCGCGCGCGAGCAGAAACTCTCGGCCGGCATCGACCGTCGCAAGAGGCTTGGGAACAGTGGAGCGAAACCGCCAGAGGAACAGCGCTATGCAATCCCCGGTGGGAGACCACAGCAACCGAGTCGAGCTGACGCCGGCAGCGAACAGGCGAAGCGAAGGTTATGCGATCAGATCAGGGGGACCGACATCGAGGCATGGTTGGCTGCGGCGGATCCGCAGAACCTTTGGTTCAACACCGCCGTCGGCCAAGAGTTCCAGCGCCGAGGTTGGGGGCTCAAATGGCTGCGCGAGAGGATGGCGAATGAACGACTGGCGTCGATCGGCAAGGAGGCGACGCCATGAACAGGGGCAATTCGGCGGGTCCTCCCGGCCAACATGGGGAGGGGGGGTCAAATCTCTGGGTCGGATGGGGGCTCCAACCGCTTCGGGCTCAGTCACAGGTTTTTTCTTTTTGCCCCGGAATTTCGGGGGAGTGCGGATAAGGAGCCAGACATGGCAAACGATAAGGCTTTGAAAAGATTGATAAAACGGCAGATGCATCTTACGCAACCCGGTGCAAACGACCATTTAAAAACCACTGCCCCTCGGCGACTGGTTTCGGTCACGTGCGCGGTCTGCGGCAAAGACTTCGAGGCGGTGCAGACTGGACGGCGGCAGCCGTCGACGAGATGCAGCGAAGTCTGCCGACGGGAGGCCCGGCGCCGGTACTCCAACGCTTACAACGCCACTGCCAAGGCGGAGCTCGAGGACCTGAGGGCGAGGGCCGCTGCGGGCGACCTGGAGCGGTTCGGCATCGGCCGCGACGGGCGGCCGACTGAGTTATCCACACCCGATGTTGACGGGAAGCCGGGCGATGCGTAGGTTCCTCGCTGCGTGTCATCGGCGGGATGCTGAGACCGCGCCTCAAAGCGCCGGCGGGATGCCGGGCGAAGTGGTGAATTCAACCCCTTTCGCAACTACGCTCGAGGTGCGCCTATGACGCGCGATACCCTTCATGACCCAGCTACACAGCCGTCTTTCGGCTGCATCGGCGCGCCGTTCGAGGTGAAATTCGCCAGTGGCGGAGCGCGAGGAACATTCGAAGGCTACGGGTCCGTTTTCGGGAACACCGACAGCCATGGCGACGTCATCGAGCCTGGCGCCTTCGCCAAATCGCTGCTCGATCGCCAGCGTGAGGGTCGCCCGCTGCCGCCGATGTACAAGATGCACGGCGCCATGACGGGGAACCGTCACGAGCCGATCGGCGTCTGGGATGCGATGTCGGAGGATCCGAACGGCCTTCATGTGAAGGGCCGTCTCATCGGCCTCGACACCGAGCAAGGCAAATGGAACTACGCCCAGCTGCAGGAAGGCGGCCTTCCTGGCCTCTCGATCGGATACAAGGTGCCGCCTGGTGGATCCCGCAAAGGATCCGGCAAACCAGGCGAGCCGGCTCGCTGGATTAAGGCGGCCAACCTGCGGGAGGTCTCGCTCGTCGACGATCCGTCGAACGTGTTGTCCCGCGTCTACGACGTGAAGCGCCTATGGGGCGACGACGCGCCCGCCGACGGTATCAAGACGATCCGTGAATTCCAGGACTTCCTTCGCGATGCCGGCTTTTCGAAGGCTGCGGCCGGCATGATCGCCGCGAGCGGCTGGACTTCTCTACCGATCGACACCGACCAAATTGCCGACCTGATCGCATCGATCCAGGCGGCCAAAACAGACCTGAAAGGACGTTGAAATGGACTTGGATGAGCTGAAGACGGCGTTCACCGGCTATCATGGTGAGGTCAAAACACTAGCCGCGGGCCAGCGCAAGCTGGAGAACGCGCTCGAGGAAATCAAGACCGCTCTCGCGCGGGCGCCGAACGGCACGAAGTCGCGCGCCAGCGGTCACTCCGCTCCGGAGATCGAGGCGGAACACAAGGCCTTCGGCGCCTTCATCAAGACGGGTTCCGAGGTCGAGATCAAGGCGCTGTCCACCGACGAGGGGCCCGCCGGCGGCTACATCACCGGCACCAACATGTCGACGACGATCAATCAGAAAATATTCGACCAGTCGCCGATCCGGCGCCTCGCCCGTGTCATCCCGATGGACAACGGGGACGTTTGGGAGGAGCCGCTCGATTATTCCGACATCGGTGCGACATGGGCCGGCGAGCGCGAAGCCCGCCCAGAAACGACGGCTTCGACCCTCGGTTTGCTTGCGATCCCGCTGCACGAAATCTACGCCAATCAGAAGGTCACCCAGAAGCTGCTGGACCTCTCCTTCGTGAACATCGGCTCCTGGATCGAAGGCAAGATCTCCGACAAGTTCGGCCGAACCGAGGGACTGGCCTATGTCCTCGGCGATGGCGTCAAGAAGGCCCGCGGCTTCATGGATTACTCCGGGACCGCGGTGATAACGGCCGACGCGACAAGGGCTTGGGGAACGCTGCAGTACGTGGCGTCAGGCTCCGCTGCGACCGTTGCCGACGCCTCCGGCCAGGCCAACGGCGTGAAGGATTTGTACTGGGCACTCCGGGCGCCATACCGCGCCAATGCGACGTGGCTGATGTCCAGCGCCACCGCCAATGGTCTCGACAAGCTGAAGGACTCGACCGGCGATTATATCTGGCGTGCCGGCATGACAGCCGGTGCGCCGCCGTCACTCCTCGGCCGGCCGGTGGAGTTTGATGAAAACATGCCGGCACCTGGTGCCAATCTCTTCCCGATCGCGTTCGGCGATTTCAAAAAGGCGTACACCATCCTGGATTGGCAGGCGATCAAGATGCTCCGGGATCCCTACACCGACAAGCCGAATGTGATCTTCTACGCCTATCGGCGCACCGGTGGCGACGTCTCGAACTTCGAGGCCGTGAAGCTCCTGAAGTGCTCGACCTGATCCTGAGAGACGACCTGAGGGCGGCGCGCTGCGCGCCGCCTCGCCACACAGGAGCACGAAATGAAGCTTGAACCAGACTCCGCCCCGGAGCTCGACGCCATGGCCCGCGCAGGGCTCACCGCGAAGCAGCTCACCGACCTCGAGGCGCTTCCCGTCCGACTGCCGCTGCTATCGCTCGATGACATCATCGAGGAGGGCGCCAGAATCCGCGGCGCCCATGACGACATCATTGGGGTCATCAATGCCGAGATCGACGAGGGTGATGATGCCGTTCCAGTCGTCATGCGGCGCGCGATCGCCGCCGAATACTTCCTCCGCAGGACCTGCCATTCGATCGCCGACGAGCTGCAGCGCCGGCGCACCGGAGTCTCGCCTCGAGCACGGAAGATGAACTGATGACCGCCGCGCCAGCAACCGCCAATAGGAGCGCAGTATCGATGAAACAGCCGCCATCCAAGCCGCTTCCGATGGTCCAGGGCAAGATTCTGGTCCAGCTTTTCGACCTCCGCCAGCGCTGCGTTGGGATGGGCTTTTCCGACGAAGACATCGCGGCCTCGATGCGACAGGCTCCGGAGTGGTTTTCACAGTTGCCCAAGAAGGAACCTGCAGAATGACGACCTCCAATCGCCTCGGCATCACCGAATTGGCGGAAACGCAGAACAACCGGTCGGTGACGGTCAACGAGGCGATCGCCAAGCTGGAGGCCGGCGCTTTCTGTTTCCCGGCCGTCTCGATCGGCGACACCGCGCCTCCGGGCTCGCCGGCCGAAGGTGACGTGTATTGCCTTGGGGCGTCACCGACCGGCGCATGGACGGGCAAAGCGACCAAGGTCGCAGAGTACTACAACTCGGCATGGCTGTTCCTGCCGGCGATCGAGGGTGCCCTTGCCTACGCCCAGGACGTCAACGCTTACTATTTCTTCGACGGTTCGGCATGGTCGCTGCTGGCTGGCGGCGGTGGCGCCGGTGACGTCGTGGGACCAGCCAGCGCCGTTGACGGCCATATCGTTCAGTACAACGGCACGACCGGCAAGCTGATAAAGGACGGTCTGGCGCTCGATACGGACGGCACGCTGGCTGCGAATTCCGATACCCGCGTTGCCTCGCAGAAGGCCGTCAAGACCTATGTCGACGGCCTGGTGGTGAACCTCGGCAACGGCGGCAAGGTCCGTGCAGCGACCGCCGCGAACATTACCATCTCGACGGCGCTGAACAATGGTGACAGCCTCGATGGTGTCACACTGGCGACCGACGACCTGGTGCTGGTGAAGGATCAGTCCAGCCCGGCCCAGAACGGCATCTATGTCGTCGGCGTCTCACCTGCTCGCGTTGCCGCCTTCGACACATACGATGAACACCCCGGCTCGATCATCGTGGTCGAGGAAGGGTCGACCAACGCCGACACGCTCTGGCTCTGCACCTCGAATGCTGGCGGCACGCTCAACACAACGGCGATCGCCTATACCCAACTGGTGCTGACAGGCACTGTGCCAAGCGCCCGAACAATCACCGCCGGAACCGGCTTGACTGGTGGCGGCGATCTCTCCGCCAACCGCACCATCGCGGCGGATATCGGCAAGCAGACGGTTTGGGTGCCAGCCGGCGCCATGGTGCCGCGAACCACGAACGGGGCAGCAACCGGCACGGCCGAGATGGCCACCAACAAGAACATGCTGGCGACGCTGGATTTTGACACCACGACGCAAGAGTTCGCGCAGTTCGATATCCGGATGCCGAAGAGCTGGAACGAAGGCACTGTCACCTTCATCCCGGTTTGGTCGCATGCCGCGACGACAACGAATTTCGGCGTCGCTTTTGGTCTCGACGCGGTGGCCGTATCGGACGGCGACGCGCTTGACGTCGCCTTCGGCACGGCGGTCGTCGTCACAGACACGGGCGGCACCACGAACACATCATATCAAGGAGCGGAAAGCGGTGCTGTCACCGTTTCGGGGTCGCCGGCTGCGGGCGATCTGGTCATGTTCCGCATTCACCGCGATCCGGCCAACGGCTCCGACACCATGGCGATCGACGCCAGGCTGCACGGCGTCGTGGTGCTCTACGTGATCGATACGCTGAAGGACGACTGATCCGATGCTGATGGTCAATCAACTAATCGGGTTCGGCGCGCGTCGGGCCACGGCACCTGCTGGGCCACCCCCGCCGCTCGACGGCCTATCGCCAACTGGCGCCTACTCGCTCTCCCGCGATCTGCTGACCTCGTTTGCTGGCAATGCTCGTTACAATGGCACTACAACGGCGAGCCAGCTCAACGACCAGACCGGGGCGGGAAGTCGGAACCTTGCGGCCTCCCCGACGAATTTGACTGTCCAGACCGCTGGGCCTAATAGCCGGACCAGTGCGAAATGCGACGCCATCAATCAGCAATTCTCTGGTTCCGTGATGTCGAATTTTATCTCGGCAACTAGCGGATATTATATCGCCTCGTTCCTGTTATGGAGCGCTGCGGGCAGTAATAACCTGGTCTTCGGGGATGGCAATACGAACCTCGGACTTTACCTGCAGCCGGGCAAGTTGAATTCCTACAACCAAGGGCAATGGGCACCAGCTCTCGGGTCCGGGTTTGCAGTTTCCACTGCTACGGCATATGTCGCGGAGTGGAGGCACGAAAGCGGCAACCTTTACTGCCGCCTCAACGGTGGATCATGGTCGGGCGCTACGGTCTCTGGCAACTCAACGCTCACGGGTGCGCTCAACATCGGCGGTAAGGGCGGCTCAGGGCAGGCTCCTATCAATTTCTTCGAAGGGGCCACATTTTCTACGGTCCCGTCGACCACCGTACAGGACGCTCTTGTTGCCGATTTCAAGGCGTGGATCGGGGCTTGAGCCAAGCCGCGCGGCAGCTCTCGCGGATTCCTGATGCCCAACCCTTGCCTGGCAAGGGCGCGTCTCTGTTTCAGTGCTCTTCCCGTGAAACACTTCTGCGCGAGCGGTAGCCAGCTTGACGGCAGGCAGGTGAGCAAAAACGCGCATCGGCACGACCGGGAAACTGTCCTCGGCAGTTGTCGCACAATCGGAGCGACATTGCCCGGTGCTGCGCACGCCTGACGCGTTGCTCGCATCGTTCGGAACAGAAGCGCCCGCGCCAGGCTGCTGGCCCCAGAAGCTGGATGCCGCAGCCGCCGCACACATACTTGCGCCGGGAGTTGTCGCACGCGGCCGGCCCGGCGCACGGTTCGCAAACAGGCGCCCACTCGACCTGCCATATTGCAGTATCCTCGACCACGTTCCAGATGATGCGTTCGCGCACCATGTAAGCGGGATCGTCGAGGGCGGTTTTGCATCGCGTGCAATGTCCGGCCTGGCGTATGTATGCATGATGGTCGTTACGGATAGGCAACGGTTATACTCCAGTTCCGTTGTATATCTGTAACACGACGAATACCAGAATGCACAAACATCTGGCGCCGCCAACCAGAAACGCTAGAGCTGCTTTCGCAGGCGAACGCCTGGACCCTCGCCATTCTCTTCGACGAAAATCACGCCGGCAGCTTCAAGCGCGGCGCGCACGTCTGCCAACGTCCGATCATAGGGCGTTCGCTTGCTGCGTTCGAAATCGGCAAGCGTCTTCGTGGCGACCTTGCTTGCCGCTGATAGTTGTGCCTGCGACCAGTCCAGCAGCGCCCGAGCGGCCCGACACTGCGACGGCGATATTTCCATTTTTACGAAACCTTACCTAAAATCGGTTGACTTTAATCGCGTAACGTTACACAAAAACGGTTATCGCATAATGCGACGATTGGAGCAACCACCATGCCGAACACCCGTGTTCCGGCGGCCGGCGAAACCTTGCCGTCAACCCAAACCAGTGAGAAAAACCCATGAACATCACCCGACGCAACGCCTTTGGCGTGTTGGCAGCAATTCCTGTCGCCGCCATGCCTGTCAGCGCTTCCAGGGCCGCGCCGATGACGGCTCGCGAGCGCTACGCGCACCATCTGGCCGAGCTCAAAAAGGCCGCAGAAGAGATCGAGCCGAGGATCGCCTATTGGCACGATCTCGATTTTTTAGGCGATGAAAGCGAAACCGGTTGTGGCGTGATCATCTCCGCACATATGCGGAATGGCCGCTACGAAGGCGACGGCGTCTATGAGACCGAATATGGCGCGAGCTACCCTGTCCGGCTGCTTTCTGAGAGGAAGGACGGTCAACGCATGTTCGCCTATCGCCACCAACGCGGCGAGGACGTCATTCCCGAAGACCGCCTAGAGGCCTTCATTAAGCGGAAGGTGTCGTAGGCCAGTTTCCAACTCGATCAAATCGGCCCGGCTCCTTGGTCGGGCCGGTTTGTTTCACGGGGAACTGCTGCTGTAACATGCTGATTTTCGTTGGCTAATTTGCGCACGGTGGGGAATTTCCCCACCGTGTGTGAAACCGTTTAAATCGTGATGCTTGTCACGGTTTCAAAAATGTGAGATGTATCACGGATTGTTCACGAGCGAGGCCGTGCGAATGATCCCGAACACCGACGTCTGGACGCTTTCCTTTCACATGACTGAGTACACCCCGGCCGAGATCGAGCGGATGACGGGGGTGTCAACCGACTCGCAACGCGACTGGCGCCGGCATGGATATCTGCCCAAGCATGACACCCATGCCCGATTTACAATTTTGTCGGCAGCAGAAATTTACGTGATGAAGATGTTTGCCGATCAGGGGAAAGGGCCTGTGGTCAGCAGTGCCTATGCTCCGCGCATCGCGCTTTCGATGGTGAAGACCGCCCTCATGTGGCGAAAGGACGTTTGGGAAAGTGATCCGGTTTCGGTGTTTGATAGCATCCCAGAACTGGGCCGATCGCGTACAGGGAGTGAGCGAGCGCGCCACGAAAACGGCGAAGATTGGCGAGAGGCATCATATGATCAAAAGATCGAATGGTTGGTCGATCAGTTGCTGCTCGGCATGGGCGTGCGCGAATACGTCGCCCACAGCCGACAGGCTATCTGGTGGCCGAATGGCGAGGTTGAAATCGGCTTTTACGATGGCGACAAACTTCGTGTCGCAGCTGAGGGCAGCCCCTTGGATAGGGTGGACCCAAAATTCGACGGCCCTGCCAGCGTGCTAGATATGGAAGCGACCGCGGCGAATCTTGCGAGGCGATCTAGACTTCCGTTCATTTCGGTTGCGCTCGATGTCAACGAAAGTGGGGTCATCAACAGGCCGGAGTTGCGACGCAACCACGGCAAGGTGTTGATTACGTCCGGCAAGCAGAAGGCGAGCTAAAAGCAAATGCGCCGCTCTGAAGCAACGCAATCCGGCACAGGGCTCCTGCCCGTGTACGTCACGCCAGAAGATCTGGCCGAGCATCTGGGCGTCTCGCCCCGATGGCTGCGCGAACTCGCCCGAACCTTGGGCGCTTGTTCTCAATTTGGGAAGAAGATGATCCTCACAGAGGCCGACGTCAGTCAGATCATGGAAGCGACACGCCCATGCCCCTCAAACTCTTCAAGCGCGGCGAAATCTGGCACTATCGCGGCACCGTCGCCGGCCGGCGGATACGCGGCACTACGGAAACTGCGGACAAAGCAAGAGCGCAGCGCATCACCGCCGAAAGGGAAGGCCGCGAGTGGACGCGTCATCTCGATGGACCTGGTGCGGCGCTGACCTTCGCCGATGCCGCAATTGCGTACCGGCAAGCCGGCAGGCCGACGCGCTTCCTCGATCGCGTCGAGGATCACTGGAAGGAAACCCCGGTTAGGGATATCACCGAGAAGGCTCTGAAGCGGGCGGCGATCAAGCTCTATCCGACGGCCGGGCCGGCAACGCGCAACCGGCAGGTGATCGTTCCGACGCAAGCCGTGATCAATCACTGCGCGGATGAGGAATGGTGCCCGCGCCTACGGGTCAAGCGCTTCAAGGTCGAAACGAGGATCAAGGAACCGGCGACCCTGGCCTGGTGCCGCGCCTTTGCCGCCAGCGCGTCGCCTCATCTCGGCGCGCTTTGCCTGTTCATGTTCGGCACTGGCGCCCGCGTCGGCGAGGCCGTGGCGCTCACCTGGGACGATGTCGACCTTGCAGCGCGCACTGTGAGGATCCGGCAAACCAAGGTGGGCGCCGAGCGTATCGCTCATCTGCCGCCGGCGCTGCTCGCCGCCCTGTCCAACATTCCGTCGAATCGCAAACTAGAAGACCTGGTGTTCAAGTATGTGAGCCGCGAGAGCGTGCGCCAGGTCTGGGACGCGGCGATCAAGCGCGCCGCCATCCGCAAGTTGTCGCCGCATTCCTGCCGTCATGGCTTCGCCACGACGATGCTGCACAATAAAGTCGACGTCAAAACCGTCGCGCAGCTGGGCGGCTGGAAAGATGTCGCGACGCTGGTCAAGACCTATGCGCACGCGATGTCCGATCTCACCGTCACCGACGTGCTTTTTGGCACAATTCTGACACAGCCTGAAATCGACAAGGCCGTAAATAATTGAAAAAGAAAGAGAAAAAAGCATCCGGCGTCAACCCTCGTTGGGGAGGGGTGGCCCACGGACGGCGATATTCGTTCAGGCTTCGGGCGTCAAGAGGAAAGTTTTTGTCGCTGCCGGGGTACCGGCGATCTGCGATCAGGATGTCGTGACTTCAAATGCAAACGGCGGACCGAAGAAATCCGCCGTCAGTGTCTTCATCCGTACCGAGCCTGCTACCAGAGATCGTAGCGCAGCCCGAGCTTGACCTGATGGTTGCTGATCCCCTTGTGGACCGGAAAGGAAGTCAGGCTTTCGGCCGTCACATATTCGGCGTCGGGGGCGGAAAAATACTGATAGCCCAGATCGACGGAAACATTCTTGGACACCTGATAGGCAAGGCCCGCATTCAGCGTATAGGCCAAGGAGTATTTGGTCTTGTCGTCGTTCAGGACGAAATCGTCGGTGGGATCAAGGTTGTCGGTGAAATAGCTCGCCGAAAGCTTGCGCGTGCTGCGGACGACACCGATACCGGCGCCGAGATAGGGCGTGATCCCGACATAGGTGCCAAGATCGACATAGCCGTTGAGGATGCCCGAGAAGGCGTAGTTCTTCAGCGATGCGGATGCCTCGGTCGATGTTGTCGGCGGTAACACGATCCCGGTATCGTCATAGCCGACGCCGATCTTGTTGCCGGGCAGATAGCCGAGATTGAGATCGGCGCGCAGATAGTCGTTGAAATGGTAGCCGAAGCCAATGCTGGCAAAGATGGGATCTTCCTTGTCGCTGAAGCTGGCCGGCGTGAAGGCGAAATCCTCATTCTCGAAGCTCTTCTGCGCCAGATAAGAAACATCGCCGCGCAAATACCAGCCCGAGCCGACCTCGACCGGCACATAGTCTGGCGCCTGGTCGACATAGATCGGTGGATCGTAATCGGCAGCGAGTGCGGGCGTCAGCGGCGCGAGGCCGAGTGCGGCAATCGTCAGCATCATACGCGATGTGAGTGTCATGGTACCCGACTCCCGAATTTGGCGCCGCCAGCAATTGCAACGGCAGCCATCGTTTCAGGCATCATTGTTAACCATAGTGGTTAAGTGCCGGTTAAGGCTAACAGAGCGTTAGCGAATTCATTTCCGGCGGGAACTTTCATTCCAGGCGACCCAAACGAAAACCGCCCGGCTGATGCCGGGCGGTTCGCGAACGTCCAAGCAAAGCAAGTGTTACTTGGTGTAGACCGGCTCGGGTTCGGGCTGGTAGGCCACCGGAACGGAGCAACCGTTGTTGCCGCCGAACTGATAGCGCAGGCCACCGCGCACCTCGTGGGTGCTGATGCCGCCGTCGAAGCCAGGGCCGGCGCTGCTCGCATCCCATTCGAACATGCGGCCGCCCTGGATGTGGCTGTAGCGATAGCCCGCATCAAGGATCACCTTGTCCGTCAAGCAGTAGGAAGCACCTGCCATCAGCGCGTAGGCGAAACGCCAGTTGGATGCTCCGGGATTGGTCTCGGTGGTGTTCGGGTCGTAGACAGTATCCCACTTGACGCGCGCGCCACCGATACCTGCGCCGACGTAAGGCGTGATGCCGTGCCAGGTGCCGATATCAACATAGGCATTGGCGAGCAGCAACAGAGCGCTCATCTTCGACACTTCGGTCGAGGTCGTGAGGAGATCCGAGGTGCCGCCGTCGAAGTTCGACTTGAACCAGTAGTCGGCGGTCAGATCCGTCCGGAAGTGATCGTTGATCTTGTAGCCGACGCCGCCACCGAGCGAGAAACCGCCCTTGAGCTTGCCGAAGTCGAAACTCTTGCTGCCGGGCGTGACCGTACAGTTACAGGGATCGATGGTGTAAGTCATATAGTCGATGCCGCGCAAGGTCGACTTGTGATAGTCAAGGTCGCCGCGAATGTACCAGCCACCGACATCGGCCGGTTGCTCGTAAACCGGCGGCGGAGCCTCTTCGACCACCGGCTCCTGAAGGTCGGCTGCGAACACCGGCCAGGCCAGGCCCGCGAACAGCGCGGCGAGCAGGGCCTTTCTTGCTGTATTGAACATGCTTGTCACCCCTAGGAAGTTCGGAACGGCCATCGTGTCCGAATGCAATTGGCTTTCAGTCGTGGATAATGAATTGCAAAGGTTAAAAGGCGTTTAACCCTGTTGCTTAACCACGAATCTCGAAACTTTGAGGAAGCGGCGCGCGGTTTCCGGAGCCCGGAATCGCCGGTCAACAAAAAGCC
>NZ_JBHUGZ010000004.1:0-13584 GCF_042682145.1 Mesorhizobium newzealandense | reverse complement strand
TGTCGCCTGTTGACGTGTGTCGCCCATTCCAACGAACGATTCGATGACGGGCTGAGTGCCCAGTAACGGCGAGAAGATATGGATTTCGACGACAAGCCAGAGTGTCGAGTCTCGCTGCTCCCTATCCAAGATTTCGGGCTTCAAACCGCAGGTTTTCCAGCTCAAGACTGACATCGTGCTGTCCACGGATGGTGTTGATCCCATGTGCAATCAACGCCTCGTGGATCAGGTCGAGAACCTCTTGCGATGCCATGATTGAACCTGGGCCGACAAAACTCCCTCAAACGTCTGCGGCCGACGGCTGATGTCAAGAGCGGCCCTGATGGTTCAAGCTCAGCAGTGCCGGACCCAAGTCGCCGGCCGGTGTGATTTCCATTCTCTCTAGTCCAAGCCAGCCTTGCATCTGCTTCAGTTCCTCGAACAGCTGACCAGCGGTTTCAGCGGGCGCGCCGGGCTCGGCGTAAGCAGCATGGACGCGTAACACGCCAGCCGGCCGGTCGGCCTTGAGGTCGACGCGCGCGACGATCCTGTCGCCGAGCAGGAAGGGCAGGACGTAGTAGCCGTATTGGCGCTTTTCGGCCGGGGTGTAGATCTCGATGCGGTAGTGGAAATCGAACAGTCGCTCGGTGCGCGACCGCTCGAAGACGACCGGATCGAACGGCGCCAGCAGGGCGCGGGCCTCGAGTTTGCGTGGCAGGCGCGCGTCCTTATGAAGATAAGCCGGCTTGTCCCAGCCTTCGACACGCACGGGCAACAGTTCGCCAAGTTCGACCAGTTCCTCGAGCCGGCCTTTCATGTCGGCGGGCGACAGGCGGTAGTAGTCGCGTAGGTCGCCAGCCGTCGCGATGCCGTGGGCGCGGGCCGAGATGCGCAGCAACTCGCGGTGCGCGTCCTCGGTGGCCGGCACCGGCAGGTCGAGGATCGCCTGCGGCAGCACGCGCTCTGGCAGATCGTAGAACCGCTCGAACCCGCGACGGTGCGCCGTGGTGATGCGCCCGGCCCAGAACAGCCATTCGAAGGCATGCTTGGCATTGCTCCAGCCCCACCAGCCGCCGGAGCCTTTCTGGCCTTCCAGCGCGGAAGCGGCGATCGGGCCGCGATCGACGACCTCGCGGTAGATCTGTTCGATGTAGCCAGCGTGTTCGCGGCCCCATTTGGCGAGGCCGAGATACATTTCATCGCCGCGCTCGGCCCGCTGCATGCGCCAGCGCATCAGCGGATATGTCTCGACCGGCAGGAAGGAGGCCTCGTGCGCCCAGTATTCGAACACCGTGCGATTGCGCGTCACGGCCGCGTTGTCGGGGCGAGACGGCGACCGCGCTGACCGACCAGTCGTGCCCGCTCATCACATGCAGCACGGTGCCCTTCTCGAGGTCCCAGACGATGACGTTTCCGGTCTCGTGCCCGGTCACGGCGCGCTTGCCGTCCGGGCTGATCGCCAGCTTGTTGACGCCACCATTCTCGCCCGCCGAGTAGACGTGCAGCACCGCGCCATCGGAAAGTTTTCGCTGCACGATCTCGCCGTCATCGCCGGCCGTCAGCGCGCTGACGCCATCGGGCATGAACAGCGCCGTGCGCGCCATGTCCTTGTGAGCGCCGAGCGTGCGGATCAGTTGCTTGCCAGCGATGTCCCAGAGCTTGATCGTGTGGTCGGTGCTGGCGCTCATGATCGTGTGCCCGTCGGGCGCCACCGCCAGCCAGACGACAGCGTCGCGGTGGCCCTCGGGCTGCGTCGGCAGCGCCGGCGCCGGTGGCGGCAGCGGCGCGACGGTGGGCGGCGGAATGACCGCGACCTCCGGCGGCGTCGGAGCGACAGGCGTTGGCGGTGTCGGCGGCACGGGCGCAGGCGGGGTAGCCGGTGCCGCGGGCGGGTTGGCCACTTCCGGCGGTGGAGCGGCTGGAGCGACCGCAGGTGGCGCCGGCGGCGCGGCTGCTGGTGGAGTTACGGGTTCCGGCCGTGCTGCAGATTGATGGCAGCCAGCGGCGCTGGAAGCTGGCGCAGATAGGTGGCCGGCGCGCCGACCAGGCTGGCGAGTTGGCCAAAACTCCAATGCGTGGGTGCAACAGGGGCATGCGCATCGGGCAGCATTAGCCACAGGCGCTCCCGATCGTCGCGGCTGGCGTCGACGCGGATCAGTTCGCTTTCGACGAGGCGGGTCTTGATGCGTTCGGTTCGCCATTTCACCGAATTATGGAGATCGGTGAGAGAAAGGTAGCGCTCGTCGGCCGGCCGATTGAACCACTCCGACGACACGCGACCGACACGCTGGCCGCGGCTGACGTCGACCTTGTAACCGGCACGCGCGTTACGGACGGGCGTGTGAAATTCCATCTGTGTCATGGTTGCTGCTCCGCGGCGGACGCCGGGAGCCTCTCTCCCGGACCTTCACCCGCCGCTGCAGGCCCGCCCGCCCTCTACCTCTGCCGGCATCCCCGCCCGCCGCCAGAAGCGCCGGCATTGCGGCAGAGTTTGCGCTAGAGCAGTTTCTGGATAATCACGGTTAGGCATCGTAGCCGGCGTGGGCGAACAGGTTTTCGCATTCTTTGGGTGGAAACGATCGATGGCGACGGCCACGGCGTCCCATAATTCCGGGATGGACCGGGCTGCTGCCTTTCGCAGTAAAGCCTTCAGCTTGGCGAAGGCCATCTCAATGGGTTAAAGTCCGGGGAGTAGGGCGGAAGATAGCGAAGGGAAGCCCCCGCAGCCTCGATGATTTCGCGGACACCGACCACTTTATGAGCAGGCAGGTTGTCCATCACGACGACATCGTCGGGTTGAAGCGTCGGCACGAGGACGCGGCGCAAGTAGACCAGGAATGCTTCGCCATCCATGGCGCCGTCCAGGAGCCAGGGCGCGACGATCCCGTCGAGGCGCAGGCCGGCGTGAAGGTCGTGGATTTCCAGTGCCCATGAGGAACAGCCGCCCGGCAACGCTGTCCACGCGCAGAGCGGCCTCGTAGCCGGGCCATCTTGGTATTGAGGCCACTTTCGTCGATGAAGATCAGGCGGCTCGGATCGAGATCGAGTTGGCCTTCGAACCACTCTTCCCGCGCTGCCAAAACATCCGGTCGCTGCTGTTCGGCCGCGTGCGCTGTCTTTTTTTGTACGTGATGCCACGCTTTGCGAAGAACGCATGGACCGTCGTCAGGCTGGCTTTGACCCCCGCGCTCTGCCGCAAGGCGATCGACGATCTCGGCAAGCGTGATGTCCCGCTCATCGGTCTCGACCAAGGCGAGAATGAAAGTCTCGTGCGCGTCCAGCTTCGATACCTTCGGCTTGCCCTGCCGCCCAGGTTCCAGATTGCCGCTCGAACGCCAGGCCCGATACCATGCACCAGACGTCGATATCCCGATGGCAAACCGCCGTGCCGCTTCTCGGGTCGACAGGCCTGCCTCTATCGCCTCGATAACACGCGTCCGCAAATCCAGGCTGTAAGCTCGTGCCATGCCGCTGCTCCTTCCGCAAATCACTTCGATCAGGGAATCAGAACAAGCCGTTCACTGCAAACAAACGACTCCGATTAAGGGAAAACCGCTCTAGGTGGCTGGCGCACGAAGTGTGAAGGCCGGCAAGGTCTGCTGGCCCTATTCGGCCCTCGGCAATACATGTATGAAACGAGCCGACGTCATGGCAGGCGCAGACCGCACCAAGCTCGGTATTGAGGGTGTAATTGGATGTCGAGCAGGTTCGTCCGACCGGTGGTAGTGCAAGTTGGACGACATGACCGTGAGCGCGTCATTTTCGATGTGAACGACGCGGCCACGATTCTGCTCCGGAGCTTCCATGATCAGACGAAGAAGCGGAAACTGGCTATGGATGCATGCCTTCAGGTTCTGCGTGGCGAAGCCCACCCGCTGGTTGCCAGACGGGCTTTCGTTGTGGCGGCGTTAGAAGCGAAAATTCTGCGCAGTGATTGAGTTACAAGATTATAATAGCCTCAATTACTTCAACCCCCCCCGCAAGAGCAGTAACGCAGACAAATAGATCGAACGAACGCTTACTCTTGTAGCCGCGATACATAGCTGCGTATCGAGTGCTGCGCTCGTCGCGCAAGATTGATTCGTTGGATCATCCGCCAAGCTCAGGTTTGCGGCGGAGGGTCTTTCCGGTTGGTGGAACGCAACCCTGTCGTCGCCGCCAGAAGGGCCGCATTGCTTCTCCGGCACGCCGTCGGCGCTGCCCCCCTGCGGATCTCCACGACGACGGGCTCGCCGTCGATGACCTGCATGAGGGCCTCTGGAGTTGTCGAAGAAGAAGCCGCCTCACGCACAAGCCGCAGGACATCGACCGCTTCGTGCCGCACCAGGCCAATGCCCGCATTTTTGATGCCGTAGGGAAAAACCTTGGCCTTGCCGATCGTGCTGTCGTCAAGACGATCGCCGAATACGGCAATTCTTCCGCCGCGACGATCCCGCTGACGCTGTCACTGGCCACCAGACGAAGCCATTTCGGCCTGGCGAAAAAGTTCTTCTGGCGGCGGCGGGAGCGGGCTTGAGCGGCGGCGCTGTCGTCGTTGGAATATAGCCGAGCGGTGGCCGCCCACGGGCCAAAACTGTCCGAGTGAGATGGATGGCCGGTCGACAGGCGCTTGACAAAGCGGCGCCGTCCCGTTCAACTCCAGACATTCACCAGGGGGGTCCCGACAAGGGGCTGAGATACTGCTGGCTTTCGCAGCGCAGTGACCCGTTGAACCTGATCCAGTTCATACTGGCGTAGGGACGGTGCAAGCGCTTTGCGGGAGTTTATGCCCGAAGACCTGTCTCGAGCAGGTCGGCCAAAGCGTCTTTTCATCCTTCCGGCACAGAACTGGGTCTCCAATGCAATGAGCAAAGGAGCCTCAATGAATGCCTTGACCCCAGCGGTTTCCACGGGACCGCTGCCTGCCTCACGAAAAATCCACAAATCCGGCGTCCTCCATCCACAGATCAGGGTGCCGATGCGCGAAATCTCAGTCCATCCGACGGCGGGTGAACCGCCCGTGACGGTCTACGATCCATCTGGCCCATATACCGATGTGACGGTCGAGACGAGCATCGAGAAAGGCCTGGCGCGGCTTCGGCACGAATGGATCGCAGCGCGAGGCGATGTCGAAGCTTATGACGGCCGCCATGTCAGGCCGGAAGACAACGGCTTCGCCGTGGGCGAGCGTCTGACGCCGGAATTCCTCGTTCGCAACCGCCCGTTCAAGGGCAAGGCCGGCAAGGCGGTGACCCAGCTTGCCTATGCCCGCGCCGGCATCATCACGCCCGAAATGGAGTTCGTCGCCATCCGCGAGAACCTTGGCCGCGAGATCCTGCACGGCAAGCTGCAACGCGACGGCGAAGCCTTCGGCGCGAAGCTTCCCGATTTCGTCACGCCGGAATTCGTGCGCGACGAGGTGGCGCGCGGGCGCGCGATCATCCCCGCCAACATCAACCATCCCGAGAGCGAGCCGATGATCATCGGCCGCAATTTCCTGGTGAAGATCAATGCCAATATCGGCAATTCCGCCGTCACCTCCTCGATGGCCGAGGAAGTCGAAAAGATGGTCTGGGCGATCCGCTGGGGCGCCGACACGGTGATGGATCTGTCGACCGGCCGCAACATCCACAACATCCGCGAATGGATCGTGCGCAATTCGCCGGTGCCGATCGGCACCGTGCCGCTCTATCAGGCACTCGAAAAGGTCGGCGGCATCGCCGAGGACCTGACTTGGGAAGTCTATCGCGACACCCTGATCGAGCAGGCCGAGCAAGGCGTCGACTATTTCACCATCCATGCTGGCGTGAGGCTGCATTACATCCCGCTGACCGTTGACAGGGTCACGGGTATCGTCTCTCGCGGCGGTCGATCATGGCCAAATGGTGCCTGCACCATCACCGGGAAAGCTTCCTCTACGAGCATTTCGCGGAGATCTGCGACATCTGTCGCGCCTATGACGTCTCCTTCTCGCTCGGCGATGGCCTTCGCCCCGGCTCGATCGCTGACGCCAACGACGCCGCGCAATTCGCCGAACTGGAAACGCTTGGCGAACTGACGAAGATCGCCTGGGCCAAGGACTGCCAGGTGATGATCGAGGGTCCGGGCCATGTCCCCATGCACAAGATCAAGCAGAACATGGACAAGCAACTCGCGATCTGCGGCGAGGCGCCGTTCTATACGCTCGGGCCGCTGACGACGGACATCGCCCCGGGCTATGACCACATCACGTCGGGCATCGGCGCCGCCATGATCGGCTGGTTCGGCACCGCCATGCTCTGCTATGTGACGCCGAAAGAGCACCTAGGCCTGCCCGACCGCGATGACGTCAAGACCGGCGTGATCACCTACAAGATAGCCGCGCATGCAGCGGATCTTGCCAAGGGCCCATCCCGCGGCAAAGATCCGCGACGACGCGCTGTCGCGGGCGCGGTTCGAGTTCCGCTGGGAAGACCAGTTCAACCTGTCACTCGACCCAGAAACGGCGCGCTCGTTCCACGACGAGACCTTGCCGAAGCAGGCCCACAAGCTGGCGCATTTCTGCTCCATGTGCGGGCCGAAATTCTGCTCCATGCGCATCTCCCACGACATCGTGCCGAAGCGCAGAAGGAAGGAATGGCGGCGATGGCGGAAAAATATCGCGATGGCGGCAATCTCTACATGCCGGTGAGCGACAGCGTGCCCAAAGGACCAGAGCCGTCATGAGGGTGCTGGTCTCGCAGCGGAACCGCAATCCGCTGCTGGCGATGGACATCGGCGCCGACGGGCCTGGCTGTCGGCGCGAGCGAGGCCTCAGGCTTCGGCATCGTCGGTTCGGTCAGTCACAATGGCACGCGGGTGATCGCGGCGATGAGCGGACTGGCCAGCGACAAGGAACGTGCTGAAGAGGCGCGAAAGCTGCTCGACTGGGTGTTCGCTCTTTCGAGAAGACCGAAATCTTCGCCAAGGACGAGGTGGTCGGCGAAGCCGAGGTTTTTGGCGGCGCCAAATCCGGGGTGACGCTGAAGGCCAGGGGCCCGATCGAGATCTTCCTGCCGATCACCAACCGCGACAAGCTGACGGCCAAGATCGTCTACAACGGCCCGGTTGCAGCACCTGTGGAGGAAGGACAGCCGGTGGGTGCGCTGCGCGTCTGGATTGGCGACACGCTGAGCCAGGAGACGCCGCTTTTCGCCGCCGAGTCGATCGGCGTCGCACATTGCCGCAACGCGCGCTCGACGCCGTCAAGGAACTGGCGGTCGGCTGGCTGCGCTAGCGCCGACGGCATAGACGTTTCCCCCGACGCGGACTATCTAGAGCGCTATAACACCCGCAAGCATGGCAGAGGCTTTTCGATTGGCGCGCGGATTTTCATCACCTTCGAAGGCGGCGAAGGAGCAGGCAAGTCGACGCAGATCGAGCGGCTGGCCAGGAAGATGCGCGCCAAGCGATATGATGTCCTGCTCACCCGTGAACCAGGCGGCTCGCCGGGCGCCGAGGCGGTCAGGCATGTGCTGCTTTCGGGCGCCGCCGAACCATTCGGGCCGAAGATGGAGGCGCTGCTTTTCGCCGCCGCGCGCTCCGACCATGTCGAGCAGGTCATCCGGCCGGCGGTCGAGCGTGGCACCATCGTGCTTTGCGACCGCTTCCTGGATTCCTCACGCGTCTACCAGGGCGTCACCGGCGGTATCGACCCCGCGTTCATGGATACGCTGGAGCAGGTCGCCATCAACGGCATGATGCCCGACATGACGTTGATCTTCGACATCGATCCGGCGGAAGGCCTCAGGCGCGCAACGCTGCGGCGCGGCACCGAAGCAACCGCCGATCGCTTCGAGAAGGAGACGCTGGCGATCCATCAGGCCCGCCGAGAGGCGTTTCTGGCGATCGCCGCGGCCGAGCCGGAACGCTGCATCGTCGTCGACGCAGCCGCCGATCCCGATACGGTCGAGAATGTCGTCACCGCCGCCGTGTTCGCGGCCCTGGAGGCAAGAACGCCGACGCGCAACAGGCAGGTAACGCCGGCATGATCTTCGAGCGCATCGCACCGGAGCAGCACGATACGCTGGACGGCGTGCCAGAGCCATCCGAGACACCACGTCTGGTCGGACACCGGCAGGCCGCGGAGATGCTGACGGCCGCCTATAGTGCGGGAAAGCTGCCGCATGCGCTTATCTTCTCCGGACCGGTCGGCATCGGCAAGGCCACGCTCGCCTTCCACCTTGCGCTCATCTCTTGCGGCACCCGGACTTCGCGCAGGCGCCCGAAAGCCTTGCCATTCCCGATCCGGCTTCGTCGCTGTTTCGCCAGATCGCCACCGGCGCGCATCCTTCGGTGCTGCATCTGACCCGTCCGCTCAACGACAAGACCAAGAGCTTCAAGACTGTCGTCACCGTCGACGAAATCCGCAAGGTCAGCCGCTTCCTGTCACTGACCTCGCATGACGGCAGCTACCGGGTCGTCATCGTCGATCCGGCCGACGACATGAACGCCAATGCCGCCAATGCCTTGCTGAAGAATCTCGAGGAGCCGCCGGCACGAACGCTGTTCATCCTGATCGTCCATGCGCCGGGCAGCCTGCTGCCGACGATCCGGTCGCGCTGCCAGGTGGTGCGGCTGACACCGCTCGATGCCGACGACCTGATGGCGGTGCTGGAAACCGCCGAACCGCCACCGCCAAACGATCCGGCGGCGCGGGCAGCGCTGGCCGAGCGGGCAGGGGGCAGCGCGCGCAGCGCGATCCTGTTGACGCAGTATGGCGGGCTGGAGATCGCCTCGACGCTCGATGCCCTGGTGGCGGCAAGAAAGGGCGATGTCGGCGGCGCGTTTCGCCTTGCCGAGGCTGTCGCCGGCCGCGACCTGGCGATCCAGTTCGAGATCTTCAACCGCCGGGCGCTCGACCTTTTATCGGACGCGCAAGCCGGGCTGCCTTGGCCGGCGATCTCGCCCGGGCCAAAACGCTGTCGGACACCTGGCATGAGGCGCTGGACGCCATATCCGAGACCGACACCTACAATCTCGACAAGAAGCAGCACGCCCTGACCATGATCGAGCGCCTGAATTCCGCAATGCGGATGTGACGATTTCTATGTGCATGCCGTTGCCCCAAAACCGGGGCCACTTTTGGGCGGCATGCATGGCCTCGGGATGGGCGGCCGCTTTCAGGCGCCGGTCGTGTTCTCCTCCAGCAGTCGGATCGCGCCTATTCGGGGCGCCGTGCGTGCTGGCTCGCTCGCTGCACCGCCAGCGCGGCATCATACTTTGCGCGATTGGCCCAATAGATGGTGGAAAACAGCAGCGCCTGGTCGCGGAAAGGAACGTGGTCCACCGTATCCGTGGCGGCCTCGGCTTCGATCCAGTCGGCGTGAAGTCGGCGGCTCCCATCCTGTCGCCACCGAGAGCCATCTGCTGGAAGCGATACATATGGTCCTCGATCTCGAGATAGCGATCGGCCAGACGATCGACCATTGCCGGTTTTGCATGGTGAATCTGCGAATCCAGCGCTCGCTCAGGTCCATGTCCCTTCGGGTTTGGAATACATGACGTTCCGGCGCGCTTCGAGCAGTGTGTTGGTGGCGACGACTTCATTTTCGCGCCACAGAAGCCGCATGGCCGGATCGTTCAGAAATCGGTCTGCGTAAATGGGATGAGGAAACGCGCTTTCTCTCAGCCCATCTATCTTGAAATAAACCAGCAGTTCGGAAGCCACGCTCGCTTCGAGTTCGTTGCGCTCCATCTTGCCGTGGAAAGCCTCGAATCCGATACCCGGAATGAAGGGCATGTGCGCGGCGTGCCAGATTTCGTGCAGGAGGTAGAGATCCTCGATGGCCGCAGCCGCATAATCATCCCGGCGCATTGTCAGCCCCCACCAGGTGCAGAAGTGCGCGCGCTCCAGGCGGTCGTTGGTGGTCTCGCAGCTGAAGCGCGGCAGGCTCGACGTCGCTGCCGGCACGACGATCGATGCCAGTGGCAATCTGGTCTCGCCGCCCTTCGTCGACCCGCATTTCCACATGGATGCAACGCTCTCCTACGGCATTCCGCGCATCAACGCGTCGGGCACGCTGCTCGAAGGCATTTCGCTGTGGGGCGAACTGAAGCCGCTGCTGACGCATGAGGCGGTGCGCGACCGCGCGCTTGCCTATTGCGACTGGGCGGTGTCGATGGGCCTGCTCGCCATCCGCACCCATGTCGATGTCTGCGATGACAGGCTGCTGGCGGTCGAAGCCCTGCTCGAGGTCAAGAAGACGATCGCCCCTTACATCGATCTGCAACTCGTCGCCTTCCCGCAGGACGGGTTCTATCGTTCGCCGACAGCGCGCGAAAACACCATCCGCGCTTTGGACATGGGGGTCGACATCGTCGGTGGCATTCCGCATTTCGAGCGCACCATGGCCGACGGCACGCGCTCGGTGACGGAGCTCTGCGAGATCGCGGCGAGGCGCGGCCTGATGGTCGACCTGCATTGTGACGAGACCGATGATCCGCTGTCGCGTCACATCGAGCAGCTTGCCTATGAGACGCAACGCCTCGGCTTGCAAGGCAAGGTCGCCGGTTCACACCTCACCTCGATGCATTCGATGGACAATTACTATGTTTCGAAATTGCTGCGCTGATCGCCGAGGCGGGTGTTTCGGCCATTCCCAATCCGCTGATCAACATCATGCTGCAGGGTCGTCACGACACCTTCCCGAAGCGCCGCGGTATGACTCGGGTCAAGGAGATGCAGGCGCTGGGTATCCGCGTTGGCTGGGGCCAGGATTGCGTGCTCGATCCCTGGTATTCGCTCGGCACCGCCGACATGCTCGACGTTGCCTTCATGGGCCTGCACGTGGCCCAGATGTCGAGCCCGGCCGACATGGCGCGCTGCTTCGACATGGTCACTAATGTCAACGCGTCGATCATGGGGCTCGATCATCTCGGCCTGGCGGTCGGCAAGCGCGCCAGCCTGGTCATCCTCGATGCCGGCAATCCGATCGAGGCCTTGCGCCTGCGCGCCGAGCGCCTGTGCGTCATCGCCAGGGCAAGGTGGTGGCGGAGCGGACGAGGCAGGATACCAGGCTTTCCATTCCGGGCAGGCCAGGCCTGGTGAACCGCAGGCACCGGACGCCGCATCAGGCCCAATAGAACAGGCCAGACCCAGCCGATTCCCGGTTCTGGCCTTGCCGATTTCCGGATTTCTCCTCGTCAAAGCAGCCGCTTCCGTCTACGACGCGGCTACGCAGGGGAGGAATCGGGATCGGCATGACGCAGCCCGTGGCGCAGAATTCGACCATCAGGAACGTGCTTCTGGCCGGCATTCTGCTGATGCTGGCCGGCGACTTCCTGTTTGCCCTGAACGACGCGATGGGCAAGTGGCTGGTCGCCAGCTTCTCCGTTGGCCAGGTGGTGCTGATCCGATCCATCGGCGCCTTCTTCGTGCTTGGCCCGATGATCGCCCATCAGGGCACGGCCAAGCTGTTTCGCATGGAACGCCTCGAACTGCAGCTGCTGCGCGTGGTGATGACCACGCTCGACACCGCGTTGTTCTACGCCGCCGTCGTCTACCTGCCGCTTGCCGACGTGATGAGCTTCTACATGGCCGACCGATCTATGTCGCGGCACTCTCGCATTTGCTGCTTGGCGAAAAGGTCGGCTGGCGCCGCTGGGTGGCGATCCTGCTCGGCTTTTGCGGCGTGGTGATCATGCTGAAACCGTCCTCGGCGGCGTTCTCGCTGTCATCGAGTTTCGCACTCGCCGGCAGCATTGCCTTCGCCTTCGCCATCATCCTCAACCGCGGCTGCGCGGCACCAGCGACACCAATCTGGTGACATGGCAGGACCATCGGCACGATGGTGGTCGGCGGTGTGCTGACCATCGGCGCCTGGCAGACGCCGTCAGCGCTCGATTTCGGCGCCATGCTGCTGCTCGGCATCGTCTCTTGTGGCGCGCATCTGATGATCACCAGGGCGCTCAAGCTGGCGCCGGCCTCGACACTGGCGCCGTTGCACTACACGCTGCTTCTGTGGGCGGTGGTGTTTTTGGACTGGTGTTCTTTGGCGATGTTCCAGGCCCGCGCATCCTGATCGGCTCGGCATCGTCGTTCTCGCCGGCCTCTTCATCTTCCACCGCCAGAAAGTGGTCGACACCACGGGTGCCGCCGAAAACGTGCCGAAGGGTGTGAATTAGGGTCCGATTTCTGGTACCTAACCCCGGCACACCGCAGCAAGGTGCCGTGAAAACTCCGGCGTCTCCATCAGGGCCTTGCAGCGGGCAAACCGCCCGTCGGCATAGGCGCGGAAATCGTCGACCGGGTTGTTGTTGGCAAGCTGGATCAGCCCCCACAGCGTCCACAGCAGGTCGCACATCGCCTTGTAGATGACGATGCGGCCCGCGCTCGTCCGGCCTGGCCTCACCGCCGAAATAGGCGCGCATCATCTCTTCGTCCTGCGCCGTGTCGAATTTTCCTTCCACGCTGAGGTCGCCAAGGTCCCAGAGCGGATCGTTCATGCCCGAATATTCCAGTCGACGATCCACATCCCTGTCGCCCGCATCGAGAAAGTTCTCGCACAGTGGATCGCAGTGACAGGCGGCGAGGGGCAGGGGATGGACGGCAAGCGCCAATCGAACGCTCTCGGCTTCGCGCACCACGTCGTGATAGCCGCCGGCAGGGCGAACATCCTTGGTCGACAGCACCTTGAGATAATCGTCGATCATCGCGAACAGTTCGAAGCGGAACGGAAACACCGCGCCTGACTTGTGCAGCTTACGAAAGGCCTCGCCGGCGCGCTCCGGGCTGCCGGGTCGAACCTTGAATTTTTCCGGCGACATCGTCTCGGCGCCAGCGATGAAGCGCGTCACCATGATCCCGGTGCCGGGGTCGACATGCAGCACCTCGGGACTGACCCCCGCCTTCGCCGCTTCGCGCGCCGCCACCGCTTCGTTGGCGCGGTTGATGTATTCCTCGGTGCCCTTGCCAGGGATGCGCAGGCAGAACTCGCCAGCCTTGAAAACCAGATTGGTGAGGCCGCCGAGCCGTTCGAGCGGCCCGGTGTAGTCGGCCAGCATGGGAATGGCGGCAAGTGCTACACGTGCCTCGTCTGTCATCATGCCGGCCGCCCCCTGGCTTGTTATTTCTTGCGATAACGGTTCCACAGTTTTTCGCCGTTTGGCTATCATCCGATAGTGGCGAACAGCGAGCTGGCGGAGAACAGCGATGGCGGACGGCAAGGATCATGGCGGCCTCGGCGCTGCCTACGCGGCGAAACGGCCCGAGGACGTGGCCGCGATCTACGATCGCTGGGCGCAGACCTATGACGCCGACATGTCGGCCGCCGGTTACCGCCATCCGACGATCTGCCTTGCCTTGCTGGCCGCCATCTGCCGCGCGGTGCCGCACCGCTGCTTGATGCCGGCGCGGGCACCGGGCTCATCGGCGAATGGTTGAACATTGCCGGCTATCCCCAGGTCGAGGCGCTCGACATTTCTGAAGGCATGCTGGCCAGGCGGCCCGCAAAGGGGTCTATTCGGCGCTTCATTGCCTGGCGCTCGGCGGCAAGTTGCCCTTTGCCGACGATGCCTATGCCGGCATCATTTCGGCCGGCGTCTTCACCTCCGGCCATGTCGGCACTGAGGGGCTGGACGAGCTGATCCGTATCTGCCGCCGGGCGG
>NZ_JBHUGZ010000003.1:0-97887 GCF_042682145.1 Mesorhizobium newzealandense | reverse complement strand
TCGGGTCGGCAAGCGAAGTCATCCGCGCTGCACTTCGCGCCTTCCAGCGCGAGGAAGAAGAACATGCCGAGCGCATGGCGTCGATCAGGGCGCGGGTGAAAGCTTCGATCGAGGACAAGAGGCCGGCTGTTCCGCTCGACGAGGCGATCGACCGGGTAAAGAATCGGATTTCGCAGATGGCGCCTCGAGATCAGAGATCGCATTCTCGCTAAGAACGACGATGAGACGCTGGATCATCATAGTCTCGCGGATCGTCAACATTTTCTATGGCGGTCGCGACTACGAGACGCTGATGCGCGATGGCGGCTCTAGCGAACCCTCATAGCAGCCATGACGATACAGCTATTCTGCAGCCTCGGCACTTGCCGCCGGCAGCCCCGGCTTGCCGGCCTCGCCTGGATTTCGCCTGACATAGGCGGCCTTCAGGCTCTCCGAGGTTTCGCGCGATCCGTCATGGCTCCAGCCAGGCGGCTTGATCAGATAGTTCAGGCGGTCGCTCAAGCTCAGCCCGGGTGCAAAGACATCCCTGAACATGCCGATCCATTCGTGGAACGCCACTTTCAACGGATTGAAGGTGCCGAGATTCTTGACGATGCCATAGCGCGGCCGGTCTTCCTCCAATTCCGCGACGAAGGTGCCGAACATGCGATCCCAGATGATCAGCGTGCCGGCATAGTTGGCGTCGAGATAGCGCGGATTGGTGGCGTGGTGGACGCGGTGGTGTGACGGCGTGTTGAAGATGAACTCGAACCAGCCCCACATCTTGCCGATCGTCTCGGTGTGGATCCAGAACTGCCAGACGAGGTTGAAGCCGAAGGTGAAAGCAATCACCGCCGGATGGAAGCCGAGCAGCACCAGTGGCGCCTGCAGCACGAACATGAAGGTGAACAGCCCGGTCCAGCTCTGCCGCAGCGCCGTCGACAGATTGTAGTGCTGGCTGGAATGGTGGTTGACGTGCTCGGCCCACACCCAGCGCACCCTGTGCGCAATGCGGTGGTAGACATAGTAGCGCAGGTCATCGAGCAGGAAGGCGGCCAGGAACACCCAGACGGACAGGCCGAGATTGAAGACGCGGAATTGCCACAGCCACAGCAGCGCCCAGTAGGACAACACCCCAAGCAGCAACCCGGCGACGACGTTGCCCGTGCCCATCATCAGGCTGGTCAAGGTGTCGCGCGTCTCGAATGAGCCCTTGGCGCGGCCGCTGCGCACCAGCCAAAGCTCGATCAGGATCGCGGCAACGAAGAATGGAATGGCCAGTTGGGTGACCTGCGGAAAATCGTAGCTGTCCATCACGCCGCCTCCCCAGCGGAATTCAGGTGTTGGGGCTCAAGCGCTTTCAGCAAGCCTTGCGCATCAGTTGCACTGGCAAAGCTGAAGCGGCCGCCCTTCCAGGTGAAATCGGCAAGCCGAAACGAGACCGTGTTTGCATTGTCAGCAGGCAAAGCGGTGGCGTCCCGAGGCGTGACGATGCGGGTCAAAAAGCAGTCCCCAATGCCGTGCACGATCCCGATGCGCCCTCGCCCGAGATCGAGGAACGCCGTACTGGCATCCGCCGTCAGGCGCACCACCGTCACCACTTCGTCGGGAAAATCCTCGGCGAAACGGCTCAGCGCCTGATCTGTGCCGGCGAGCGTGGCCGTCTTGCTGCCGCCGGTGAAATGCACGGCGGCGACCGACAGCGCAATGCCAAGGGCGACGATCGCGACCAGCAAAGGCAAGCTCATGGATGGGTATCTCCTCCGGGCTGGCCTGTCGTCTATGGCAACAGTTTTGGCCCGGAGACTCCCTAGCATGATTGACGTTTACGTCAAAGTACAGGCCAACCCTTGCTCGCGCGACGCAGCAACAGCCAATGCCGGTGCAAGGCCGACAGCCGCGCCACACGGTCCAGCGGCGAGCCGCTCTCCATTTTCGCCAGATAGGCACGCGACAGGGCCAGCGGCAGAAACGCCTGATACAACGAGACCGGCAGAGCCGATGCGCCTTGTTCGAAAGCGGAAAGATGGTCCCGCGCCAGCGCGATCATCGCCGCCACCGCGCGCTTCGCACCAGGGCCACCATCGCCGGTAACAAACTCCTCGGGCGACGAACCAGCAGCGGCCAGGATATCGGCGGGGACAAAACATTGCCCGCGTTTGCGGTGCAGCGGCAGCAGGAGCAGCAGGCCGGTGACCGCCTGTGCGCAGCCTGCCTTGCCCGCCAATTCGGCAAAACGCGGCGCCTCGTCGGGATCGAGCACCATGGCCGCAAGCTGGATGAGCGCGGCTGCCGTCTCGCCGCAATATCCTTCCAGATCGGTGCGCGATGGCATCGGGTCGTCGTAAAGGTCGAAAATGCGCGCATCGAGCATATTGTCGAACGCCTGCTTTGGCAGGCGGCAAGCGGAAATGGTCGCCTTCAGCACGTCGGCGACGGGGTGACCGATGCCCGTGCCATCATCTTCAGCAGCAATGACATCGCGCCACCATTGCAGCCGCACTTCGCCCGGCAGCGCCTCATGGATGCGATCGCGAATGGCCGCGATCTCGGCGTTGAAGGCGTAGAGCGAAAACAGCGCGTCACGTTTGTCGGCCGGCGCGTAAAGCGCGGTGAGGTAGCGGTCGTGGTCGGCGGCGCGCACCGCGTCCATGACGATTTTGGCATTTTCAGACATGTCAATCGACGGCAATGAGCGCGGCGGCCACGGCGCGGTCTTCCGCCAGAAGGACATTGTAGGTCCGCACCGCTGCACCCGTCGACATCGGGTCGGATGCAATGCCTGCCGCCTTCAGCGCGGCCCGCAGTGCCGCCGGCAATGGCCGGAGGTCCCGACCCATGCCGACCAGCAGGATTTCGACCTTGTCGGCTTCGGCCAGCAGCCTGTCGAAATCCACCGCCGTCAGCACCAAGGGATCCGCCGGTTCCCAGCCATGGATGCCGGACGGCAGACAGAGCAGCGAACCGCGATGCGACATGTCGGCGAAGCGGAAGCCGCCATTGCCATAGGCCTCGATCGGCGCGCGGCCGGGGAAATGCGCCTCGCGGATGACGATGCCTTTGCCGGTCACCGTTCTGTCACCCCTTCGGGGCCGCGCTTCAGGTCGCGACCGCCTTGCTGCCGCCGACCGGCTTCTCCTCGTCGGCTGCAGCCTGAGGCCGCAGCTTGAACAGGATCAGCAGCGGTGCCGCGATGAAGATCGACGAATAGGTGCCGAACACGACGCCGAACAGCATCGCCATGGTGAACGAACGGATCACCTCGCCGCCGAACAGCACCAGCGCCAGCAGCGCCAGGATTGTCGTCACCGAGGTCAGCGTCGTTCTCGACAGCGTCTCGTTGATGGCGTTGTTCAGGAGTTGCGGCAGCGGCATCCGCTTGTATTTTCGCAGATCCTCGCGGACACGGTCATAGACCACGATCGTATCGTTGAGCGAATAGCCGATGATGGTCAGGATCGCCGCCAGCGAGGACTGGTTGAATTCGAGCCCGGTGATGACGAAGAAGCCGATGGTCATGACCACATCGTGCACCGTCGCTATGATGGCGCCGACCGCGAACTGCCACTCGAAGCGGAACCAGACGTAGACCAGGATGCCGAGCAGCGCGACCAGCATGGCAATGGTGCCTTGCTTGGCCAACTCCCCGGAAACCGTCGGTCCAACCACTTCGACGCGGCGGAAATCATAATTGTCCTGCAGCTCGCCCCGAACCTTGTCGATGACCGTCTGTTCGGCATTCTCGCCGCCATCCTGGGTACCGACACGGATCAGCACGTCGTTCGGGTCGCCGAACTGCTGCACCTGGACTTCGCCAATGTTGAGTTCCGAGAGCCTGCCTCTGATATCGGCGATATCGGCGTTGCCGCTCTTGGCCTTCACCTCGATCAGCGAACCGCCCTTGAAGTCGATGCCATAATTGATGTCGACGGTCATGAACAGCACGACCGACAGGACCGACAGCAGGCTCGACAGCGCAAACGTCCAGCGGCGAATGCCCATGAAGGGGATCTTCGTGCCGGGCGGAACGAAGGTCACCGGCGCCCTCGGCAATTCCTTCGGGCGGGCCCGCCTCAACCAGATCGACACCAGCAGCCGGGTGAAGGTAAAGGCGGTGAAGACGGTGGTCAGGATGCCGATGGCGTAGGTGATGGCAAAGCCCTTCACCGGCCCGGTACCGAGATAGAACAGCACCACCGTGGCGATCAACGACGTGACGTTGGAATCGACGATGGTCGCCAGCGCCTTGGTGAAACCGGTATCGATCGCCTGGATCACGGAGCGGCCGTTTCGCCGCTCCTCGCGGATACGTTCGTAGATCAGCACGTTGGAATCGACCGCCATGCCGATGGTCAGCACAATACCGGCGATACCCGGCAAGGTCAGCGTCGCGCCAAGCAGCGACAACAGCCCGACGATCATCGCCACGTGCACCGCCAGCGCGATGTTGGCGAGGAAGCCGAGGAAGCCGTAGGCAACGAACATGAAGGCCACGACGAGGATCGAGCCGATGATGCCGGCGACCTTGCCGGCATGGATGGAATCCTGGCCGAGACCCGGACCGACGGTGCGCTCTTCGATCACCGTCAGCGTCGCCGGCAATGCGCCGGCGCGAAGCAGCACGGCGAGGTCATTGGCGCTCTGGGCGGTGAAATTGCCAGAGATCTGGCCGGTACCGCCGAGGATCGGCTCACGGATCTGCGGCGCCGAAATCACCTGATTGTCGAGGATGATGGCGAACAGCTTGCCGACATTCTGCGAGGTCGCCTGGCCGAAGCGCGCAGCACCCTTCGAATCGAAGCGGAACGAAACCACCGGCTCATTGTTCTGCGAATTGTATGTCGCCTGCGCATCGACGAGGTTTTCACCCGAGACGATGACGCGGTTTTCGATCAGATAGGGAACCGGCGGATCATCCTGCGAATACAGCACCGACGAGCCGGCGGGCGGGCGGCCGTTGAGCGCGTCCTGCACCGGCATCGACTGGTCGACCATCTGGAACGTCAGCTTGGCGGTCTGGCCGAGGATTTCCTTCAGCCTTTGCGGGTCCTGCAGACCCGGCACCTGGACAAGAATACGGTCGTCGCCCTGCCGCTGCACGATGGGTTCGGTCGTGCCGAGTTCGTTGACGCGACGTTCGACCACCTCGATCGACTGCGTCAATGCCGTCGATGTGCGGTATTTGATGCCGGCATCGGTGACGTTGAACTTGAGCAGGCCGGGCTCGGAATCGTCGAGCGTCATTTCCTGGATGGAGCCACCGGTGAACAGGCCGGCAGCGACCGGATCGGTCAGCGTCTTCAGCGCCGTCTTGGCGGCATCGAGTTGAGCGGGATCGGTGATGCGGACCTGCAAGGTCCGCCCCGTGCCGGCAAGGCCGGTATAGCCGATCTTGGCGTCACGCAGCAGTGTGCGAATTTCGTCGCGCGTCGTCTCCAGCCGGTCCTTGATCAGATCGTTCTGGTTCATCTCCAGCAGGATGTGCGAGCCGCCTTGCAGATCGAGGCCGAGTGTCATCTGCCGCTTCGGCACCCAGTTGGGCAGTTGCGCCAGCGTGCTGGCGGAGAACAGATTGGGCGCGGCGAGGATCACTGTGATGGCCACGGCCACCCAGATCAGGATCATCTTGAAGCGCGAAAAATACAGCATATGGCGTCGTCCGTCAGAGCGTGTCCGCGGATCGCTCCGCCTGAAATTCGGTTATTTCTTGGCGTTCTGGTTCGCCACCGGCTCGCCCTTGACACGCACATCGGCGATCGTCGAACGCAGTGCGGTCACCTTGGTGCCACCGCCGAGGTCGATCTCGAGCTCGTTGTCGTCGATCACCTTGGTCACCTTGCCGACGAAGCCGCCGCCAGTGACGACCGTGTCACCACGACGAACCGCGGCCAGCATCTCGCCACGCTTCTTCAGCTGCGTACGCTGCGGCCGGATGATCAGAAAATACATGATCACGAAAATCAGGACAAACGGCAAAATGCTGATGAACATGTCGGGAGAAGCCCCAACGCCTTGGGCGTATGCCGGTGTCACGAACATCGAGGTACTCCTGAATTTTGAAAACAGCCGCCAAACCGTCCTGTGACCTTTGGCGGCCCCTTGAAATTTGGCCGGAATATAGTCGGTAAAGTTGCCAATGCAACTGCGTGGCCGGCCAAATCGGCTGCTTTTCCGGCCTGTTGAGCCGTGTTAGAGCATGATCGCCAACAGCACGAGCCGGTTTTCGGAAAAGATCACGCTCGAACAAAAGGTTGCAACCGGTTTCGAACCCGACTGAATCGGCACACTCCCACGTCAAAACGCGAAAAACAAAAGACTGACATGACCGACAGCAGCATTGATGCCCTCAACAAGAAGCTCGACCGCCTGATCGAAGCGGTCGGCCGCCTCGCCCCGCCGCCGGTGCCTGAAACCGACCTCGGCGAGGCCGACTGCTTCGTCTGGCAGGCCGATCCGGGCTATCTGGAGCCGGTAAGCAAGGTCAACCGCGTCGACATCGGCCTGATCCGTGGCGTCGACCGCGTCCGCGACATCCTTGTCGACAACACCGAACGCTTCGCCGCCGGTTACGCGGCCAACAACGTGTTGTTGTGGGGCGCGCGCGGCATGGGCAAATCGTCGCTGGTCAAGGCCGTGCATGCGGAGATCAACGCCAGGGCCAGGTCCGACCTGCCATTGAAGCTGATCGAGATCCATCGCGAGGACATCGACACGCTGCCGAAGCTGATGGGCCTGCTGAAGGCCGCGCCCTTCCGCTTCATCCTGTTTTGCGACGACCTCTCATTTGACCACGACGATACCTCCTACAAGTCGCTGAAGGCAGCGCTCGAAGGCGGCGTCGAGGGCCGCCCGGCCAATGTCATCTTCTATGCCACCTCGAACCGCCGCCATCTGTTGCCGCGCGACATGATCGACAACGAGCGCTCGACCGCCATCAACCCGTCCGAAGCGGTCGAGGAAAAAGTGTCGCTGTCCGACCGGTTCGGCCTGTGGCTCGGCTTCCACAAATGTTCGCAGGACGAATATCTCGACATGATCGACGGCTATGTCCGCCATCACGACCTCGCAATCGATCCCGAGACGTTGCGGGCAGAGGCGCTGGAGTGGGCAACGACGCGCGGCAGCCGCTCGGGCCGCGTCGCCTGGCAGTTCACCCAGGACCTGGCTGGCCGTCTCGGCAAGCCGCTCAAGGATTGACCTGCACGCAAGCAACTGAAAAAGCCCGCTCCTTGCGGGGCGGGCTGAGCCGGCGGGCCGGACTGGAGGTCAGGCGGTCCGCAAAATCGCTTCTTTTCTTCTATTCGAGATAGCCCGACTATTCGAGATAGCCAGAGGGGTCGACCGGGGCGGAATTCTTGCGCACTTCGAAGTGCAGCTTCGGCGAGTCCGTCGTGCCGCTCATGCCCGACAGCGCGATTTCCTGACCGCGCTTGACCTTCTGGCCGCGCTGGACCTCGATCGAACTGGCGTGGCCATAGACGGTGACCAGGCCATTCTCGTGGCGCACCAGCACCGTGTTGCCGAATTCCTTGAGGCCATCGCCGGCGTAGATGACGACGCCGTTCTCGGCTGCCTTGACCGGCGTGCCGGTTGGCACGGCGATGTCGACGCCGTCCTTGCCGGACCCGAAACCGGAGATCACGCGGCCGCGCACCGGCCAGCGCATCTTGCCGATGCCGGTGGCGTCTGGCGCGACAGCGTCGTCGTCCTCGGCCTGCTGAATGACCTTCGAATCTTTCTTCGGCGGCGTGTAGGACGCCAGCGTTTCCGACGGCGTCGTCTTTGCCGCGGGCTGCGTGGTGGCCGTGGTCACCGGATCGACCTTCGCCGGCTTGGCGCTGGCGACGGTCGCGGCTCCGCCGGCCGGCACCTTCAAGGTCTGGCCGATCTTGAGCAAGCCGTTCTCCATGCCATTGGCCTGCTTCAGTGCAACGGTGCCGACGCCTGTCTTCCTGGCAATCGAGGAAAGCGTGTCGCCTGACTGGACCGTATAGGTGCCAGCAGCGCCGGTCGCCTTGGCCGCGGCCATCTGCGGCGCGGGCTTGGGCGCCTTGGGCTGGTTTGCGGCGGCCGAAGCATCAACCTGAGCCGCGGACTTGCCTTCCTTAGGCTTCGGCTGCTGCGGCAGGACGGCAACCTTGTCCGGCGCGGTGGCCGGCAGGTCGTGCTTGCCGTTTTTCGCCGGCTTGGCGTCGGCGACTTTCGGTTCCGATTTGCTGGAGTAAGCATAGGCCGGGATGATCAGCTTCTGGCCGGTCTTCAGCCCCTTGGTCGCGCTCAGCCCATTGACCTTCATGATCACGTCGGCCGGCACCTTGTAGCGCTGCGCCAGGCCGGAAATCGTCTCGCCATCCCTGACGACGATCTCGGTTGCATGCGGATTGCCAGCCGCGGCGACCCGCGGTGCGTCGGGCTGCGCGACCTTGAACGGCGATGCCGCCGGAGCGACGGTGCCGGTCGTGGTGGTCCGGTCGAGATGCGGCGCCGGGGCCAATGCGGTGCGTACCGGCTTTGAAGCAGTCGCCAGTGCGGGAGCCGGCTGTGCCTGGGCAACGGGCGGAGGCAGCGGCCGTGTCGAGACCGGCTCGAGACTGGAGCGGCTGACCGACTGAGTATGGCTGCCGTCGACCGGAGCGGCCGCGACATCGCCCGGATAGGGCTGCACGGCGTCCTGCTCTTGCTTGTTGATGATGGCGCGCTGATTGTTGGTCGACGAGGTAAAGACGTCATCGACACTGTTGAAGCGTGAAGCCTGGGAGCTGCACCCCGCCGCAACACCTGCGACCATGAGGACGGCGCAACCACGCATCAGATTGCGGCCATTTGTCTTCAAAACACTGAGTTGCATCGCACTGACCCGCACATACCCGGTACAAACTAGGTATGATTAAAGCGCGTTAATGTTACTCGTCGGTTAACCTCATGGAATCCGATGCAATTTTTCTTAAAATATTAGGGGGCGGACTAAATGACGGCGGCAAGGCTGCGCAGGATCGGCTGCAGGCGCACAAGGCCGATGTCCTCGCGTTCAAAACGGCTGCCGACCTTGGTCAGCTTGGCCAGCACCTGTTCGCCCTCTTCGGGTCCGATCGGAGCGATGACGATGCCGCCGCTCGACAACTGGTCGAGCAGGAAGCGCGGCAGGCTGTCGAAGGCCGCCCAGGCGACGATGCGATCGAACGGCGCTTCGTTCGGCAGACCGCCGGAACCATCCGCATGGCGCACGATGACATTGCCGATGCCGAGCGCCTCGAAACGCTGCCTGGCCTGCTCGACAAGCGTCTTGTAGCGATCGGTGGTGACGATCCGCGCCGCCAGCCGCGACATCACCGCCGCCGTATAGCCGGAGCCGGTGCCGATCTCGAGCACGCGGTTGCCCTGCTCGATGGCAAGTGCCGCGATCACCGCCGCCTGCAGGTCGGCACCCTCGATCGCCTCGCCGCATTCGATCGGCAGCATGCGGTCCGACCAGGCGATCGAATGGAACTGGGCGCCGAGGAAACCGCGCCGTGGCGTCGCCTCGAACGCGGCGATCAGCGGCTTCGGCACCGTCCCCCTGCCGCGCAAGCGCAGCAGAAAGGCGGCAAAACCTTCGCGGTCATCGATTGGGAGGCCCTGGTTCATGCAAGTGCCTTGCTCAGCTGGTCACGGATTTCATGCGCGGTGAGGTCGAGTTGCAATGGCGTCACCGACACAAGCCTGTTGCGCAAGGCATGGAGGTCGGTGCCTTGCTTGCCTTCGACCGGCTCGCGGCCGAAGCGCAGCCAGTAGTAAGGCAGGCCGCGCCCGTCGCGGCGCTCGTCGACCCACAGGCTGTGCACGAGCTTGCCTTGCGAGGTGACCACCGTGCCGGCGACTTCTTCGGGAAGGCAGTTGGGAAAATTGACGTTGAGCAGCACGCCGTCCGGCAGCGGTGCCGCGACCAATTTCTTCAGCAGCGCCGGCGCCAGCGCCTCTGTCGTCTCATAGGGAACGACGCGATCTTCGCCGACATAGCTGTAGCCCTGGCTGAGCGCGATCGAGCGGATGCCGAGCAGCGCGCCTTCCATGGCGCCGGCGACGGTTCCCGAATAGGTGACGTCGTCGGCGATGTTGGCGCCGGAATTGATGCCGGACAGGATCAGGTCGGGCGCGCCCGGCAGGATCTTCTTGACGCCCATGATGACGCAATCGGTCGGCGTGCCGCGCACGGCAAAATGCTTCTCGCCGATCTTGCGCAGCCGCAGCGGCTCCGAGATCGACAGCGAATGCGCATAGCCGGACTGGTCCTGCTCCGGCGCCACCACCCAGACATCGTCGGACAGCGTGCGCGCGACGCGTTCGAGCACCGCCAGGCCCTCGGCATGAATGCCGTCGTCGTTGGTCAGGAGAATCCGCATTATTTCGATTCGATCTTTTCCAGACCGCCCATGTAAGGCCGCAGCACTTCAGGAATGGTTACGCTGCCATCCTCGTTCTGGTAGTTTTCGATGACGGCTATGAGCGCGCGGCCAACGGCGGTGCCCGAGCCGTTCAGCGTATGGACGAAGCGGTTGCCCTTGCCATCCTTGTCCTTGTAGCGGGCGTCCATGCGCCGCGCCTGGAAGTCGCCACACACCGAACAGGACGAGATTTCGCGATAGGCATTCTGGCCGGGCAGCCAGACCTCGATGTCATAGGTCTTGCGCGCGCCAAAACCCATGTCGCCGGTGCACAGCGTCATGGTGCGGAACGGCAGGCCGAGCCGCTTCAGTACTTCCTCGGCGCATTGCGTCATCCGCTCATGCTCGGCGAGCGACGATTCCTGGTCGGTGATCGACACCAGCTCGACCTTGTAGAACTGGTGCTGGCGCAGCATGCCGCGCGTGTCGCGCCCGGCCGAGCCTGCTTCCGAGCGGAAGCACGGCGTCAGCGCGGTGTAGCGAAGCGGCAGCTTTTCATGCGCGGTGATCTCTTCGCGAACGAGATTGGTGAGCGGGACCTCGGCGGTGGGGATGAGCCAAAACTGCTCATGAGTCTCAGCACGCTCGTAAATCTCGTCCACCAACTCAAGGAAAGAAATCTTACCCTCTCGTAGGCGTTCGATATCACTATCCGTATGCTGAGCGAGAGCCTCCTTCCCCAACTTCGATCGTCCTGGGATATCAGCTCCAATAAAAAGGTCTTCCTTAAATTTTGGTAGCTGCCCCGTACCTCGCATGGCAGCATCGTTCACCAAGAGAGGTGGGTTTACCTCTTCATAGCCATGCTCGGTCGTGTGCAGGTCGAGCATGAACTGGCCGAGTGCACGCTCCATCCGCGCCAGCCCGCTCTTCAACACGGTGAAGCGCGAGCCCGACAGCTTTGCCGCGCGCTCGAAGTCCATCATGCCGAGCGCTTCGCCGATCTCGAAATGCTCCTTCACCCAGTTCGGGCGCGTCGGCACCTTGCCGACGATGTGCTTGACGACATTGTCGTGCTCGTCCTTGCCGACCGGCACATCGTCGAACGGGACGTTGGGCAGCACCGCCAGCGCGTCGTTCAGCGCCTTGTCGAGTTCGCGTTCACGCGCCTCGCCATTCTGGATGAAGGTCTTGATGTCGCCGACTTCGGCTTTCAGCTTTTCGGCAAGTGCTGCATCGCCCGAACGCATGGCATTGCCGATCTCCTTCGAGGCGGCGTTGCGGCGTTCCTGCTTGGTCTGCAACTCGGTGACGTGTTCGCGCCGCGCCTCGTCGCTGGCGATCAGCCCGTCGACCGTGGACTGTGCATCGTCGGCCGACCACGAGCGCTTGACCAGCGCCTCGACAAGGGCCTTCGGGTTGTCGCGAATCCACTTGATGTCAAGCATGGTCTGGAAGCTCCTGCGGTAGCATGTCGCCCAAAAGCGCATGGCGGTTTTTGCGCTACGATACGCTCAAGAATAAAGCCTGAAACACATCGTCGATTTTCTCGACGCGTTTCAGGCCAGAGGGCGTAAACCGCATCTTTGATCGATGCAAGATCGGGCGTGGTGAAGCCAGGGCTCGAGCTCGCTTTAGCGCGCTTTCGACCGGGGATGGCGAGAGCCTGAAATAAAAAACCCGCCTCGGCGGCGGGTCGCTGGCGCAAATCAGCACCATACCCAAATCGATAGCATAGTTGCCGTCACAAAGCAATGATTCCAGGCCCGCCGACCCCGGCGGGGCGCCGCGCAATCGCCTATGTGGAGGACACGTCCGCCGGCTTTTCGGCCACCTCTTCCGCCGCTTCCTGCTTCTCGCGCGCCACCCGCTGCTTTTCCTGATCGCGCTCGATCAGTCGGGCAGCCCAGATGGAGACCTCGTAGAGAAGGATGGTCGGAATGGCCAAACCGATCTGGCTCATCGGATCAGGCGGCGTCAGCACTGCCGCCACGACGAAGGCAATAACAATCGCCCATTTGCGCTTCTCGGCCAGCGCCTTGGACGACAGCATGCCGACCCGCGTCATCAGGCTGGTCACCACCGGCAACTGGAACACCAGGCCGAAGGAGAAGATCAGCGTCATGATCAGGCTGAGATATTCCGACACTTTCGGCAGCAGCGAAATCTGCACCTGATCGTCGGTGCCGGCCTGCTGCATGGCGAGGAAGAACCACATCACCATCGGCGTAAAGAAGAAATAGACCAACGAGGCGCCCATCAGGAACAGGACCGGCGATGCGATCAGGAACGGCAGGAAGGCGTTGCGTTCGTTCTTGTAGAGGCCAGGCGCAATGAACTTGTAGATCTGCGTGGCGATCAGCGGAAAGGCGATGACCATGCCGCCGAACATGGCGAGCTTGACCTGCGTGAAGAAGAATTCCTGCGGCGCCGTGTAGATCAGCTCGACCTTGTGCGGATCAAGCCCTGCCCACTTCGTCGCCCATTTGAACGGGACGACCAAAAGGTTGAACAGCTTCTTGGCGAAGAAGAAACACACCAGGAAGGCGACGAAGAAGCCACCGAGCGACCAGATCAGCCGTCGGCGCAGCTCGATCAGGTGCTCCATCAGCGGCGCCGACGATTTCTCGATCTCGTCCTTTTCCTTGTCCGAAACGCTCACTTGGCGGCTCCCGCCGTCTTTTTGGCCGCCGGCTTCTTCGCCGCGGCAGGCTTCGGTTCGGCTTTCGCCCCCGTCTTGGTCGCGACCGTCTTGGCCGCCATCGTCTTGGTCGCGACCGCGGTCGGCTTCGCGGTTTTGGTCGTGCCAGACTTTGCCGCCGTCGTCACCACCGTCGCCGGCGCCTTGGATACAGGCGTAGTCTTCACGATCGCCGCTTTCGCCGGCGCGGGAGCCTTTGCGCCATTTGCCGACGCCTTGGCAGGCGCTTTTGCGGCCGCCTTTGCCGGCGCAGCCTTGGCCACTTTCTTCGGCGCAAGCGCCTTCGCCGCCACAACCGGTTCCGTCGGCACTGACGCCGTCACCACCGATTCATCGGTCATTTCCGGAAAAATCGGCGCGGCCGGCGTCGCTTCCGGCCCGTTGACGCCCGGCATGGTCGTTGCGCCGTTCTTCAACGGTTCGGCCGCCTGCAGCGTCGAAGCGGCAGGCGTTGCCGGATCATCGGCCGGCTTCGGCTTCATCACCGCGTCGACGCCGGAGCGCACGTCGGCTGCCGCCTGTTCGAATGGATTGAGCTGCTTCTTGATCTCAGCCATCGGACTGAGGCCCCTCAGCTCGTCGACCGACTTCTTGACGTCGTCGAGCTCGGCTTCCTTCAACGCCTCGTTGAACTGTTTCTGGAAATCGGCCGCCATCGCGCGCAGCTTCGCCGTCGTGCGCCCGAAGGTGCGCAGCATATTGGGCAAATCCTTGGGCCCGACGACCACGATCATGACGATCGCGATGACCAGCATTTCGGTCCAGCCGACTTCAAACATGGCACTCTGTTCCGACTAGAACCTTTTGGCTCAGCTCTTGCTGGCTTTTTCCTTCGCGGCCGAAACGGTCTCGTCGGCACGATGTTCGACGGTGCGCTTGTCTTCGGCAACGTCGTCGTCGGCCATGCCCTTCTTGAAGCTCTTGATGCCTTTGGCCATGTCGCCCATCAGCTCGGGAATCTTGCCGCGGCCGAACACCAGCAGCACGATCACGAGCACGATCATCCAGTGCCAAATCGAAAATGAACCCATAGCAAATCTCTCTCGAATGTTTTCCCTGGCGATGATCTATGCGTTTTCGCGTTGGGATTCAAACACAACTGCGACAGAGTTTATGAAAGGGTAGCGGATGTCACGCATTTTCCGCGTGATGGCCCGCTACGAATCCGCGCATCCTCGACAGAATGGCCGCCATTGCCAGTCAATCTTCCGTGACGCGCGGCGTCAGCAGGCCGAGTTCCTCGAGATCGATATCGGTCAGCGCATCCTCGTCGTCGGTCAGCGCATCGGGATCGGACGGCGGCTGCGGAATGGAGAAATTCGACGGCATGCGGCCTGAAAGCAGTCCGGCCCCCTTCAGTTCCTCCATGCCGGGAAGATCGCGGATTTCCTCCAGCGCGAAATGGTCAAGGAAGGTCTCGGTCGTGCCATAGGTAACGGGGCGTCCCGGCGTTTTGCGCCGGCCGCGCATGCGTACCCATTCCGTTTCCAGCAGCGTATCGAGCGTGCCTTTCGAAGTTTCGACGCCTCTGATGTCCTCGATCTCGGCGCGCGTCACCGGCTGGTGATAGGCGATGATTGCCAGCACCTCGAGCGCCGCGCGCGACAGCTTGCGCTGCTGCACCGTGTCGCGGCTCATCAAGAAAGCCAGGTCGCCGGCGGTACGGAACGCCCAGCCATCGCCGACGTGGACCAGATTGACGCCGCGCCGTGCATAGATCTGCTGCAGGTCGGCCATCGCCGCGGCAATGTTGATGCCGTCGGGCAGGCGTGCCGCAAGCTGCTTTTCGCTGACAGGTTCGGCGCTGGCGAACACGATCGCCTCGGCCATGCGCACGGCTTCCGCCATATGCAGCCGTTCGGCCGGGTTCTGGACCTGCTCGCCCGGTTCCTGGGAAAACAGCTCCCCGTCCGCTTCGTCGTCGACCTTGAACGGGATAACCGAAGCGTTGGCGCGTTCGCTCATGATGCCACCTCGACTGCCTTGATTGCCTGCACGCGGCCGCGCAGATAGATCGGCGCGAACACTTCGTCCTGCCGCATGTCCATGCTGCCTTCACGCACCAGTTCCAGCGTGGCCGCGAACGAGCTCGCGATCGCGGTGCGCCGCTCCTCGGGGCTGGTCATGTATTCGATCAGAAAACTCTCCAGCGTCGCCCAGTCGCGCAGCGACCCAACCAGGCGGGTCAGGATATCGCGCGCGTCCTTGAGCGACCAGACACCACGCCTGGCGATCGTCACATTGTTGATCGCCTGCTTCTGCCGCTGCTGGGCATAGGCGGTCAAAAGATCGTAGAGCGACGCCGAATAGGCGTTACGCTTTTCGACGATGACCATTTCCGGCATGCCGCGCGCGAACACGTCGCGGCCGAGCCGGTTGCGGTTGACCAGACGCGCCGAGGCGTCGCGCATCGCCTCCAGCCGCTTCAGCCGGAACTGCAGCACCGCCGCCAGTTCCTCGCCGCTTTCGCCCTCGTCGCCCGGTTGCTTGGGGATCAGCAGCTTCGACTTGAGGAAGGCCAGCCACGCCGCCATCACCAGATAGTCGGCGGCAAGCTCGAGCCTGAGCGCCCTCGCCGTCTCGACAAAGGTTAGATATTGCTCGACCAGTGCCAGGATCGAGATCCGCGCCAGATCGACCTTCTGGGTGCGGGCAAGATGCAGCAGCAGATCGAGCGGACCTTCGAAGCCGGCCACGTCGACGACCAGCGACGGATCGCCGGTGACGCGCGAATCGTCGTTCTCGGCCCACAGACGGTCCATCGGTGCGGCCTTCGCGGCCTTGCTTTCCAATGTTTCCGCCACGTCCTCTCGCTTCCTTTGTCAGGCCACCGCATCGAAATAGGTGGCGAATTCTGCACGTATCTCGGTTTCTTCAGCCGCGTCGCTTTTCCTGATATAGGTCAGCGCCCGCTTGGCGCGCTCCAGCGACTTGCCTTCAAGCCCCGTGGTCCGCGATGCGATGCCGGCCATCTCCTCGAAAACGCCGTTGCAGTGAAGGACCAGATCGCAGCCCGCCGCAAGGATCGAGGCCGCCTTTGTCGGGAAATCCCCAGAAAGTGCCTTCATCGAGGTGTCGTCGCTCATCAGCAGCCCATCGAAGCCGATTTCGCGCCGGATGATCTCGTCGATGACCTTGCCGGAGGTGGTCGCCGGGTTCTTCGGGTCGATGGCGCTGTAGACGACATGCGCCGTCATCGCCATCGGCAGATGGTTGAGCTCCCGGAACGGGGCAAAATCATGCCGTTGCAGATCGCTGAGCGATGCGTCCACCGTCGGCAATTCGAAATGCGTGTCGGCAAAGGCGCGTCCGTGGCCCGGAATGTGCTTCATGACAGGCAGCACACCGCCCGACATCAGCCCTTCGGCGGCAGCACGGCCGAGTTCGATCACCGGTCGCGGCTCCTTGCCATAGGCGCGCGCGCCGATGACGTCGCTGGCGCCTTCGATCGGCACGTCGAGCACCGGCAGGCAATCCGCCGTGATGCCGTAGCGCAGCAGGTCGAAGGCATGCAGCCGCGCCATCAGCCATGCCGCGCGGGCGCCGGCGTCATGGTCGTCGCGCCACAGCGCGCCGAGCGCACCGCCGGCCGGATAATTTGGCGCCAGCGGCGGCCGAAGGCGCTGCACACGGCCGCCTTCCTGGTCGATGAACACCAGCGCGTCCGGACGCCCGATGCAGTCGCGCATCTCGGCGACCAGATCGCGGATCTGCTCGGTCTCGCCAATGTTGCGCGCAAACAGGATGAAGGCCCACGGGCATTCATTGCGATAGAAATTGATTTCTTCGCGAGTGAGCGATTTCCCGGCACAGCCGAGGATCATGGATTTTGATTCGGTCATGCCGGGAGTTTAGGGCTTCGCGCGATCAAAGGGAATCGCCCCCGGTCGCATGCGCTTGAAGACATATCTCTTCCACATGAAAAAGCCGGCGCTGTCTGGGACAGCGCCGGCTTTGATTGGTTGGATCGGCCGCTAGCGCGAGACGAAGCAGTTGCCGCCGGCAGCCTTGTAGCTGGTGCACAGGTTGATCGCGTCGTTGCGCGACTGTGCTGGCACGCGCACACGGTAGAACGTGCCCTTGCCGGCGATCTCCGCCTTGACGATGTTGGCGGTGCGGCCGGAAAGCACGCTGCCGTAGCGGCGCTGCAGATCCTGGTAGGTCGACTTGGCGCTTTCGACCGTCGGCTGCGAAGCGATCTGCATCGACCACGAACCACCGCCGACCGCTGTCGATGCCGGATCGATGGACGCAACCTGGTCAGGCTTGACCTCGCCGACGACGTCGACCGGCTGGTCGGACGGGCGCTGCGGCGCTACCGGAACCATGGCCGGGGTGTTGGCCGACTGCGCTTTGGCCTCAGCCTTGGGCTTGGCTGTCGCCGCCGGCTTGAGGGCCGGCTCATCGTCCGCCTGGGCGGTGGCCGGCGCCACGGTGCCGGTCTGGTCCGCATCGGCCTGGGCCGACGGGGCAACATGCTGCGGCGCAGGGTCGGACGGTTCAGCGGCCGCCACTTGCGGCGCAGCCGGCGCCGGGTCCTCACGCGGCACCAGCGAACCGTCTGACTTGACCACCATGGTCCTCACCTTGCGCGGCGCAACAGCGACGACATCGGCGTTGGTGCCCTTGTCGGCTTCCTGCAGCACCTGCGCGATGCGATCCTCGGATTTCGGCGCCGGCGCCGAGGTGTCGGCGGGCGCTGCGGTGTCGGCGGGCGCCGCGCTGGCGGTCGAAGCGGCATTGCCGTCATCGGTTCCAGCTGCCGCGGCATTCTGGTCAGTCGAAAGATCGATGGCGCGGGCAGGATCCTTCGCCTGCACATCCACCGGCTCTTCAGTGTTGGTGACCAGTTTTTCCTGGACCGGTTCGGCGGGCTTCGTCCCCTTGACCACCGCGTCGTAGACCTTGTTGTCCTGGTTCGGCACCACCGTGCCGCCCGGATTTTCCGGCTTGACCTTGATCGGTGCGTTGTCAGCCTTGACGATTACCGGTGCTTCGCTGCCGCCCTTGCCGCCGAAAGACAGCGCAAAGGCGCCGAGGCCGCCAGCGATCGCCACTGCGCCGACAATGGCGCCAATGAACAGGCCACGTCCGCGCGAAGGCTTCGCGGCCGCCCGCTCTCCGAGACCCGGAACAGCCATTGCCTCGTCCAGTTCGGGATCGTAGTCCAGGTCGTCGACGGTGAAATCATCCGCCTGTGAAACCGGCTGGCTGCCAGGCAAACTATTGAGGTCGAATTCAGCGGCATCGGCATAGGCGCCCGATGCTGTCGCACGGGCGGACGTTTCCATCGGCCGCGCCGTGTAGGTCCGCGCTTCCGGCTGATAGGCCGGCTTGATCCCGTCATAGCCCGGCTTGACCGCGTCGTAGGCCGGCTTGGGCTCCTCATGTCCAGGATTGAACCCGGCATTGTAGGATTCGTCGCTATAAGAGGCGCTGCTTGCCGGAGCAGGAGCAACCTCCACTGAATTCATCTCGGTGAGAAGGCTGGAGAATTCCGCGTCGAGATCGTCATAGCCAGGCGCCGCCGGCGCGTCTTCCTCGAAGTGAAGCTCCGGAATGTCGAGATCGTCCGCCAGCGCCACGACACGCTCGGGCACATCGACTGTCTCGACATCGGGCATGTCTTCGTAGCGCGCGGACTGTCGCGGTTGCGGCTCGGATACTGGGGCAGCATAGGCGACGGTCTCGGCCGGCTCGGTCGAATGGTAGGACGGCGCTGCGCTGACTGCTGGCGCCACGGCCCCGGGTGCTATCGAAGCGGTCGGCTGGGCGCTGAATGCCGGCTGCTGCGGAACCGGCGTCACGCGGCTCCACGAGCGGGTTGGCTCCGGCGATGTCGAACGCTCTGCCAGCCAATCGCGGGAATCGCCCTGATCGTGCCGGGAAGCGGCGGAATCATCCAGGCTCTTGGCCAAAGCCGCGTCGAACGCATCATTGTCGAAATCGACATCACCTTGCGCGGAGACATCCGCGCCCAGATCGTGATCCTGAAGGTCATCGAGCAGCTGATCGTCGAGATCGGGATCGGCGGCTTGGGCAGCATCAAGGCGATGCTGTTCCTCAGGCGCGTGTTCGTCGAGACTCCATTCGAGGTCACCGACAATATCGGCCGGCTCCTCGGTGGCCGTTGCAACTGCGGCGACTGGCGGCTGGGCGGCGAAAGCCGGCTGAGCCGTGACGGGCTCCCTGGCCACCGGCACCCCGCGCGCGGTCATGGCACCCAGCAGCGCATTCAACTCGTCTTCCAGGCTTCGTTCATCCGCGATCGGGGCGTGCACCGGCTCGGCCACAATGGCGGCTGGCACCGCCGGCTGGACGGTAGCGGCTGCAACCTCAGGGACCGGCTCCTCGGCCGTCTCGGCAAACGTGTCGCCGAAGTCCAGGTCGAACCCGTCATCCGACGCGCCTTCAGGGCTGGAAATCTCGCCCTTCGCGTCCGCGGCATCGGCGAGCACATCGTGCGCTTGCGGCTCATCCGCTTCCGGCTCGTGCGCTTCCGGCTCATCGAATGCGACAGGCTCTTCCGCGCGACTGTCAAAATCCATGTCGACATCAGCCATGGCGTCGTCGAAATCACCGGTAAAATGCTCGGCGGAGATCGCCTCGACGTCATGCGCGGTCGCTTGCGCCGGCACAGAATATTCGACCGGATCTGCAGCGGTGGAGGACTGTTCCGCCGCCCAATGGTCGTCGAGCATCAGCTCGTCTTCGAGCGAGATCGCAACCGCATCGCCCAATTCAGGATCGGCGGCCGGCTCGACCGAAGCAGGCGCGTCGGCAATGGCCGCGGCGTGCTGGACCTCGTCGGCTTCCTCGTCAATCCGGAAGTCCTGATCGAGCGACGCGGCAAGCTCGTCCTCCATCGGCTGATCGTCCTCGAAGGGCGAAACGTCTTCGAGCGAACTGGCAACGGCATTGTCGAAATCAGAACCGAAAGCCGGCTCGACGGTTGGCGCGGTTTCGGCAGCGCCCAAATCCGCATGGCTGGCGACATCCGCATGACCGGAGACGGCTGCGTGGTCGTCGACATCCGCCACGTCCAGATGGAAACCGTCGTCGAACGACACCGCAAGGTCGTCGTCCACCGCGCCGGCATCAGCCGTTTCGAACGTCGGCTCATGAGCCTCGGCAACCGGAGCGGCGTCGCTGTCGTCAGCGCCGAACTCGCCCATCAGTTCCTTCTCGAGGTCAATATCGAAATCGCTCTCCTGCGCCGGCTGATCGGCGACAGGTGCCTTCGGCGGGACGGGCGCTTGCGGCTTGACCGGCTGGCGCGGGTCGAATCCCATGATCCTGGTCAGTTCCGCGAACGGATCATCGTCAGCGATGTCGTTGTTGTCGGCTACTCTCAGCTGGGTTCTGTCTGCCATTATTGTTCCCGAACTCGCACTCATTCGGACGCCATGGACGTCGCGTAGGGTTGGCCCTTACCAGCGCAATGTGGGCAAAAGGTGACAGGTTTTTTAGTCAAACCTAACGCATTTCGGTGGGCGCAGCGGCTCCGATCAACGTCAGGCCGGACGTCAGAACGTCCGAAACAGCCTGCACCAGCCCTAGTCTGGCATGCGTCAATTGTCGGTCGTTAACCTTAACAAAACGTAAGTCCGGATTATCTGTGCCACGGTTCCAGTGTCCGTGGAAACTGGAAGCCAGGTCATAGAGGTAAAATGCCAGCCTATGCGGCTCGAGCGCAAGTGCCGCGGACTCGATCAGGCGCGGGTATTCGGCAAGCTTGCGGATAAGGGCGATCTCGCCCTCGTCGGTCAGCAAAGCACCGGCGGACGCCAGGCTGTTGCGATCGAAATTGGCCTCGCCTAGCTGCTCGCTGGCCTGCCTGAACACCGAATGGCAGCGCGCCGAGGCATACTGCACATAGAACACCGGGTTGTCCTTGGACTGCTCGGTCACCTTGGCAAAGTCGAAGTCGAGCGGCGCATCGTTCTTGCGATAGAGCATCATGAAGCGCACGGCATCCCGTCCCACCTCCTCGATGACTTCGCGAAGGGTCACAAAATTCCCGGTCCGCTTTCCCATCCGCACAGGTTCACCCTCGCGAAACAGCTTCACCAGCTGGCAAAGCAGCACGGTAAGCTTCACCCTATCGCCGGCAATCGCGCGCGCCAACGCCTCCAGCCGCTTGACATAACCGCCATGGTCGGCGCCGAGCACGTAGATCAGGTCGACGAAACCGCGATCGATCTTGTCCTTGAGATAGGCGACGTCGGCGGCGAAATAGGTGAACGAACCATCGGACTTGACCAGCGCCCGGTCCATGTCGTCGCCGACGGCGGTCGAGCGGAACAGCGTCTGCTCGCGATCCTCCCAGTCGTCGGGCTTCTCGCCCTTCGGCGGCGGCAGCTTGCCCTTGTAGATATGACCCTTCAGCGTCAGGTCGCTGATCGCCGAGCGGATCTTCTTTGCATTGTCGGCGTGCAGCGTGCGTTCCGAGAAGAACACGTCGTGATGGACGTTGAGCAAAGCCAGATCCTCGCGGATCATTGCCATCATCGCATCGATGGTGCGGTCCTTGACGATGGCCAGCGCCTCGTCTTCCGGCATCTGCAGCAGCGAGCGGCCAAACTCCCTGGCCAGCGCCTCGCCGACCGGGACCAGGTAATCGCCGGGATAGAGCCCGGGCGGAATCTCGCCGATATCGTCGCCCAGCGCCTCGCGGTAGCGCAGCACGACCGAACGGCCGAGCACGTCGATCTGCGAGCCAGCGTCGTTGATGACGTATTCCTTGGTCACGTCGTAGCCGGCGAAGGCCATCAGATTGGCGAGCGCGTCGCCAACCACGGCGCCCCGGCAATGGCCGACATGCATCGGGCCCGTCGGATTGGCCGAGACATATTCGACATTGGTTTTCCTGCCGCCGCCAACCGTCGAGCGGCCATAGTTGCGGCCTTCGCCAAGCAGCGCGGTCAGATGCGCCTGCCAGAAGCCATCCTTGAGCCTGAGATTGACGAAACCGGGACCGGCAACCTCTGTGGCGGCAACGTCCTTGTCCTCACGCAGCGCTTGCGCAAGTCTTTCGGCCAGCGCGCGCGGATTCTGGCCGGTCGGCTTGGCCAGCACCATCGCCGCATTGGTCGCCAGGTCGCCATGGCTGGCGTCGCGCGGCGGTTCGACGGCAATGCGCGACAGGTCCGGCGAAACGCCATCATTGTCTTTCAGATCAAGCGCTTCGACGGCTTTTATGATTCGCGCGGTGAAATCGGCGAAGATGTTCATTTGTGTGACTCTGGAGACTGACTCTGGCGGCTTTGTAGCGAATCCGGCTTGTTGGCCGGCAAAATCGAGCCCGCCCTAGCTCAAATCCGGAGTGCGGTCAAACAAACGCCGATGTTCCTTGAGTGCGTAGGTATCGGTCATGCCGGCCAGGAAGTCGGTCACGCTGCGCGCCTTGATGCGATCGTCGGCCCGATCCAGCCCTTCGCGCCAGCCGTCCGGCATGGCGCGCGGATCGGCGAAATAGGCATCGAACAGCTCTCTGACGATCTGCTCGGCGTCGGCGCGCACCCGCATCACCTCCTCGTGCCGGTAGAGATGCTTGTAGAGAAAGGCCTTCAGCTCTTTCTCGAAGGCAGCCATTTCGGTCGAAAAAGTCACCATCGTCTCGCCCGCCGACCTCACCGCGTCGGCGCTCCGCGGTCTGATCCGCTCCAGATTGGCAGTGGTGGAAACAATGACATCCTCGACCATCGCGGTGATCTGGCGCCGCATCAGTTCATGGCCGGTGCGCACGTCATCGAGAGCCGGATAACGTGCGCGCACGCCCTTCAGGATCGTTCCCGGCAGCGAAACCGTCTCCAGCATGTCCAGCGTCAGCAGCCCTGCCCGCAGCCCGTCGTCGATGTCATGAGTGTTGTAGGCGATATCGTCGGCAATCGCCGCGCATTGCGCCTCGATGCCGGCAAACCGGTCCAACTCGAGGTCGTGCAGTTCGGAATAATCACGGATCGCCTGCGGCACCGGGCCTTTCAGACCCTTTCCGTTGGCATCCGTCAGCGGTCCATTGTGCTTGACCAGGCCTTCTAGCGTTTCCCAGGTCAGGTTGAGCCCGTCGAATTCGGCGTAGCGCGCCTCCAGCCTTGTCACGATGCGCAGCGATTGCGCATTGTGGTCGAAGCCGCCCCAGGCTGCCATCTTCTCATTCAGCGCGTCCTCGCCCGTATGGCCGAAGGGCGTGTGGCCGAAATCATGCACCAGCGCCACGGCCTCGGCGAGATCCTCGTCGCCGCGCAACGCCCGCGCCAACGCACGCGCGATCTGCGCCACTTCGATCGAATGGGTCAGACGGGTGCGATAGTGGTCGCCTTCATGCGCGATGAAGACCTGCGTCTTGTGTTTGAGCCGCCGGAACGCCGTCGAATGAATGATGCGGTCACGATCGCGCTGGAATGGCGTGCGGGTCGGGCTCTCGACCTCGTCGAAAAGCCGCCCGCGCGACTTTGCCGGATCGCAGGCATAGGCCGCGCGTGGCCGATAGCCGAATCCGATGTCGCCCAACTCGTTGGTCATGATCGATGCCGCAGTTGTCTAGTTGGCTTGGCCCGGTTGACTTGGCCGCTCGCGCTTCATACCTATCATGTGAAACCGAAAGCAAGGTGACGCCCATGGGCGCGGATGCCAAGACTGCCATGAAAGTCGACATGACCGAGGCCGCCGCGAGGCGGATCGCCAAGATTGTCTCTGGCGAGGCCGGCAAGACGGCGCTGCGCGTTTCGGTCGAAGGCGGCGGTTGTTCCGGCTTTTCCTACAAGTTCGACCTGGTCGACACACGCAACGACGATGACGTCGCCATCGAGAAGGATGGCGCCACGGTGCTGATCGACGATCTGTCGCTGGTCTATATGGGCGGCTCGGTGATCGATTTCGTCGACGACCTGATGGGCCAGTCGTTCCAGATCAGGAACCCGAATGCCGTCGCCTCCTGCGGCTGCGGCACGAGCTTTTCCATATAGAAATGCCTGCAATCGGCGCGGTCCGTCAGATCGCGTTGTCGGCCGGGCGCAACCTTGACGCTACGCTGGCCTTCTGGCGCGATGTGCTCGGCATGAGCCTGCATGCGCGCTTCGATCCGCCGGGCATCGCTTTCATCATGGCTGGCGATGTGCGGCTGCTGTTCACCGACGGCATACCGGCCGGAACCGTCTATCTCGACATATCAGGCCTCGACGATTTCCACGCCGAGGCAAAAGCCGCAGGCGTCCCCTTCACCGCGCCGCCGACGCTCGTCCATCGTGACACCGAAGGCCAGTTCGGTCCGGCGGGGGAAAGCGAATGGATGGCCTTCCTAAAGGACCCGGCTGGCAATACGATCGGCCTGGTCGAACGCCACCCGCCGCAAGAGCCCCACTGAACAGCATCGAGACTGCCATGAAAATCGTTACCTGGAACATCAACGGCGTGCGCGCACGCATCGGCAACCTCACCCATTGGCTGAGCGAGAGCGCGCCCGACATCGTCTGCCTGCAGGAGATCAAGACAGTCGACGACCAGTTCCCGCGCGCCGAGATTGAGGCGCTTGGCTACAATGTCGAAACCCACGGCCAGAAGGGCTTCAATGGTGTCGCCATCCTGTCGAAACTGCGGTTCGACGAGGTCAATCGCGGCCTGCCCGGCGACGATGCCGACGAGCAGGCGCGTTTCATCGAAGGCGTTTTCTCGACCGACAAGGGCGCGCTGCGCGTCGTCTCACTCTATCTGCCGAACGGCAACCCGATCGATGACGAGAAGAAGTTCCCCTACAAGCTGTCCTGGATGGCGCGGCTGGAGCGTTGGGCGCAGGAGCGATTGAGGCTGGAAGAGGCCCTGGTTCTGGCCGGCGACTACAACGTCATTCCCGAGCCGATCGACGCGCGGTTTCCGGAAAACTGGCTGGGCGATGCGCTGTTCCAGCCGCAGACGCGGCAGGCCTTCCGCCGGCTGCTCAATCTTGGTTTCACCGAGGCGGTGCGCGCGGTCACCGACGCGCAGGACATCTACACGTTCTGGGACTATCAGGCCGGCGCCTGGCAGAAGAACAACGGCATCCGCATCGACCATCTGCTGCTGTCGCCGGAAGCCGCCAACCGGTTTTCTTCCGCCTCGATCGAAAAGCATGTGCGCGCCTGGGAAAAGCCGTCCGATCACGTGCCGGTGGCGATCGATCTCGCGCTGCAGCCTGCCTGACGGAGAGCCCCTGTCCTGACCCCGGACACGCCTGCGCTGGACCTCATATAGCCACATTCCGGCGCATGATGAGAGATCATCATGGCGGCCGGGGTTCCCATGACTATTCGAATCGCTCTTTGTCCGATCGGCTTGGCATTTGCCATGGCGGCTCCTGCAGCGGCCCTCGCCGATCAGGAATGCCTGGCCAACGGAAAATCGTACCAGGTCGGCCAGGTCGCCTGCCTGACGATTGCCGACCAGAGCCATCTGGCCCGCTGCGACATGGTGCTCAACAACACGTCGTGGACGAAGGTCGGGGATAGCTGCCCCGAAAATACGATTGGGCCGCATCTGCATGTGACGCCGATCTCGACGCCGGCCCCCAGCATGGTGCCGACGGAACCGACCGAGAACTGATCAACATCGAAATCGAATGCTGTCGATGAGGCCAGCGCGGCCGCGAGACTACTGGTCTGCGTTGCCGCCCTTGGTGAGGATGTCGTCAGCCAGCGAGATCGCGGTGCGGCGGTCGGCTTCGCCGGCGGTGGCAAATGCCTCTTCCTGCATGCCGCGGATCCACGGCTGATCGGCCGGCGAAGCGCGCTCGAGCGCGGCGGTCATCATCGCCAGGCCGCGAACGATCTTGCCGCTCTGGAACAACAAATGGCCCAGCGTCGCCTGCGCGCCGGCATGGCCCTTCTCGGCGGCAAGCTGGAACCAGCGCCCGGCCTGCTTGACGCTGGCCTTCACGCCGCCCTCGCCCTTCAGGAACATCTGACCCATCTCGAACTGCGCGTTCGGATTGCGGTAGTTGGCGGCGGCGCGCATGTAATATTCCTGGGCCGCCACCTCGTTCTCGGTGACCGGGCTGCCGGGAATGCCCTTGCGCAGATAGTCGCCCAGCGCCACCAGAGCGTCGGAGACGTAGCTTTCCTCGGGCGAGCCGGGCTCGACATCCTGGTCGACGATCTCGGAGAAGAACTTGAACGCCTCGTAGTCATCGCGCGCCACGCCATCGCCCTCGGCATACATGCGGGCAAGCTTCCAGGTGGCGCCGATCTGGCCGTTTTCGGCGGCGTATTTATAGGCCTCGGCGGCCTGTTCCTTGTGGCCGTTCTTGTAGGCGGAGAAGCCGAACTGGAACACCGCCCATGGGCTGGATTGCGGCTTCACGCCGGTCTTGTCGTCGAACACCTTGTCGTCGAAGGCCATAGCCTGGCCCACGGCGCCAAAGGTCGCGCCAAAAGTGGCGAACACGACCAGTGCCGAAAAGACAGACGACCTCAACAACTCAGATGTCCGCATAACAGTGTGTTTCTTTCGCACCGCCCGGATGGGTCACCGCGCCATCGCGCGCCGGCCCAACCGTCTGTGCATATTTCCATATCGCGCCCGACTGATAATCGGTCGTGCGCGCCTTCCAGGTCTTTGCCCTCGCCGCCAGTTCGCTGTCCGACAACGCCACCTCGATCGTGCCGTTCACCGCGTCGATCGAAATCACGTCGCCATCCCTGAGCAGCCCGATCGGGCCGCCCACGGCTGCCTCGGGCCCGACATGGCCGATGCAGAAGCCGCGCGTCGCGCCCGAGAAGCGGCCGTCGGTGATCAGCGCCACCTTGCCGCCCATGCCCTGGCCGTAGAGGGCTGCCGTCGTCGACAGCATTTCGCGCATGCCTGGGCCGCCGCGCGGCCCCTCGTAGCGAATGACGAGAACCTCGCCTTCCCTGTAGTTGCGATGCGTCACCGCCTCGAAACATTCCTCTTCCGAATCGAAGCAGCGCGCCGGGCCGGAGAACTTCAGCTCCGACATGCCGGCGACCTTGACGATCGCGCCTTCGGGGGCAAGGTTTCCCTTCAACCCCACGACACCGCCGGTTTGAGTAATGGGTCTGTTGGCCGGGCGGACCACATCCTGATGTTCATTCCAGGCAACGTGCTGCATGTTTTCGGCCAAAGTGCGGCCAGTCACGGTCAGGCAGTCGCCATGCAGATAGCCGTGGTCGAGCAGCGTCTTCATCAGCAACGGAATGCCGCCGGCCTCGAACATGTCCTTGGCGACATATTTGCCGCCCGGCTTGAGGTCGGCGATGTAAGGCGTCTTCTCGAAGATTTTCGCCACGTCGAACAGGTCGAACTTGATGCCGGCCTCGTGCGCGATCGCCGGCAGATGCAGCGCTGCGTTGGTCGAGCCGCCGGTGGCCGAAACCACGGTCGCCGCATTCTCCAGCGCCTTCAGCGTGACGATGTCGCGCGGCCGGATGTTTTTCGCGATCAGCTCCATGATCTTTTCGCCCGAGGCGAAATTGAAACGGTCGCGCATCTCGTAGGGTGCCGGCGCACCACAGGAATAGGGCAGCGCCAGACCGATCGCCTCGGCGACGGTGGCCATTGTGTTGGCGGTGAACTGGGCGCCGCAGGAGCCGGCCGACGGACAGGCGGCCTGCTCGATTTCAAGCAGTTCGGCATCGCCGATCGTGCCGACCGAGTGTTGGCCGACCGCCTCGAACACATCCTGCACGGTGATCTGCCTGCCGCGATAGCTGCCGGGCAGGATCGAGCCGCCATAGATGAAGATCGACGGCACGTTGAGACGCACCATGGCCATCATCATGCCGGGCAGCGACTTGTCGCAGCCGGCCAGCCCAACCAGCGCATCGTAGCAATGGCCGCGCATGGTGAGCTCGACTGAATCGGCGATGACCTCGCGCGACACCAGCGACGACTTCATGCCCTGGTGGCCCATGGCGATGCCGTCGGTGACGGTGATGGTGCAGAATTCGCGCGGCGTCCCGCTGGCGGCCGCGACGCCCTTCTTGACCACCTGCGCCTGGCGCATCAGCGAGATGTTGCAGGGGGCTGCTTCGTTCCAGCAGGATGCGACGCCGACCAGCGGTTGCGCGATCTCGGCCGCCGACAACCCCATCGCATAGAGATAAGAACGGTGCGGCGCACGCGCCGGACCGACGGTCACATGGCGGCTCGGGAGCTTGGCCTTGGAAATGACTTTGGCGTCCATACTCTTCCTTGCCGCGGGCGGTGCGGCCTGTCCCATCGCCGAGCCTTTTGGCACGTATCCCGAGACAACATCGAGGTGCGCCGGGTTTATGGCGGGAAATGGGCAATTTCCTTGGCCTGACTTCTAGCGCAGGGGTTGTTCAGAAAGTGTTGCCAAAACGTCACAATCGCACGAGGCCAAAGCGATGCGGCTTATATGCAACGCAGCTTGGATAAGCGGGCCGTCAACGACGCCAACTCAAACGAAAAAGGCCGGGCAATGCCCGGCCTTTCTATAAAACTTTCAAAGGCTTAGAACTTGATCTTAAGGCCGCCCGTAATCGCCGTGACCAGATCGTTGCCGAAGTCGTAGCTGACTTCCTCGCCGGCCACATAGCCGTTCTCACCAGCCACCGTTCCCGAGTGGCCGCTGGTCAGCACGCCGATCGCGCCGGCCAGACGAACCTCGATGTTGGGCTTGGGCGTGTAGGCGACGCCGCCGCCCACGGTCCAGGTATCGGTCTGCGAGCCGTAGCCATGCGAAGTGCCGCGATCCCAGGAAAGCTGGCCGGCCGCACTCCACTCGTCGTTGAACTTGTGGCCGATGCCGCCAGTGACGGTCCAGCCGTCACGATACATCAGGTCCAGCGAGGTGATCTGGCCGGAATGCAAAGCATCACCGGTGACGCATAGCGCCGAGGGAGTGCCCTGGACGCAAATCGGAACGCTCTGCAGCAGGCTCCAGTTGACCCACTTGAGCGAGCCGAAGGCGAGCCAGCCGGGCGCAATGCCTGACTGCAACTTCAGTTCGACCGTGTCCGGCATGTACTGCGTTGAGCCATAGATCGGCAGCACTGGCATGCCAACATGCGTCAGGTCCAGCGTGCCCGAGATATTGTCGAGCTTGACCCGCGAATTGTAGACGAGGCTGGCGCGCAGCGCGATCTCGGGGATTTCATAGGCAAGGCCGGCGCGCCAGCCCCAGCCGGTGCCCTTGAGATCAACACGTCCGGTTCCCTGGAAACCCGGCACCAGCGGCGACACCAGGTCTTCCTTGAAGCCATAGACTTCCTGGTAATAGACACCACCGATGAAGCGAAGCTGACCTTTACCGGCATCCATCTTGTAGGAACAGGTGCCGGCGTAGTTGTTGCTCTTGATGTCGGTTTCCATGTTGGACTCGGCACCGGCCCACAGACCCGGATTCGTGTGCGCGCCCCAAGGCTGGGAATAGTCGAACATACAGTCGACGCCTTTGACGAGCTCCGCCTTGGCGCCGATGCGCGGCACCCAGTAGCTCTTGCTGTCCTTTGCCGTGCTGCCCAGGAACGTCAAATCGCCGTCGCTTGGGTCGGTGTCCACGCCATTCTTGAGTTTGCGTTGCGGCATCACGAAGGTCGATTCGGCTTCCGTCGCGAAAGGTGCCGGATCAAACAGCAGGTCGATGTCGTAGCCGCCGCGCTCAATGCCGCCGGCATGCGCCGAGTTCATCGCCGTCCCGATCAAAGCCAGCGAAAAGCACCCCGCCCCCAGCAGTGCTTTCAGTCGCAAAATAGTCATGAATATCCTCCCCGAATTCGAGTGCGCCAAGCTAGAACCAATTCAGGTTAACGGTGCAATAACGAATTCATGGGGCGTACATGTACACGTTTGCCAAGCGCATTTTCGACATAATGCATCCGGTGCCGTTAGGCCGAAAAACAGCCTCTGGAGCGTGTGCCGCCTTCAAAACGGGAGAAAAAAACGGCCCAGAAGGCTCAAAAATAGCAGGTTTTGGGGTTCCAGGGCCCCATTGTTACATTATGGCAACAATGGGGCTAAAACTTTCCGTTTACGTCAATATTAACGCAACGGAATGCCTATTTTCGAGGCAAAAAACCCCGATTTCGAGACGGGTCGAAGCGCCACGAATCTTCCCTTCAACCCGCGTCGCGAACCCTGGTCAACGCCACCGACAGCCTGTCTTGCGCGTCGCGATATTCGGTGAGCTTTTCACGCTCCGCATCCACGATTTCGGCCGGCGCGCTGGCGACGAACCTTTCGTTCGACAGCTTCTTGTGCAGCCGCGCGATTTCCTCGGTCACCTTGGCCAGTTCCTTCTGCAGCCGGGCCGCCTCGGCGGCGAGATCGATCAGGCTGCCAAGCGGCAGGCAGATCGTCGCCTCGTTGAGCACGATCTGCGCCGAGCCTTTTGGGGCGACATCGGCCAGCGAGATGTCGCCGACCCGCGCCAGCCGCTTGATCGCCGAGTTTTCGCGGACCAGCCGTTCGCGTGTCACGTCGTTGGCGCCGACCACGACGAGCGGCGCAATTGCCGCCGGCGGCACGTTCATCTCCGAGCGCACCGACCGGATTCCGGAGACGAGGTCGACCAGCCAGTTGATGTCGGCGGCAGCGTCGGCGTCCTCGAAGTCCGGCGACGGCCATGCGGCGTGACACAGCAGCGACGGCCGCTCCTTGCCTTCGCCAGCGGTCTGCGCCCACAGTTCCTCGGTCATGAACGGCATCATCGGATGCAAGAGCTTGTAGATCTCGTCGAGCACGAAGGCGACGCAGGCACGGCTTTCGGCCTTGGCCGCCTCGTCCGTGCCCATGAACACCGGCTTCAGCAGTTCCAGATACCAGTCGCAGAACAGGTTCCAGACGAAGCGGTAGGCTGCGCCCGCCGCCTCGTTGAAGCGGTATAAGGTGATGCCGTCGGTGATCTCGCGCGCCGCCCGCGTCAGTTCGGTGAGGATCCAGCGATTGACCGCCAGCTTGGCGTCGTTCAGCCAGAAATCGTCATTGCGCGCGACCTCGTTCATCTCGGCAAAACGCGTCGCATTCCACAGCTTGGTGCCGAAATTGCGATAGCCGGCGATGCGCGCCGGGTCGAGTTTCACGTCGCGGCCTTGCGCCGCCATCACCGTCAGGGTGAAGCGCAAGGCATCCGCGCCGTATTCGTCGATCAGGTCGAGCGGATCGATGACGTTGCCTTTCGACTTCGACATCTTCTGCCCGTTCTTGTCGCGCACGAGCGCATGGACATAGACGGTGTGGAACGGCTCCTCGTCCATGAAATGCAGGCCCATCATCATCATGCGGGCGACCCAGAAGAAGATGATGTCGAAACCGGTGACCAGCACGTCGGTCTGGTAGTAGGTCTTCAGTTCGGGCGTCTGGTCCGGCCAGCCGAGCGTCGAGAACGGCCACAGCGCCGAGGAGAACCAGGTGTCGAGCACGTCCTCGTCGCGGGCCAGGATCTCGCCCGGCTTGAAGTTCTCGAGCTTGTCCTCGACCCAGGCCTTCCACGGTCCTTCGAGCGCCAGATAGTATTCGATCGCAGCACCCAGCGCCTCTTCCTCGGTCTTCTCGACAAAGACGCGCCCGTCCGGCCCGTACCAGGCCGGAATCTGGTGACCCCACCACAGCTGGCGCGAGATGCACCAGGGCTGGATGTTTTCCATCCAGTCGAAATAGGTCTTTTCCCAGTTCTTCGGCACGAAATTCGTGCGGCCTTCACGCACCGAGGCGATCGCCGGTTTGGCGAGCTCAGCAGCATTGGCATACCACTGCTCGGTCAGGAACGGCTCGATCGGCACGCCGCCGCGGTCGCCATGCGGCACCGCGTGGCGATGCGGCTCGACCTTTTCCAGGAAGCCGCCTTCTTCCATCAGCTCGACGATCTTCTTGCGCGCGACGAAGCGGTCGAGGCCGTCGAGTTCATCCCAGACCGCCTGCCGCTCCGGCGTCACCTCGAGACCGGCAAGGAAATCCTCATTGTCCTTGAGGCTTACTGCCGCCTCGACGGTGAGGATGTTGATCGCCGGCAGCTTGTGGCGTTTGCCGACCTCGAAGTCGTTGAAGTCATGCGCCGGCGTGATCTTGACCGCGCCGGAGCCTTTCTCCGGATCGGAGTACTCATCCGCCACCACAGGGATCTTGCGGCCGACGATCGGCAGAACGATGTTCTTGCCGACCAGATGCCGGAAACGCTCGTCGTCCGGGTGAACGGCGACGGCCGTGTCGCCCAGCATCGTCTCGGGGCGCGTCGTCGCCACGGTGATGAAGGTTTTTGGATTCTCCGGATCGAAGACCTGGCCCTCGATGGGATAGCGGAAGTGCCAGAGATTGCCGTTGACCTCCTGCTGCTCGACCTCGAGATCGGAGATCGCGGTGAGCAGCTTGGGATCCCAGTTCACCAGCCGCTTGTCCTTGTAGATCAGCCCTTGCTTGTAGAGCGTGACGAACACTTCGAGCACGGCCTTGGACAGGCCCTCGTCCATGGTGAAGCGTTCGCGTGACCAGTCGGCCGAGGCGCCGAGGCGCTTCAGCTGGTTGAAGATCGCGCCGCCGGATTCGGCCTTCCACTCCCACACCTTCTCGATGAACTGCTCGCGCGTCAGGTCGCGGCGATGGATCTGCTTTTCCATCAACTGGCGTTCGACCACCATCTGCGTGGCGATGCCGGCATGGTCCATGCCCGGCTGCCAGAGCACGTTCTTGCCGCGCATGCGCTCGAAGCGCACCAATATGTCCTGAAGCGTGTTGTTGAGCGCGTGGCCCATATGCAGCGAGCCGGTCACATTCGGCGGCGGGATGACGATGGTGAAGGCTTCCGCCCCCTCCTCGGCCCCGGCACCGGCGCGAAACGCGTCGGCCTCCTCCCAGACTTTGGCGATCTTCGGCTCGACGGTTTTTGCGTCGTAGGTCTTTTCAAGCATGGGAAAATGGTCCGCGCTGTCGGGATTTTTGCTGGTCCGGTGTAAATCGGAAGGTTTTGATCAAGTCAACCGCAAGGGCTGCCTCGGGTCACTACAGGCAAATAGGCGTGGCCCTGTTCATTTCAACGCAAGGCCGTGTCCGCACCGGCACGAAACTTCGCCCCTTGGCGTGCGGTATCGCTTTGCGCGGGCGGGCAGTCAGGGTGACGGTCGGAGTGGCGAACACGCAGAAGCCAAGATGTACGGCCGAGTGTGGCTCCGATGCATTCGCGACAGCCATCGGTAGCCGGGCGCCCGATTTCTTTCCAGAGGCCATTCTTGGAAACGAACCGCCAGCGCGAACTGATCCTGCCAACAGAAACGCCGCCTCACGGGCGGCGTTTCAGCGGTGATCGATATCGGAGGCTACTGCGCCCCGCGCGCCACGCGCTCGATTTCCTCGCGCACCAGCCTTTCGACCAGTGTCGGCAGATTGTTGTCGAGCCAATCCTGCAGCATCGGCCTCAGCATCTCTTCGGCCATCTCGTCGAATGTCTTCTTGCTGCGGCTGGCAAACGCATCGGAAAGCTCACCAAAGGCGGCGGCAACCTGCCGGCCGGTGTGCTCGGAGACGATGGCCGGACGCGGCGCATCGCTGGCGGCCACCGGTCGCACCACGCTTGCGTCTGGACGAGACGGCTCGACGGCTGCTTTCTCTGTCGGCTCGTCCGTTGGCGTCTCCACCGGCGGCTGGGCGACTGGCTTGAGTACCTCGCCCTTGTCCGGCACCGCCCTCGCCTGCTCGCCAACCGCAGCGATCTCGCGCCGCCAATCGGCAACGGGGGCATCGGCCACAGGGCTCGCTGCTGGCGCGTCGGCCGTGGCCGGCGGGGTCGGCTCTGCGGCGACCCGGGCGCTGACCTCAGCAAGTGTCATCGATGGCTTTGCCGGAGCGGGATCGGGGCGCGCCGGCGTTTCCATGCGCGCAATCCCCGGCTCGGCGGCCGGCAATTGTGCCTGGACTTCCGCCAGCGTGATCGGCTTCTTGATCTCGGGGGCGGCGCGCAGGTCGGCACGGAATGCCTCGACGTCGGCGACTGGATCGGCGTTCGACGCCGGCTCCAGATCCTGGCGGAGCTCATCGGCGTCGCCCGGCTGCTTGCGGCCGCCGTCGCTGTCCTCGATGATCCTCCTGATGGAAGCCAGTATCTCTTCCATGGAAGGTTCGCGCTGTGCACTGCTTGCCGTTGCCATCGTCACATCCGCCGCCCTTGTGACCACCCATGTGGATTTCCGCCCGGCAAAGCCGGATCGAATCATGACGACAGCGTAACCGACGGATCGCCGCACGAGAATCCCCAATCTGGGGACTTGTGGGATTTCAACAGATTAGAGCGCGATCCCGAACCAAGGTCAGCGAAACCAAAAGGCATACCCGAGCTGGAAGACGGAATTCCGAGCCGAACGCCCTCAGCGGCCATCCGGTGTGCGCAGTCCGTACCACTTGTCCTTGACTGCGTTGTAGTGCTCTTCCGGCCTGTATTTCGTCACCTGCAAGCCGAGGCGGTCGACGGACAGGCGGCCGGTCGCCTGCAGGATGGCATAGCTCGCCACCACCACGTCATGTTCAAAGCTGGCCTGGTTGATCTCGGCGGTGATGACCGTCGCCTGTGCGTTGAGGACATCGAGCGTGGTGCGCTGGCCGACATTGCGTTCTTCGATGACGCCGCTCAGTGCAAGCTTCGCGGCCTCGATCACTTGCCTGTTGGCGGTGACTTGTTGCTGCGCGGCGGTGTACTCGGTCCAGGCGGCGGTCACCTGTTGCCGCACCAAGTCGCGGTTGACGTCGACCTCGATGCGAGCCTGGCTTAGCGATTCCTTGTTCTGGCGCACGATCGCCGAGGTGCGGCCACCGGAATAGATCGGGATGCTCAGCGTTGCCCCGACACTGGCCGAATTGGTCGTGCCGTCCTGCGACGCGAAGACGCCCGGCACAGTGTTGCGATAAGCGCTCGACACACCCGCACTTGCAGACAGCTGCGGCAGCAGCGCGCCTTCGGCCGACTTCACCGAAAACGCGGCGGCGTCGACCAGATGCTGGGTCGCAAGGATGGCCGGGTGCTCGTTGGCGGCCACTCCGACGGCGGCGGCGAGGCTCGACGGCAACAGCTTTGCCACCGGCGAAGCGGCTTTGAGCTTGCCCGGTTCGTCGCCAACGATCTGGCGGTAGCTTGCCGCACTTGACAGCGCCTGCGCCCGGGCGGCGCTCAGCGATGCCACGGCGGCGGCGCGCGAAGCGTCGGCCTGCGCGACGTCGGTACGCGTGCCTTCACCAACCTCAAAACGCGAACGTGCCGCGCGCGCCGTCTCGGTCAGGAATTGCAGGTTCTGTTCGGTCAGCACGGCGATCTGGCGGTCGCGAATCACGTTCATATACGCCTGGGCCGCGCTGAACAGGGTGTTCTCTTCGGTGTTGCGCAGGTTTTCGACCTGGGCACGGACTTGCGCTTCGGCGGCAGCGACATTGTTCCTGGTCTGAAAGCCGTCGAACAGCGTCTGATTGATCTGGACGCCAAAATTGCCGGTGGTCAGGGCCTCGCTTGAGTTCGTGCCATTGACGTGGCTGCTCGAGTAATCGATGTCCGCTGAGCCATTGATCGTCGGGCGCCAGCCCGACTTGGCGATGGCGACGCCCTCATCGGTGACACGAACGCCGGCGCGGGCCGAATTCAGAGTGGAATTGTACTGATAGGCCTTTGCAAGGGCACCAAGGATGGATTCCGCCGAGGCCGAGAAGGGAGAAAGCGCGGTCGCGGAAACGAGGACGGCGGCGAAAAGACTCTTGCGTATAGGCAGGACCATGTATCCCTCATTCGTTTTCCATGGGAACCACGCCGCGCCGGCTTCTCCTCTGAGAGCCGGCGCCGCGTGTTCGATGTTCCCTGCTGCCGAGCCCCAAAGCGCCCCCAGTTTGCAGATCAGCAACGATTTCAAATGCAAGCGACCATGACAAGGCCTCTCCTGCAAGGCAAAATCATTCAGAATTCGAACGCACGGATACGTTCAAATCCCGGTAGTGGCTTAATTGCCGCATTAAACGCGCGTCTGCCGGTTACAACCCCCCCGGCTTTTAAAAAAAGTCGGGCTACGCCGGAATTGCCCTGGCCTTCGACCGCGACGAGTCGGCCGCCTTCGGCAAGCTGGTCGAGCAGCGGCGCCGGCACGTCCGCGACGCTGCCGCCGATGAAGATGACGTCATAAGGCGCCTGGGCGGCATGCCCCTGCGACAACGTCCCCTGGACAACGGTCACATTGCCGCAGCCCAGCGACGAAAGCGTCGATCTGGCCGTCTCAGCCAGCGTCGAATCGCTTTCGAGCGCAACCACGGACTTGGCCAGCCGAGACAGGATGGCCGAGGCATAGCCGGTGCCGCAGCCGACATCGAGCGCCGAATCGGCAGGGCCGATCTCGGCCAGCTGGATGAGCTTGGCCAGCGGCGAAGCTTCCATGAGATAGCGCGCGCCGTCCACGCCGGCGGCAATGCGGATATCCTCATCGATATAGGCGAGATCGCGCTGGTCGGCGCCGACAAACACCTCGCGCGGCACGACAAGCATTGCGTCGAGCAGTGGCGCGCTGGTCACGTCGGTGGTGCGGACCTGACCGTCGACCATCTTGACGCGAAGCTCGGAGAAATCAGCGCTCATGTTCCAACCAATCCGCTTGCCGCGCCAGAACCGCGGTTCATTACGATCGGAACTTCAGGCCCCAGCGCTGCTGCGCGGGGCCCGGGTATTGGAGGCCTCGCCCGGAATCGAACCGGGGTGCAAGGATTTGCAGTCCTCTGCGTAACCACTCCGCCACGAGGCCTCTTTGCTCCCGGCGTTCCACCCGGTTCCAATAGGTTGCGGCGAAAATGCCGTCAAGCGGCCACCGTGCATTCCGGACGGTTTCCTCCGCGCCAATCCGGGGCCGCATCCGTCAAATCCTCAGCAGGGACCTCACGACGATACATTAGAGGATTGTTAAGCATGGCTCGCGCTCGGACGAAACTCATCCACGGCCCATACGTTCAGGACGGCAGGAGGCTAGCCATGCGTCCGACAATGGCGGCAAAAGACAAGAATGCGGCGTCCGGCCTGTCGCTGCCGCAGTGCGAAGAGCTTTTGCGCTATGCCATCGACCGCCTGTGTATCGGGAGTGCGAGCAGCCTGTCGCCGCACGACCGGGCGAAGCTCGCCTCAGCCGCGGCGATTCTCAAGCAGATCCGCGAAGCGTTGGAAGAGCACGCCGGCCGCTGAGCCCCTGCGCTATCGGCCCTCAATCCGGCCGGCGGCGCCGTTCCCACCAGACGACAAAACGCCGCCGGTGGCGGCGAACCAGGGCGAATTCATAGGACAGCACCAGCAATCCGAGCGGAACCATCCAGAAGCCGAGGATCGGCAGGAAGCCGAGGATGCCGCAGATGGTCAGCACGATGCCGATGGTGATTCTGAGCCCGCGCGAGCGCGGCATCTTGAATTCACGTCCGAAAACCGAGATTTTCCGCGCCGGCATCTGATTGTCTTGTGCTGTCATCGTCTCGAAGATTGACCCGTTTTCACCGCTCAGGAGCATCATTGAACCAAAGCCGCAGCCGCGCTTTCGGTTCCATGCCGCTGCCAAGACGGCTAATATGAGGACATCCGCGAACGATTGCGAGAAACGCCTGAGCGAAAAAGCCTCGGAAAAATACGAAATGCTTCTTTGCAAAGCGGAAAAGGGTTTGCTATAGGCTGCGCCACTCACATGAGAGCCTCTGTTCCCCGGTAGCTCAGTGGTAGAGCAACCGGCTGTTAACCGGTTGGTCGCTGGTTCGAATCCGGCCCGGGGAGCCAACATTTTCAAAGACTTAGCAATTCAGCGAAAATGCCGATTTTGGCGATAGGTACGACATAGGTACGCGTGAGATGGCTGCTTCGAGAAATGTCGTTGCCAGTTGGTACCAAGGACGCCGTGTGGAGCCGGATCCGGTTCACGGGGCTGGCATCGTGATTCTTCCATCTGCTTACTACGAGAGACACTGGACTTCACAGGCGGCACACGTGTTTGTGGACTTCTACCTCGCGCAATGGAAATGGATCATCGGGACATGCATGGGCTTGGTCGCCCTGCTGTTGACCTTCCTAAAATAGAAGGCCCGGAAGCCGAAGCCGCCGGGCGATGCCGCCGGATTGGGTTGTCAGCGCTTTTTCCATGGCGGAACCGCCTCGATCCGCGCCTTCGGGCCGAGTTCCTTGGCTAGGGCCTCCGCCGTTTCCCTGTCCGGGGTCGATATCACGTCTCGCCAGACGGGCTTTTCAGACATCGGATTTAGTCCTTCATCCTTTGTTGACCATATTAGCCCACGATAATAATCGGACATGGTAGGTAGTTCGTACATGCCACAAAAGGCCCCGGCGCATTCACCCTGGCGCCGGGGCCTTCTTGGTAAAAACCGTACATTAGAATTCCATTGAACCCTCTGCCAAAGGGATTATGAATCGCCCGTCACCATTCTGTCTTCAGCCTTGGTTGGGAGGTCGCATTATGGATAAGCCGGGTGTTTCGGTATCGTCTTTCGACTGCGATATCATTCGCAACGCCTTCATAAAGTCCGTCCTCGAAGCGAACATTCCCGAAGACCAATGGCGGGCGAAAGCCACGCTTTTGATCACCGAGTTTATGGGTAGCGCCGACATTGAACCCGAGCTACTGGAATGGATCGTGCGAAAGTAGCCAGCGGCCACTGAGCCGCTCTTGCGGGACATCTACACTCGCTAAACTAACGCGGTGCGCCTAAAAGCCCGCACGGAGTCGCAATTTTGTGCGCCGCCTCAGCAGCGAGCTATCGTTTTCTGGTTAGGAAGCGTGCCTCCCGCATAAGCGAAGGCCAATCATATCCCAAAACGGCGATAAGTTCCCGAGCTTGCTCTTCGGTGACAGGCGCCTCTTTAACGAGGCGCCTGACCACGGGGTTGTCCGGCACGCTGGGTGTTCTATCCTGTTCGTCAGCCATAGGAGAAACTCCCTTGACTGTCTAACTCCACCGTCCGGCGCTTGTTCCCTGAATTACCTTTGTTCGATAGTCGGGCGATATCGTTCGCGGCGCGTTCAGGAAATCGGTGGTTGAAAAGCGCGACGCCGAGCATGACCATCGAAGACGTGCCCTGCAGCTCAAGATATCGACCCCGAAATTATCGACTGGATCATTCGCTAAGGCGCGAACCGTATTGATGCGATGACCGGTGCGGCTGGGGCTATCTTGGGGATGCGAAAGCCGCACCGGTCACTGCGGGAGGGGGTAAGGTGTCCCCCGCGCCGCCAAAACTATGGCCATATTAGCAACTGCGCAACTAAGCCTATTGGCTGGACTAAGACTGAAGTCCCAACCCAGCCCCATAGGATTAAATGGCGGTGCCGGCGTCACTCGATGATCTGTACGACCTTGCGTTCCCTGATCAAATAAAAAAGCCCGCCACCGTGTGGGCCAAAGTGACGGGCTTCCTTCGATACCAGCCGGGGACGTTATGCTGGCCGGGGTAGTAACTTGAGCGGGAAACATCAGTTGCATCTAAAATGCAAAAAGCCCGCCACCGTGAGGCAGCGGGCCAGTCGTTTCGCTTGCGGAATGATCAGGCTCGGCCGGCAGCGTGGAGAGCGGTCTTGGTTTCCTCGGCGACGCCACGGTTCAGCGCCTCCCGCACCGGCTTGAGAATGTCCATCGCGTAGATCAGGACATAGCCGATCGCCGCCATATCCTCGTTCGAGACGTTGGTCGGGTCTGCCTCATGCGCGCAGATTGCCAGCCGTGCCACGCGGATCAGATCGAGCGCATGGTCAACCTCGTCGACGGCTTCCGAGCCGGGATACTTTGGGTTCAGGGGACGATCAGCGGCCATCTTCGTTGCCTCCCGTCATCAAGCCAGGGCCGTCATATTCTGCGCAGTCGGCTTCCCGCTCGTCGTCGCCTTCCCGCATGTCGCCGCCGTCCTGCTCGCCGTCCTCGATCCATGCGGTGTCGTCCACCTTCATGGTGAAGCGCTGGTCGATGCCAGTGGTCCAGCCGAGCGACGGCTCCCGGTCGACGTCCTCGTCGTGCGGCTCGTCCACGTCGCCGCCATGCTCGTTTTCGGCCTCGCACTCGTCATGGCTTGGCGCCGTGGCTCTGTCGCCACCCCAATGCGCTTGCGAGTTGCTGCCAAGGAGTTGAACCGTCAATTCGCCGCTGCGAGGCATGGCTACGCCCGTATATGGGTTTGTGTCTCTGGACGTGGGATGGCCCTCTATGGCCCCGTGCATAGGCTCTGCGGTGCCGTCGTCCTCGTCGTCGGAATTGTCTAGCTCCAGATCATCGAGGCAGCCTAGCGACGGCTCGGCGTCGGCGCCGTCTTCGAGGTCGCAATCGCTTTCCATCACGTCCAGCGCGGTGATCAGCGCCATCGACTGGTCGAGCAGTTCGTTGATGCGCTTCCCGACTTCCTGCCGCCATGTGCGCGGGTCCATGCCGGCAGGCATGGCGAAGGGCTTGAGAGTGACGGGCGCGTTCATTGGCCCATCTCCCGTTCGACATGCTCAAGAACACGCGCTCCAGCGTCATGGAGGGCATTGGAGAGGCGTAGGAGCCTCAAGGCGAGGTGGAGCCGCACAAGGCGCGTGCGGAGGCTCGCTGCGGCAAGCAGCATGGCTATGGCGGCGTAGGTCATGACGCCCTCCGCTGCACGATCAGGACTCGTCCGGAAAATCTTCCGATGAAAGCTATTTCCTCGGCAGCGGGCATAGCTTCGCCGGCTGCCGGAACATGGGTGTTCGGCATGATATTGCTCCTTGTATTGGAACTGTTTTCAGTGCACCGTACCGATAACACTACACCGTCAGGACATCAACAAGAAATCGGTACACTGTCACGATGCTAGCTGTGCAATGCAAGATGGCCCGGTCTGCAATAGGTTGGGGAGTTCGAGACCTGGCGCGGGAAGCGTCAGTGTCGGTCGACACGATTTCACGGCTAGAACGAGGCGAAGAATTGATGCCCCGAACGATTGAAGCCATTCGCCGCGCCCTCGAAGCGGCCGGTGTCGAGTTCATAGCCGAGAATGGCGGCGGCGCTGGCGTGAGGCTGCGGAAGTCATGACGTCTTCTCCTAATGATCGAATGCAGTTGACAACAAAAGACCAAAGGGAGCTGCGCGAGTTTCTCCTCGACGTGATCCCACGTTTTCGCGCCGGGCTGCGAAAGGGCATCAACGGCGCTGCCGCAGGAAACCTGTTTGGACTTCTTTGGGTTGCCAATAGACCGTTGGCGAAGAAGGTAGGGAATTGGCGCGGGTTGTCTTCAGCCGCTCGCGATCTTCACTTCGTCATTGAAGTCAGTAAGAACGGCGGCAGTGCGGGTGCGGTTGTCAGCGAGTACATAGATTTGCCGCCGACCCACCCCGGAAACAGGGCCGTACTATAATAGGGCCGAGTTCCTAGACGCCTTGATTTGCAAGGGTTTGCGCTTTCGCCAATCCTGGCAAATCGCCCATCCTGAAGGCAGAAACCGGCCAATCACCCGTTTTCATGCATGTCTGCGGACCGCCCTCCGGCCTTGAACCCATAAACGGCCAGAAATGACCGGCGAGAGGTGCCAATCGCGGTAACGCAGTGATCGCTATTTCGCCGGCTCTATTCGGTGGATCGCCGACCCCGAACTACTGATCGTCAGAGGCCGGCAAGATAGTGAGCCATGGCAGCGATGTCGTCGGCCGACAAATTGCGCACCAAGGTCGTCATGCTGGCCTTGTCTGGGCGCTTGTTATCGTGAAAGTCGGAGAGGGTTTTGATCAGGTAGTCCAGCTTCTGATTTGCGACGCGCGGAGTGTTGGCGCGTCCGACGAAACCCTCCTGGTGGCACGAGGTGCAGGTCTTCAGGACGTCGAGCGCTTGGACGCGGGTAATGCTCGCTGCGTCGGCCGGGTCGCGGTAGGCGGGCCAGGGCAGTGCAGAGAAGTAGACCGCAAGCGCAACCATGTCGTGGTTAGAAAGATTCTTAGCGATCGGCCCCATGACGTTGCTGGTGCGCTTTCCCTTGCTAAATTCCTGCAAAACTATCAGCAAATTGATCTTGTGCTGGCCGGCGATGATCGGCACGTTCTGAACAACCGGGAGACCATCCGCACCGTGACAGGTCGCGCAAAGCTGGACCTTGTCGGCGATCTCCGGCGGGGGTGGCGCAGCATTGTTCTGTGCTCCAGCCGGCAGCGGACCGAGGGCCACGAGAGCGGCGATGACGAACGGAGCGAGCGCGTTGCTGCAGGGCATGCGAGGCCCCCAGATCGGGACTTAAGCTAAAGTGTGATGCTGATTTTATCACGAGATGCAACCGTAGGCGAGCGGACTCCCTCGCCTCCATCCGACTTGGCTGCGTTTTTATGAGTTCACGCCCTAGGCTGAATCGACATTCATCGCATCCATAACATTGCGCAAGCGAGTTGGATGAAGCTGAGGAAATGGATGGCGCGTCGGTCGTAGCGTGTGGCTATGTGTCTGAAGTGCTTGAGTTTGTTGAAGCACCGTTCGATTAGGTTGCGCATTTTGTATGCTTCGAAGTCGTAGGGGATCAGCTTCCTGCGGGTCGGATTGCAGGGGATGACAGCCTCGGCTCCCATCCCGGCGACGATGGCGCGCAGGGCGTTGCTGTCATAGGCCTTGTCGGCGAGGACACGTTTGGCCTCGAGCCCTTCGAGCAAGGCGGGCGCTTGGGTAACATCGCCCCGCTGGCCAGGCGTCAGGATCAGTCGCAGCGGGCGCCCTCGACCGTCCACCGCCATATGGATCTTGGTAGTCAATCCTCCTCGGGAGCGCCCCAAAGCCTGGTTTTGGTCCCCCCTTTTCCTGTCGCTGCCTGCTGATGAGCCCGGACCAGTGTGCTGTCGAGCATCACGTAGTCGTTGTCCGGATCATCGATCAGATCGGCGAACACGCGATCCCAAACTCCGGCTTTTGACCAGCGGCTGAAGCGCTGATGCAGCGTCTTCCACTTGCCGTAGCGCTCGGGAACGTCGTGCCAGTGCGCTCCGGAGCGCAGAACCCAAAGCACGCCGTTTACAAAGAGGCGATTGTCCCGACCGCTGCGCCCGGGATCACCAGCCTTGCCAGGCAACAGACCTTCAATACGCTGCCATTGCTCGCTGCTCAGTTCATATCGCCGTGCCATCCATCGCTCTCCAGACCGAATCTGGAAGCCTATGAATCATGCATCAACGCAAATTTGAATCCTGAATGTCGATTGGTCCTAGGGCGGCTAACAGTTGGATGGCGAGGAAAGCACCAGATGAGCGTGCTCGACCAGCGCCTGCTTGTCGGCCGGAAGCTTGCGGAACTGCCGCACAGTCATGCCGCAGCCGAAGGCGAGTATGGCGACGCCGCGGTCTGCGCGCTTGACGCGTTTTATCCTGTGCCACTGCCACATGCTCGGCAGGCGATAGGTGCCGACGTCCTCGATCTCGACTTCGGTGAAGGGAGCCCTGGCCAGCATCGCGCGCCTCGATATGGGAGAACGCAGGGATATTGCATAAGTCGGCGCTTATGAGCAAGGTTCAGCGACTCGCGTTCTTACCGGTTTGTCCGGAGCAAGCCGTCAACTTTTCGACGAGCGTGCCACAATCCGCGCTTCCCGCACAATGGAAGCTCGGTCATGTCCGACAAGCGATACAATTTCTCGTATCTGTGCTTCTGAGGCGCCGGTTTCCCGGGCGAGCGCCGCTACAGCTTCCCCGTTCAAACCGGGTCGTCCTGGCCTCTATCGCCATTTTCTCCTGCGCCTCCGTTTGGGGCAGGAGTGCGATGTTCGCTCCCAAGCGTCATCGCCCTTAAAAATTGCCGACGATGAGCATATTGTATGCTTTCGAACCTCGTTAGCCAACGAGAAAGCTGCCCCGCCGATCTCGCAGCCGCGTTAGCGCGGTTCACGCATCATGCTCAGATAAGTCGGGTCGAATTCGGCAACTTCCTGCAGGCGGTGCCAGTCGAGAATTGTCACCGTATAGTTCGACCAGGTAACGACCCCGCTCTGGCGAAGGGCCCCGATGACCCGGTTCATATGTACAATCGACAGGCCGAGCACGTCAGCCAGTTCAGCCTGTGAGAGCGGCAAATGGAAACTCATGTCCGTAGTGTGCTTGACCACCTGCAATCTCACAAAGAGCTCGCATACGAGATGGGCCAGATGAGAGATCTTGGAACGGCGCCCCATCGCGACAATCCATTCGCGGTGGATGGCGCCGTCAACCAGCGTATCCAGCCAGAGCAATCGAGTGAGGTGCGGTGCTTGCTCGGTGATCGCACGAAGCTTGCTGTGATCGGCAAATATGACGTGGCAGGGTGACAGCGCCACGATGCCATGGTCCATCGTCTTCAGCAAAAAAGCATGAAGATCAACAAAATCACCTGGCACCTGGAGTGAAGTGAATTGCCGACCGCCATCCTCTAGAACCTTGTACCGCGCGGCCAGGCCGTCGAGGATCAACGTGCTATAGGTTGGTCTTGATCCGGAAGACACGATGTCTTGGCCGGTGGCAAAGCTTCGCTCGAAGGTCATAGCACCTGACAGCAATGCCTTCTCGGCGTCGGAAATGGCGTCGTGCTGACCAAGGTTCAGGTACAGGGATTCTAGCATGGCAACCGCCTCCAGCTCAGGGCTTTGAAGCAGATCGCCAATTGGAAGCAAAGGCGGCTTCGACAGCACCTAGTCCGTCGGAAGTTGACGGGCATTAACATTTGATATGATGCGCTTTTTCGGGAGCAAAAGCGATGGCACTTGGAACCACCTCTTCGCCGGCGAATTTAGGCTTGGAATCGCTGACGGGTAGCAGGAACATGCCGCGCTATTATCTCGACCTCTACAATGGCGACGGTCTGACAGTCGACAGGGAGGGCCAAGTCTTCGACACGCGCGAGCGTCTCCGGCGCGAAGCAATCCGCATACTACCTGATATCGTTCGTGACGAGATACTCGAAGCCGACCGTACCGCGATCACCGTAAAGGTCCGGGACGAAGACGGACGCCAGGTGTTTGAGGCATCTCTCGTAGTTTCATCGGGATGGTGTGATTGAATGAGCGGGTTTTTGCGCATTGGGCCGAGCGTCGGTTTATGTCAATGAGAAAAGCGGATCGTCTATTTCGATGCTAACTACGCCTAAGATGCCTCCAACTGTGTTCACTGGATCGCTACAAGCCAACCCGGCTGCTCTGGCAGCAGGCCAAACCGCTCCCGATTGGCTAGGGGAGGACCAGATGGTGATTAACGAGTGACGAGGCAAATGACGTTAGGCTCTCGCATCCCGCTGTTCGTCACCCACGGGCGCGGTCGAAGGCGCTCATCCGAAAGTCGGCTTCCAGTCGCGGTTGCACCATCCCCTACCGCTGGGTCAGCTAGGTAGCTTGATGAAGTCTTTGCGGCGCGCGCGTACCGCAGCCAGCAATTCAGCATCATCCTCGGTGGCGCCGCTCAGAAAGATGGCCAGCACGGTTGACGCCAGGATCTCGCCATCCACGTAGTCAGCCCCGGCCTCGGCCCATATCTGGTCGAATACACACTGACAGGTCTCTAAATCTTCCGGGTTTAGGATTTGGCTTTGCGGGATACGTAGCAACTCTGCCTCGCTCTAAAATGGGGCGAGAGTGCAGGCTAGTCTCCCAAGCGGCGATTGCCCCTCACGAGCGCCGACCAAGATAAAATACGCTTTATGGCGCATTTCGCGAGTCCTCAGATAGCCCCGCCAGCGCGCGTTTCCCGCCGCCGTCCTCCTACACCGCCGAAGCGCCTTGCGCGTCCTGGCGCCCGCCTGGGGCCGCGCTGGGAGATCAGGAGGACAAGCCAAGCTTGCCGAAAAACACCGCGGTCTTGGTGGGGTCTCAAACTTTGATACCCTTTGGCAGTCGGCACTGCTTTATCGTTCTACACAATCCCCAATTGCTGGACTCGCGCGCTGCACCGGCAGTTAATCTACGTCAGGCCAAAGGCATTCAGATTGAACATGTTCGTCAACCGATGGGAGGACTTCGATGATCAATAGCATGCGTGGTTTGATCCTTGGCCTGGCTGCCCTCGTCGTCACCTCGTCATTTGCGCAGGCAGGGGGCGACATCACCGCCGGCCGGAAAGTCATGACGCAATGCCAAGTGTGCCACGGCAAGGATGGCATCGGCAAGCTGTCTTACACGCCCAATATCTCCGGGCAGAAGTACGAGTATCTCGTCCACTCGCTGATGGCTTACAAGATCGGACAGCGCAAGAGTCAAATGATGTCGTCGGTCGTCAAGAACCTGAGCGATGAAGACATCGCCAATGTTGCGGCTTACTATGCTGCGATCAAGATTACCGTCGAAGCGCCGCCTGACAAGTAACCTTGCGGGACCGTGGCTGTTGCCCTGGATTGGATTGCGGTCAAACTGTCCAAACCAAGGAAGCGTCCCGCGCCTCCTGGCGCCTCTCGCAGGGCCGCTTCCTGCCCCCGTCAGTCCGCCAAGCCGGCGTCGTGGTGGACGATGGCGTCAAGGATGTGGCGTTTATAGGGAGTGCTCAAGTTGCCGGCCTCGATCAGACGATCGCCCGACCTTCCTTTTTCTTCCGCACAGGCTTCGATGCTGGCGGGATCGTCGCTTGCTGCAATCTGAGGTCTCTCAAGCGAGCGGTCTTGGCTTCTCTCGCTTTACGTTCGGCATCAATGACCAGGCGCGACTCCCGGTCAGCCCTCGCATCTCTATCCGCGTCCACTTGGCGTCTCACTAACAAGCCTCCGCAGCGGTGGCCCGCGCCGATTTGCAGCGGACGCGGGCGGACCAAGGTCATGCCGAACTTTGGCTAGCAGCCGACCGCTGAAGAACCGGCTGCCGGCGATTCAATTAGCTTGCGCTTAAATGGTTCCGGGATCCATGCACCAAAGGCCTATTTCGTTCTCGCTAATGTAAGCACATCATAAGCCGCCCGGCGGAGGATGGTTCTCGGCTGTCGCGACAATTTGCCCCCAAAGCGCGATCGCGGCAGCCGGGGGGCCGCCCCTCAACGGCGGGAGCCGGGCCGCCCAAACCTTTCGGCTTTCGGGTCAGTTTTTGATTTTCGCTCATCTGGCGCTTTTTCTCTGATCGCGCTCAGGCGGCCGTTCTTCTCGACTGCGCAAGATAATGAAACTGAGTTTAGGCGTGTCGCTTCCCCTTATGGGGCGGCGTATCAATCGCGAAATTGCCGCGGCGGCTTGGGCGTAGATTTGCAACTCCACGTTCTTGCGCGTGTCAGACGCTCCGCAATTGGGACAACCCACATGTTCATTTGCCTGACGGATCAGAGGAACTCTGCAGCGCGAGCAGCCGATCTGAGACATGTCAAGGTTCATCCGAGGGACTCGCAATTTCGGTGCCACCCTGATGTGTCTGGCGCCTGCCGACCGCCGGGATGGCGAGTTTAGATCGCCAGTTGAGCCGTGCGGCGGCGCTGCATGGGCTTTTCAATGAAGGCGTAAGAAAGAGCAGCGATCGGAACCGACAGCGCCACGGTCGCCGCCAAAACCACGCGCCAGTCATCGCTATAGAGCATGGCGGCTCGGGCGATCGGAAGATGCCAGAGATAGAGCGAGTAGGAGATCAGCCCGACCCAGGCGAGAGGCCGCCAGGAGAACACCTTGTTGATGATGGTCCCCTCACTCGCGACAAGGCTTATGATCAGACCAGCGGCAGCCAGATCAATGGTCGGCTGCACGTAGGCCATCATCACCGCGTCCTGCCAAAGCACGACAGACAGGAACAGCAGCAAGGTGGTTGAGGCCAACCCGACCATCTCGGCCATCCGCCCCTTGAGCGCGAACCCGCCTGCCGCAATGGCGCTGCCGAGGATCAGGCCGCTCAGTCTCATGTCGAAGCGAAACGCCGTTTGCGCGAAGTCATGAAAGTAGATGCCATTGCCCAGCCGCCACAGAGTCACCGCCGCGAACATCAAAAGCAGCGCCCTCGTTCGAATGCGAGGACCAAGCCAGAAGACCACGATCGGCCAGATCAGGTAGAACTGCATTTCGACCGACAGCGACCATGTGTGGCCAACGATCGGCACTTCTTTCCCGAACATGTCAGTCAGGTAGAACGCCGCCAGAAACAGCACCAGAAGGGTCGGCACATCCGGCCAGAGCATCGGCACGATCACGGCGGCTGCCGCCAACATGACCAACAGCGGAGGATATAGCCGTTTCGCCCTGCGCTTCAGGAAGCGCATGACGTTGATCGTGCCGTCACGGTCACGTTCCTTGAATAGGATCGACGAGATCAGATAACTGTTGATTTCCACCGAGAACTGACCCGGCATTTTCACCGAGAATTGACCCGCCTCTCATGTATGTTTCGGTTCGGTGTTGACGGTCAAGGTTCTGGCTTTCTCCTTCGCTTTTTTCGGCTCGTGGGCTGAGCTGTTCTTGAACCGGAAGCTGTCGTTTCCAGTTTCGAGGATGTGGCAATGGTGCGTCAGTCGGTCGAGAAGTGCGGTCGTCATCTTGGCATCGCCGAAGACACTCGCCCACTCGCTGAAGCTGAGGTTTGTGGTGATGATGACGCTGGTGCGTTCGTAGAGTTTGCTCAGCAGATGGAAGAGCAGTGCTCCACCTGATGCGCTGAACGGCAAATAGCCGAGCTCATCCAGGATCACGAGATCGGAATGCACGAGGCGATTGGCGATCTGGCCGGATCGTCCCTGTGCCTTTTCCTGTTCGAGCGCATTGACCAGTTCGACAGTCGAGAAGAAGCGAACCCGTTTGTGATGATGCTCAATAGCCTGCACGCCGAGAGCGGTCGCAATATGGGTTTTGCCTGTCCCTGGGCCGCCGACGAGCACGATGTTGTGGGCGTCATCGATGAACTCGCCGCGATGAAGCTGACGCACCAGGGCCTCGTTGATGTCACTGCTGGTGAAGTCAAAGCCGTTGAGATCGCGATAGGCTGGAAAGCGTGCCGTCTTGAGCTGGTAAGCTGTAGACCTGACCTCCCGTTCCGCTGTCTCGGCCTTCAGCAGTTGCGACAGGATCGGAATGGCGGCTTCAAACGCCGGCGCTCCCTGTTCGGTGAGTTCGCCTACAGCTTGCGCCATGCCGTGCATCTTCAGGCTCCTGAGCATGATGACGATTGCGCCGCTGGCAGGATTATGACGCATGGCGGACCTCCAAAGCCTTCCTCAAGGCGTCGTAGCGCTCGACGTTGGCCTTCGGCTCATTGGTAAGCGCCAAAGCCTGAGGAGCACTGATGGTCGGAGGCGTAAGCGATTTGCCGTCGACGAGGCGATGGAGCAGATTCAGCACATGCGTCTTGGTTGGAACACCGGCCTCCAACGCCATCTCCACAGCCAGGAGCACCGCCTGCTCGTCGTGCTGAAGGACAAGTGCCAGGATGTCGACCATCTCGCGATCGCCGCCCGGCTTCTTGAGCAAATGTTGCTGCAGCGTCCTGAATGCATCGGGAAGTTCAGCAAAGGGTGCTCCGTTGCGAAGGGCGCCGGGTTTGCGCTGAACGACAGCCAGATAATGCCGCCAGTCGTAGACCGTCTGGCCAGGCCGATCATGTGAGCGATCGATGATGCGGCGATGCTCACAGAGGATCAGACCCTCTGCAGCGACAACGATGCGATCTGGATAGACCCGAACGCTGACAGGCCGATTGGCAAAGGATGCAGGCACGCTGTAGCGGTTACGTTCCAGATGGACGAGGCAGGTCGGAGAGACCCGCTTGGTGTATTCGACAAACCCGTCGAAGAGACGAGATGTCGGCATCAGAGTCCGGGCTTCTTCGGCCCAGATGTCATCGATGGTTCCTCGCATCCGGCCATGCGGCGTCTGCTGCCACAGTTCTCGGCAACGCCGCTCAAGCCATTCGTTCAGGGCATCCAGCGATGGAAAGCGTGGAAGCGGTTGCCAGAGCCGATGACGTGCATCCTGAACATTCTTCTCGACTTGCCCTTTCTCCCAGCCGGATGCTGGATTGCAGAACTCGGGTTCGAAGAGGTAGTGGCTGGCCATCGCCATGAAGCGCACATTGACGTCGCGCTCCTTGCCTCGTCCGACCCTGTCGACCGCCGTCTTCATGTTGTCGTAGATGCCGCGGCGGGGAATCCCGCCAAAGACTCGGAAGGCATGGTTGTGTGCGTCAAACAGCATCTCGTGCGTTTGCAGCGGATAGGCTCGAACGATGAAGGCGTGGCTGTAACTCAGCTTCGTATGCGCCACCTGCAGCTTGGTGCGCTCATTGCCGATGATCGCCCAGTCCTCAGACCAATCGAACTGGAATGCTTCCCCAGGCTCGAACGCAAGCGGCACGAATGTCCCGCGCCCTGTCGTCTGTAATTCCCTCTGCAGATCCGCCTTCCACTCCCGGGCGAAAGCAGCAACACGACCGTAAGACCCCTCATAGCCAAGGCTCAGCAGATCGGCATGGAGCTGCTTCATCGTGCGTTTCTGCTTGCGGTTCTTTTTGGCTTCCGTCCTCAGCCAAGCCGACAAACGGTCGGCGAAAGCGTCAAGTTTGCTCGGCCGATCCGCCACCTTGAACTTCGGCTCTACGTCATCAGAGCGCAGATATTTGCGGATGGTATTCCGGGACAGGCCGGTCCTGCGGCAAATCTCCCGGATCGATAGATGCTCTCGAAAATGCCAGCGTCGGATTACGCTCAATAACGCCATGTCGATCACTCCAAAGCCCCCGCTAACGTGCAGGGGTGGTTCAAACATGGGTCAATTCTCGATGGAAATATCCTGTGTTGCCGGGTCAGTTCTCAGTGGCAATCAACATATAAAGCCTCCGCGTTGGCGTGCTGCTCGCCGTCTTGCCCAAATCTTCTCTACAGAACGCTCCGCGATATCCACGCGCAACGATTCGAGCACGTCGGCAACAATCGAACAAGCCGATTGATGGTCATCCTCATGGTCCTCATTTTGCGTTGCTGAAAAGCCGGCCTTGCGGGCAATTTCGACCGCATGGAAAATTGCATCGTCTCGGTGCAGGTTCGTTATTGGATGCCGACCGCGCCGGAAGGCTTGCGGCTGTTTCCGCCTAGCAATGTCGAGAAGATATTTTTGAACGCTGTTGGGAAGCGGTATCGCCCGATCGGTTAGATGTGTCGCGACTTCGACGATCGCATCATACGCTATCTGGTCTCCGGCTTCTGCCATTTCAACGACGCGCCCGGCATCTCCGCTCTCGTAATAGTCATGCGGCTCGACGGGGTCCAAGCCGCACATCCAGATAAGGGCGAATCTCAGTCCTCTTTTGCTTGCACCCGGATCCCTCAGCCACGGATGAGTTTCCAGATAGGCGCGAACGGCAGCTGGAGCCTCGGCAGGGGTCATTTGCTTGCCTTGCTTATTGAGACGACGTCGGCGCCACCCTTGATGATTGACTCCAGCCGATCCGCCCAACGCTCCAGCGCCTCGCGCTTTTCCTTCGCATAGTCATATCGGGCATAGACGCGGCTGGTGATGCTGGCCTTTGTCGCCGAGACATGATTCAGCACGTGCCCGATGATGAACGGCGAAATGCCGATTTCCTCCATGTGAGTTGCAGCCGACCTCCGAAGGTCGTGCGGCGTCCAAGGGGCAATGCCCATGATGATCGACACGCCCCGCTTGATCACCTCCTCACGCTTCACAGCCTTGGGGATTGAAGCACCGGTGACCGCAGATCGGCTTCCGGGTCCGGGGAAAATGAAAGGTGTTGGCGTCCTGTCTTTCCGATCGTCCAGCGCGTCGACTGCCGCAATCTGTTCGCGGATGATGGCGACGGCCGTGGCGGACAGCGGCACGACATGCTCGCGCTTATTCTTCGCCCTGGCCGGGGGTATGGTCCACAAGCGCTGATCGAGGTCGATCTCATCGCGGACCATGCCGGCGACCTCGCCCACGCGCTGCGCCGTTACAAGGCAAAGGCGGAGAATGCGCCGGGTCGATTCTCGCATGTCGGCGTCGGGCAGCGCTGCCCACATGGTTTTGATTTCGCCGGCCGAAAGTACGCGGTCGCGCTCGGCCGTCTCGGTCGGTCGCCTCATGCCCTCCACAAGGTTCTCGTCGAGGTCGCCGCGTCCGCGCGCCCACCGGACCATTGCCCGCATATCCTCGAATATGCGGTTTGCCTCGACGTGCGCGCCCCTGTCCTTGACGGCATCAATGCAGCGGGTCAGGTCGCGGCGATGAAGGTCAGCCAATTTGATCGTGCCGATGATCTCGGAAACGTTCTTGCGGAGGCGTCGCGCAATCTCGTCGCCGGATCGCTTGGTCGAGGCATGGCGGGCCACGTAATTGTCTATGAGGTCAGAAACCGTCTGAGATGCCGCCAGCGCACGTTTCTCGACGAGCGGATCGTGGCCATCGCCGATGCCGCCGCGCCCTTCCCTCGCCTTCTCCCGCGCCTTGCCTAGCGTCAGTTTTGGGTCGCCTTCGCCATACCGCCCAATCTTCATACGGGCTCGCTTGCCATCGCCCGGCCGCGTGTAGTTCAGATAAAAAGCCCTCGTACCAGCTGGCGACGCCCGCAGGCTCAATCCCTTGACCACTGTGTCGAAGTAATCAGTCTGTTTTCCATCCACGGCCTTAGCCGTTTGGCAGAACCTGTCGGTGAGTTCGATTGTTGGCATTTTTGGCGCCCAGCGAGAAACCGGTTTCGATTAGGTACGCCAATAGGTACGCCAATACATGCGCTTTGTCGATACGCCATGCGACAAGCCGCAACAATGTGCACCGTTGAATGCCTTACGTGGTATGGAGTTTGACCGTTTCAGGCTGTCGCAGGGCATTGCAGGAGGATGTAACGGCAAGCCTCTGTTAACCGGTTGGTCGCTGGTTCGAATCCGGCCCGGGGAGCCAAATCTTTGCAAGCACTTAGCGAAGCCCTCAAACCGAAAATTTTTCGGTTATGTACGGCATATGTACGCTGCGCTCCTGCGCTTTCCGATTTGGCGCCTGCCGTGGTGTGATGGAGCAGTCGGTTATGACGAACCCCCTAAAGGGCCGGATCAAGGCCATTGAGAAACTCGAAAAGGAGTTCATCAAGAAGGCTGCGGTCCATCTTGATGACGGCGACATGTATCTCATCCACATGTTTCTTCTAGGAGCTGCTCAGCGCACCCTATGTCAGTCTCGCGGTTTCCGGCATCTGATTGAGAGCAAGAACTTTCCATCCGCGACCGTCCTGCTGAGGACTCAAATCGACACGGCGATGCGGATGAATGCTCTGCCCCTCATCCAAGATCGTGAAAGCAGCATGAAAAGGTTGATGGCGAACGAGGTCCAGTTCGACAGGTTGACCACTATGGATGGAGGAAAGCAGGAGCGCCTCACGGACGCCTATCTCAGGAAACGCCTTTCGGCCGAGCATCCCTGGATCGACAAGGTCTACACTGAGACTTCCGACTTTGTTCATTTGTCGTTTCGTCACCTGTGGACTGCAGTGGCGGGTGTAGAGGATGAAACTAGAACCGTTCGCTTCGCCCTCTCAGGCATGGACGCTCAGCGTCCTCAGTCTGATTATTTTGAGGTCTGCGATGCCTTCGCCGCCGTCTCGAAACTCGCTTATACGATGATCCTAGCTTCTTGGGGTCCGGTCCGGACTCCGCAAGAGAATCCTGATCAAGACGCGGCCTGATTTCCGCGACCTGATCGGGTCCGGTGCCAATTGCGGCGCCGGGGTGAGGTTGCTGAAGCCGGCGCCGACCACTCATCTGCCTGACGGCGAAGCCGGCATCATCGACAACAGCGAAATGTAGGCGCGATTGCGGAGTGTATCGTTTTACACAATCCCCAATTGCTGGACTCGCGCGATGTACCGGCAGTTAATTTCTGCGTCAGGCCAAAGGGGGAAAAAGGAAAAAAGCGTACAGTCTGCAAGTTCGTCCGCCTCTTACGGCACCGGACGCTTGGGAGCCAACTCAGGTGCTCCTCGCCCTCTTAGCGGAGACTGAAATGGCAAAAGACCATTCAGATTGAACATGTTCGTCAACCGATGGGAGGACTTCGATGATCAAGAAACTTACTCGACACGTCCGGGCGGAATGGTCAACCTGCCGTGGTCTTCAGGGAGTGACCCTTGGCCTGGCTGCCCTCGTCGTCACCTCGTCATTTGCGCAGGCAGCAGGCGACAGCATCGCCGGCCGGAAAGTCATGACGCAATGCCAAGTGTGCCACGGCAAGGATGGCATCGGCAAACTGTCTTACACGCCCAATATCTCCGGGCAGAAGTACGAGTATCTCGTCCACTCGCTGATGGCTTACAAGATCGGACAGCGCAAGAGTCAAATGATGTCGTCGGTCGTCAAGAACCTGAGCGATGAAGACATCGCCAATGTTGCGGCTTACTATGCCGCGATCAAGATTACCGTCGAAGTTCCGCAGTGAACACGCTGACGACGTAGGTTGTCACCGGCTTGTGGGCCATCTTTTCCCCTGGCCACTGAAAGCCCGCGCCGCTTGCGGGCAAGCGCGGGCCGATCGGGCGATGCAGGCCCGATCTTCGGCAGGGGAGCGGGTGAGCATCACCTGCCGCAGGCGAGAAACTGTTAGATGTCGCTAATGTTCCGCCAAGCGCCAGAGGGCCGCACCTGATCAAACCGCAAATTTTGCGGAATGAAGCCCGCTGCCTAACGGTGGCGGGCCTCTTCAAGGCACGAGAACGCGAGGTACCCACACTCATGGCACTTGAACAAATTCTGGTCTTCTCTCCCGTGGCCAACCATGGGCTCCTGCCTTGCTCGCCATATCCAGCAGCGCGGGCATTGAGGCGTATCGTCTATAAGGGGCTGATACGTATCTAAGCGGGCACCCGCAGCGACCTTGTTGTCCAGATCGGATTCCAGTTTTGCCTTGGCTTCATCGTGCAGGTCCAGCCTGCGCCTTAAGTCTCCGGCCTTCTTCTTCTCGTCGAAAGCCAACCGTTCGGCGTCGCGCGTGAGGGTTTCCCTGAAGCGGACCATTGCTGATGGAGTGCAATGACGCATGCGGAATGCAAGATGGCCCTATGAGGTACACCCGAATGAGGTACAGCGGGCCTCACGGTGGCGGGCCTTTCAATTTAAGTCGCACACGGCCATTTGAATTGCGGCGCGGGCTGTAGCTCCTTACGTGCCAGCCATGAACAAGGCGAAGCTCACGATCTGGATCGTGCTGGCAGTGCTGATCGTAGTCGGCATATATCTGTTTTTACAAGCGGACGCGCCCGATTGGTCATCGCGCATCTGATCCCGCTACCCAGCCGTAGGGGGGCTAATTCACCGGACCTGTCCCGAACCATTGAATGAACGGCGCATCTTGCCGGTGATATCCTTGACCGTCTTCAACCGCGCTTCGTGGGCACGCTGGAGTGCCCGGCAATGCTCGCTGCTGGGCGATAGAAGCGGCTGGACGATGCTCTTATGAAGCCGCTCCGCCTCCGTCAGAAAACGGTCGATTTCAGCCTGTGAAAGCTGCTTGTGACGTTTGGTCCTGGCCATAGGCGAACTCCGTTGAAGGGTCGCCGCAACAGAGGATTATATTCCTCGTCTCGATCTCACTGGCAAGGGCCTATCTCTACCAAGGTCGGCATAAGGCGGAACAAACTTCAAACGCATGCACTGACTCGCAAACCCGCGATTCAATTAGCATGTGCTGAAATAGTTCCGGAAAATGAAAAAAGCCCGTTGCCTGTCCTCAAAAGAGGGGTAACGGGCTGAGGTTATGGAGGGCGATTAAGCCCATAAGAATTGTAATTCGGAATGCGGCTCTTGTCGTTAAGTCATTGCCCATCGTCTGCGGTTGTGGACTATCTGTGGATAATTCACTCGGTGCCCTCTTGCCCGCTCCGTCGCGCATCTTCAACCGTAGCGCAATTGGAAAGCCCCACTCAGGAAGAAATCGATGCTTGCTAAGAGAACCGCGATTGCTCTGCTGTCCTGCCTGGCCATTTCGGGCTGCGGTATGGCCAAAGCTGCGAGGGAAACCGGGCAGACGTTCGACAAGTATGGATGTCTTGCTCGTGACTTCAAAGGCCAGCCCCCCTGCGAACCTGAAAATGCAGCAGCGCCCTGACGAGGGAGGCGGTGCCGGGCGGCATCGATCCTCGCGTCGATCAGAGATTGGAACGTCCAGCCCTTTGCCATCGGAACGCCGATAGTTAGGCGGGTTGCTGGCCGGCGGGCGGCGCCGCACCCAAGGAGGCGAGTTGTTCGCTGAGCAACCGGCTTACGATGTCATGCAGTGGCGGCTATGGCGCGAAGATCGTCTGCACGCGCAAGACGACGCCTGAATTGCGAGCCGTCGAAAAATACGCCGTCCGAGCAAGTGGCGGATCCAATCACCGCTTCGGCCTCGACGACGCGATCCTGATCAAGGACAACCACATCGCCATCGCCGGCGGAATTCGCCCTGCAATCGAACGCGCGCGAAGCAGCGTCGGCCATCTCGTCAAGATCGAAGTCGAGGTCGACACGCTGGCCCAACTGGAAGAGGCCATGGCCCTCACCCCCGACGCCGTCCTGCTCGACAACATGTCGGTCGACGAGCTGCGCCAGGCGGTGGCCATGGTTGGCGGCCGCGCCACAACCGAGGCGTCGGGCAGGATCACCGCCGCGATTGCGCCAGCCGTTGCCGCAACCGGTATCGATCTGATTTCCATCGGCTGGTTGACTCACAGCGCGCCGATCCTCGATATCGGCCTGGACTACCGTCAGCCTTGACCCTCGAGGCTGACCATCTAGCCTACCCAGCTTCTTTCGACCGTGTCCGCCATTTCAAAGGCGCCTGTGTCGCATAACGCAAGGAACAGGATGGAAATGCACGCAGCGATTTCGGAAAAGACCCAGCCTGAAGTTCAATCCGTCGACGGCGGCCGGATGTGGACCCTGGAAGAAGCCCAGGCCCTCCACGATGCGCCCTTCAACGACCTGCTGTTTCAGGCGCAGACCGTGCACCGCCAGAATTTCGATCCCAACAAGGTCCAGCTCAGCCAGCTTCTCAGCATCAAGACCGGCGGATGTCCGGAGGATTGCGGCTATTGCAGCCAGTCGGCCCATCACGAAACCGGCCTGAAGGCGTCGAAGCTGATGGAAGTCAGGCGCGTCATCGCCGAAGCGACCAAGGCGCGCGATGCCGGCGCCACCCGCTATTGCATGGGCGCCGCCTGGCGCAATCCCAAGGCGCGCGACATGGATGCGGTGGTAGCGATGGTCGAAGGCGTCAAGGCGCTGGGCATGGAGACCTGCATGACGCTCGGCATGCTCGATCTTGAGCAGACCGCTCGTCTGAAACAAGCCGGTCTCGACTATTACAACCACAACATCGATACGTCGGAACGCTACTACAGTGAGATCATCAGCACGCGCAGCTTTGCCGACCGTCTGGAGACGCTCGAGCAAGTGCGCCAATCCGGCATCAAGGTCTGCTGTGGTGGCATTGTCGGCATGGGCGAAGAGCCGGTGGACCGGATCGACATGCTGGTGACGCTGGCCAACCTGCCGGAACATCCGCAAAGCGTTCCGATCAACATGCTGATCCCAATCGCCGGCACCCCGCTTGCCGAAGCCAGGCCCATCGAGCCGATCGAATTCGTGCGCGTGATCGCCCTGGCGCGCATCATGATGCCGAAATCGCATGTCCGTCTTTCCGCCGGCCGCACCGCCATGACCGACGAGATGCAGGCGCTGTGCTTCTTTGCCGGCGCCAACTCGATCTTCGTCGGCGACACGCTGCTGACGGCGGACAATCCCGGCGAAGACAAGGATAGTCTGCTGTTCCGGCGTCTCGGCATCGAGCCGATGGAACGCGAGGCGCAATGAACGGGGCACCGCTTGCCCGCTATGACGCGACCTTGCAGGGACTGGCGCGCAAGGACCGGTTGCGGACACTGTCGCCGCGCGCCGGGCTCGACTTCTCGTCGAACGACTATCTCGGCCTTGCCGTCTCCAAAAGACTTGGCGACGCGGTTGCGGCGGCGATTGCGCGGGGCACGCCGGTCGGCGCGACCGGATCGAGGCTGTTGCGCGGCAACGCGCCGGAGCATGAGCAATTGGAGGCGGACGCAGCGGCGTTCTTCGGGACCGACCGCGCGCTGTTCTTCGGCAGCGGTTACATCGCCAACTTCGCTCTGCTGACCGCGCTGCCGCAGAAGGGCGACCTGCTCGTCCTCGACGAACTCGCCCATGCCAGCATGCATGAGGGGGCGCAGGCCGGACGCGCCCAGTTCGTGTTGGCCGCGCACAACGACATCAATGCCGTCGAGGATGCGATCACGCGCTGGCGCGCCGATGGCGGCATCGGGCGCGTCTGGATCGCGGTCGAAAGCCTCTACAGCATGGATGGCGATCGCGCGCCGATGGAGAGCCTCGTCGAGCTAGCCGATCGGCACGACGCATTCCTCGTCGTCGACGAGGCGCATGCCACCGGCGTCTGGGGACCGGATGGCCGGGGGCTCGCCGCCGCGTTCGAGGGCCGCGACAACATCGTCGCGCTCCACACATGCGGCAAGGCACTGGGCGCCTCCGGTGCGCTCGTCACTGGGCCGGGAACGCTGTGCGACTATCTCATCAACCGGTGCCGGCCATTCATCTACGCCACCGCGCCATCGCCGCTGATGGCGGTCGCGGCGCGCGAAGCGCTCGCCATGCTGTCGGACGAGCCCATGCGCCGCGTTCAGCTGCAGGATCGCGTTGCCCTCGCGGGCCGCCAATTGGCCGAGCGCTGCGGCGTGACGCCCAGCGGCTCGCAGATCCAGCCATTTGTCATCGGCGAGGTCAGGCGCACCATGGCGGTGGCGGCGGCACTGCAGGCGCGCGGCTTCGACATTCGCGGCATTCGTCCGCCGACGGTACCGGAGGGCACGTCGCGACTGCGCATTTCGCTGACGCTCAATGTCGACGAAGCCGACATTTCGGCGATGGTCGAGGCACTTGCCGAGGTGCTGGGCTCGGCATGACCAAGCGCATCGTCATCACCGGAACGGACACCGGCATTGGCAAGACAGTATTTTCGGCGGGGCTCGCCGGCCTGCTCAATGGCTTCTACTGGAAGCCGGTGCAATCGGGCCTCGACGAGGAGACCGACAGCGAGGTCGTTGCCCGGCTTTCCGGCTTGCCTGCTGGGCGCGTCCTGCCGGAAGTTTACCGTCTGAGGATGCCGCTTTCGCCGCATCGATCAGCCGAAATCGACGGCGTCGCGATCGAGGCGGCCAAGCTCTCACTTCCAGTCCTACCGGGTCCGCTCATCATCGAAGGCGCCGGCGGGCTGATGGTGCCGCTCAACCGGCAGACAAGGTTCATCGATATTTTCCGGGAATGGCAACTGCCGGTCATCCTTTGCGCGCGCACCGCGCTCGGCACCATCAATCACACCCTGTTGTCGATCGAGGCGCTGCGGGCCCGCTCCATCCCGCTCATCGGCCTCGCCTTCATTGGCGAGGAGGTGGCCGATACGCAAAAAACAATCGTGGAATTCAGCGGCGTGCCACAGCTCGGGAGACTGCCCCTGCTCGATCCGCTGACGGGTGAAACGCTGAGGGATGCGATGGTTGCCGGCTTTGACCTCGCCTCGATTGCGGGAGGCGAATGATGTCGCAGTCCAGTGTGTGGCATCCGTTCACGCAGCACGCGCTTGAGCCCGTGATCCCTGAAATCGTCCTGACGGAGGGAGCCTATCTCCACAAGGCTGACGGCACGCGTATCCTGGATGCCATCTCCTCCTGGTGGGTCGTCACCCATGGCCACCGCCACCTCCGCATCATGAAGGCTATCGAGACGACCGCGTCGAGCCTCGACCAGATCATCTTTGCCGGCTTCACGCACGAGCCGGCAGAGCGCCTGGCCAAGGCACTTGTCGGCCTCGCTCCCTCCGGCCTCGACTGGGTGTTCTATTCCGACAGCGGCTCGACCTCAGTCGAAGTGGCACTGAAGATGGCGCTTGGGTATTTCGGCAACATCGGCGCACCGCGCTCGCGCATCGTCGTCATGGAGCACAGCTATCATGGCGACACCATCGGCACGATGAGCGTTGGCGCCCGCGGCGTGTTCAACGCCGCCTACGAGCCTTTGCTGTTCGAGGTCGACACCATCCCCTTCCCGGCCGCTGGGCACGAACAGGAAACGCTGGATTGTTTCGAGGCCGTCAGCCGTGACCGACGCGCCGCCGCACTGATCGTCGAGCCGCTCGTGCTCGGCGCCGGCGGCATGCTGATGTATCCGGCCTGGGTTCTCACCGAACTGAAGAAGATCGCCGAGGCCTCCGGCACGCTGCTGATCGCCGACGAGGTGATGACCGGCTGGGGACGCACCGGGACCATGTTCGCCTGCGAGCAGGCGTCCATCTCTCCGGACATATTGTGCACCTCGAAGGGCCTGACAGGTGGTGCCATCCCGCTGGCGGCCACGCTCGCCACTGATGCAATCTTCCAGGCTCATTATTCCGAGGACCGGAAGAAGACCTTTTTCCACTCGAGTTCCTACACCGCCAATCCGATTGCATGCGCGGCAGCCCTCGCCAATGTCGAGATCTGGCGTGATGAGCCCGTGGCCGAGCGGGTCGCGGCCCTGAGCGCGAGACAGGCCGCCGGGCTTCGGCGCTTTCGCGACAATCCGTTCTTCACCGACAGCCGGACAACCGGCACGATCGCAGCGCTCGATCTGCACGCCGGCTCAGCCGGCTATCTGGCCGAGATCGGGCCGAAGCTGCGCGCATTCTTCCTCGACCAAGGGCTGCTTGTGCGCCCGCTCGGCAATGTCCTCTATCTGCTACCGCCTTATTGCATCACCGGCGACGAGCTCGACCGGCTCCATGACGCAATCGAGGAGGCCGGTGAACGCTTCGGCTCAAAGCCATGAGCAGGTCGTCGCGCATTCTCGGGTTCGGCCATCGTGCGCCCGGGCGCAAAGTGGAGAATGCCGAGATCGAGAACAATCTCGGCCTCGATCCGGGTTGGATCGAACGGCGCACCGGAATTCGCTCGCGCTTCTGGGCAACGGACGAAGACACGCTGTCTGGTCTTGCCACGCAGGCTGGCGACATGGCGCTGGCGAACGCCGGTATTGACCGCAGCGACATCGGGCTGCTGTTGCTTGCCACTTCGACGCCCGATCACCTTCTGCCACCCAGCGCACCCCTGGTCGCGCACAAGCTAGGCCTTGGCCGCACGGGCGCGGTCGATCTGACCGGCGCCTGTGCCGGTTTCATCTATGCGCTGATGTTTGCTGATGGATTCACCCGCCTGCACGGCAAACCAGCGCTGATCATCGCCGCCAACATCCTCAGCCGCCGCATCAATCCAGCCGAGCGCGCAAGCTCGGTCCTTTTCGCCGATGCCGCCGGCGCCCTGGTTATTGGTCCGTGCGAGAACCCCTATCAGGGCATTCTCGGCGCTTCGGTGGATTCGGACGGCTCACGCTATGGACTGATCCAGATACCCGCTGGAGGAAGCAACGCGCCGTTCCATGACGGGCTCGACCTTGCGCAAACCCGCATGACGATGACCGACGGCCGGGAAGTGTTCGCCAGGGCTGTCGAGATGATGACCGATTGCTCGACAAGCGCACTCGCCGCTGCCGGAGTGCGACCACAGGATGTCGGCAGGTTCGTGCCGCATCAGGCGAATGCCCGCATTTTCGATGCGGTCGGCAGGAACCTCGGCATAGCAGATCAAGCGATCGTCAAGACGATCGCCGACTACGGCAACTCTTCCGCCGCGACCATCCCACTGTCGCTCTCGCTGGCCAATCAGACAGAGCCATTCCGGCGTGGCGAGAAGATCCTCCTGGCAGCAGCAGGTGCGGGTCTCAGCGGCGGTGCGCTCGTGGTCGGAACTTAGCCGAGTGGCGAACGCCAACAGCGACATCCTCGGCCAGCGCGGTTCACGATGCTGCATCCTCAGTCGTGCGGCCGCCCGCACCTGCCTCGGCTGGCGGCCGCGTTCTGACTTGACCGCTTCGGCAGCGGAGTAGAAATGGCCTTGGATTTGGGAGGTCGAGCGACAACCCAGATGAGGTCCGGGTGATCGCCAATCTGGGCAGCTCAAGAATCTGGACGCCGAAGGCAGAGAGCCGGTTGGCGTCAAGACCGATCACCTCCCTCTTTCTCGTGGCCGCTGAAACAGCACGGGCGGTTGCCGACCCGGCGCGGCCGGGGCTCCGATGGTCTCGTTGGTGATACACTGCGTACCTCCGAACAGCAATTGGTCGAGGCCGGCCGGCCCAGTAAGAGGCGAAGAACGGCTTCTTGAGCCAGACATTGTCCCAGTAGCCTTCATTGGGCTCCCTGATCACATTCAGGTTGAGCCCGGCCGCCCGGGCATGCTCCTGCCAGAGGAGAGCGGAGTCGGTCGCACCCGTGAAGCCGGCATCCGCGACTGACAGGTCGAACTGGGTGTTCTCCGCCCCCGCCTTCTTGAGGAGGTTCTTGACCATGTCGGGGTCGTAGACGTGCTTCGGCTGCGGATCGATCGCGAACTTGACGACCGGTGCGATCGGATTGTCGTTGCCGATGGCGCCGTGGCCGAGAAACACCTTCTGCACGATCTCGTCGCGATTGAGCGAGTACTTGATTGCATTGCGCACATCGGGATTGTCGAAGGGCGCCTTCTGGACGTTCATGAGATAGACGTAGTGGCCGTAGCCCGTCGTCTCTAAGATCACGAGATCGGGGTTCTGCTTCAGAATGTCGAGCGTCTTCAGATCGCAGCGATCCATGTAGTGGACCTCGCCGGTGTTGAGCGCATTGGTGCGCGCCGTCACATCGTTGATCGCCAGGCATTCGACACGGTCGAACCAGCCCTTGTCGGATTTGAAGTAGTTCGGGTTCTTGTTGAAGGTGGCGATGACGCCGGGCTCGAATTTCTCGAGCATATAGGGGCCGGTGCGGATGCCCGACTCCCAGTCGACGCCGCCCTCTTTCGCCGGCATTACCGGGATGTCCGATATGATGTAGGGGAAGTCGGCATTGCCGCCGTCGAGTTCGAACACCACCGTCTCGGCACCGTCGGCGACGACGTTATTGACCGAAGCCAAGATCGATTTCGCCACCGATCTCGTGCCCTCGATGGTGTGATGCCTGACCGAGACCACGACATCGTCGGCGGTAACCGTCTTGCCATTGTGAAAGGTAGCGCCTTTCCTCAGTTTGAACACCCACTTCTTGGCGCCGTCTGACGGCTCAAAGCTCTCGGCGAGGTCGGGGACCACGTTGCCCTTGGCATCGATCTCGGTCAGGCCGTTCGACAAGGTTCCCTGTAGCGCGGTGACGGTGAACGGGTTGAGGTAGATACCCGGGTCCATCGAATCGGTGGCGTCGCCATCGCCGATGCCGATCTTCAAGGTGCCGCCCTTCTTGGGCTCGGCGCGCACCGCCTGGACGAACATCGCATTGGCGGCCGTGGCCGTGAGGCCCGCGGCGAGCGCCAGCTGAACAAAGTCACGACGCGAAACCCTGCCTTTCGCGGCAAGCTTGGCGGCCGACTGCAGCTTCAATTCGAATTCCGTCATTTCCTGGTTTCTCCTTCAGATCCAGATGGAGAACGGGCATGTCCAAGAAAAGGAAACGAGGAGGCGCATCCCCTCACGAGATGGGTGGGTAACCTCCCCTGTTCGTTCTTGTTCTCGTTTAGTTACTCCGTCGCAGGCCAGACGGTTTCGGCCCGCGGCAGATCATAGCGCGCCCGAGTGTGGCGGGCAAACAGCCGACGCTCGCGACGCGTGCTACATGAAAGGGAGCCGCCTGAATGACGGTGTCCGTATCGCTGCGCTGCCGCTGGACGTCACCGTTACGAGCCTGGAAGCAGAGCTTGAGACCGGCAATCCCCTTTCCCAGCTATACGCAACGAGGCGACTAGGCTGGTTTGGACCAGCGGCAGCACAAGCCGTTCCGGCTCTGGTTGAGGCGCTCAAGGTTGAGCATCTCCGCCGGGAGGCGTCGAGGCGCTGGGAAAGATCGGGCCTCCGGCACGAGCTGCGATACCTGCGCTCGTGGCACTCCAGAATGAAGCTCTGGTTGGCATTTACGCAAAGGACGCGCTGTCCAAAATCAGAGGCAATTGATGGGCCCTGGACGCGCGCCAGGGATTTCCGCTTGTGGCCCAACCGCGACCTCCAGTGTGGTCGCCGCTAACGTCCGCTTTCAGGCGGTGGCAAAGGCATCCTCAACGGCCGATATGCGGCGCTAAGCGGTCTTTAGCGCGTGGGTCGCGCACCGACGGCGCGGGCTTGGCTGGATATTCGAAATACCGGCGCAGACGACAACCGATCCGAATTCAGATCAACTGACACGCTTGCAAGGGCAAGTCTGGCCGCTCCACGCGCCCAGAAATTCGCACTGCGCCCGAAAAAAGTCGTCGTGGCGATGCGAACCTGGCGGCCCAGTCAGGACATCCCGCGAAAATTGTGAGAGGTAGTTCGATCCGACTCGGTCAAATAACGAGGACTTTGTTCATGAGCGATCATTCCGGGATCCGCCCAAATATTCTTGAATCCACACTTGCCGCGGCTCAGCAGGATCAACGAACTCTCGACGAGCAGCGGCAAAACATTGCGCCTCTGGTGGACGGCATGTCGTTTTTCGACAGCATCCGGCACAATGATGACCGCGGCAGCGTCACGGAGGTCTATGACCCACGCTGGGGTTGGCATGCCGACCCGCTGGTCTTTTCCTACATGTTCACAATTCGCCCCGGCATGGTGAAAGGCTGGGGCCTGCACAAACTGCACGAGGATCGCTATTTTGTGGTCAGCGGCGAGTTGGAGCTGGTCCTTTATGATCCTCGCCCCGAATCCAGCACATACGGCAAGATTTCGAAGGTTTACCTCTCCGGCAATCGTCCACGCCTGGTCAATGTTCCGAAATTTGTCTGGCATGCCGACCGAAACATCGGAACGTCCGAAGTGGTCGTCATCAATTTCCCAACGATACAGTACGACCACTCAAATCCCGACAAGTACCGTCTGCCCATCGACACCGATCTCATTCCCTATGATTTCGGCAGCGCCAAGGGATGGTGAGCAAGCCCCGCATTTCCATCCTGATGCCGACGCATTCGCGCGTGGATGTCATCGGCGTGGCCATCCAGTCGGTGCTGGACCAGACCGTCGAGGATTTTGAGCTCCTGGTCGTCGGCGACGGCTGCGCGCCCGGCACAGCCGAGGTGGTCGAAACCTTTCAGGACGCCCGCATCCGCTTCTTCGATCTGCCCAAGGCGCCGAACTTTGGCTACGCCAACCGCAATATCGCGCTGCGCGAAGCGAGGGGCGAGTTGATCGGCTTTGCGGCCGACGACGATCTCCTGTTTCCGGATCATTTTGAAGTCCTGACGGAAGGCTTAAAAGGCGGGGCTGCGATCGCGTACAGCCAGGCGCTGTGGGTTTCCACCGATGGCATCGCCGCGCCCTTCCTGACCAATCTGGAGCTCGCCGACGAATTCAGGATGTTCACCGAGGTCGGCAATACGATACCCGCCAGTTGCTTCCTGTACCGGGCCGATTGCCTGCCTTCGCGGGATGTCTGGCCGGAAGACGTCGCATCGTGCGGGGACTGGCAGCTTTGGCGACGCATCATACGCGAGAACCCGCGGAATCCCCTCACCTATTGCCGCGTTCCAACCGTCCTGCATTTCAGCGCCAACTGGAAGAATTCGCGTTACTCCCAGGCATCGCAACTGGCTACGTTTCTCGACATCGCCGACAGAGCGGGCTGGTGGCCTTCAGCCTTACGCGTCTGGATACCGCACGCCAGCAAGGAACAATACGAGTATTCGCGCCTCATGCGCGCTGACCCCGCAGCCTGGAGTGAGCAGATGCGCCGTGCCGTCGGTGATCTGGTGGCGCGGCTTGCCTGGGAGGATGTCCAAACGACGCGACCGATGCTTGCAAGCGCTGAAGCGGGGATGGCCACGTTGCAGTTTGAAAACGCGAGGTTGCGCAACGAGCTGCAGTTGGCTCAGCAAGGCAGTGCCGAGCTACAGAGGGTCGCTTCGGACGCGAGCAACAAGGAAGCTGCGTTGCAGCCGGAAATCTCGAGGCTGCGCAACGAGCTCGATCTGGCTCAGCAAAGCAACGCCGAGCTACGGAGCGCCGCTTCGGATGCAAGGAACGAGAAGGACGGGATCGAACAAACGCTGCTGGCGTGCCGAACGGAAATCGCGGCTTTGTATCAGTCCAGAAGCTGGCGCCTCACCGGTCCGCTGCGCAGGATCTCCACCAGCTTGCGTTCGAAAAAATCATAGGGCTCAAAACCTTTAACAACAGGCCTGAGGCGGCGTCGGCGATCCGTCCACCAAGCCGATCTCACCCCCTTGCCAGCAGCGCCTCGACCTCCTGCAACGTCGGCATGGACGGCGCGGTGCCTGGCCGGGTCACCGAAATTCCGGCAACGGCGCAGGCGAAGCGTACCGCCTGCAACGGCTCGACACCTAGCGACAACGCGGCGGCCAGACCACCGTTGAAGGCATCTCCTGCCCCCGTGGTCTCGACAACCGGGCCGGCATTGATGACGGGAATGTGCTCGGAGCGATCCTTCGAGTGCAAAAGCGCACCCTTGTCGCCGAGCGTGACGATGACGGTGCCGACGCCCTTTTCCAGCAGCTTTCCGGCGGCGGCGCGTGCATCGTCGACCGAGGAGACCTTCATCCCGGTCAGTTCCTCCGTCTCGGTCTCGTTGGGCGTGAGATAGTCGCACAGCGTGTAGATGCGGTCGGGAAGCTTTGCCGCCGGGGCTGGGTTGAGGATGGTCGTCACCCCTGCCCCGCGTGCGATCTCCAGCGCCCGCATGGCGGCATCGATCGGCTGTTCGAGCTGGGTGACAAAGACGCCGGCACTGCTGATCAGAGCGGCATTGGCTTCGATATCGGCTGACGAGATCAGCGTCGCCGCGCCGGGGCTGACGATGATGGCGTTGTTGCCGGTCGTCTCCTCGACAAAGATGTAGGCGGCACCGGTGTAGCTTTCCGGCGTGTCGATGACGGCATTCTTGACGCCCGCCTGGGCCCAGGTTTGCCTGGCCATATCGGCGAAGGGATCGACGCCAAGGCGGGTGAGGAACGTGACGTCGGCGCCAAGCTTGCCGGCGGCCACCGCCTGGTTCGAGCCCTTGCCGCCCGGCCCCAGCTTGAACGAGTTGCCGAGGATCGTCTCGCCCAACCGCGGCTGGCGATCGGCGCGATAGGCTGTGTCGGCGACGAACACACCAAGGATGACGACAGGCTTGCCCGAGGCCATGCCGTTACTCCGCATCCGGAGGCACGACGCCCTTGCGGAAGGCGAAGCAGCCATAGAAGCGGCGCTCACCGGTCTGGATGACGCAGTAGGCCTGCTTGGCGCGCTCGTAGAAGGCGTAGCGCTCGACCGCCATCATAGGCCACGACTTGCCTTCGGCGGCGTCGATTTCCTTCTGCACTTCCTTTTGCACGGGCGGAATCTCGTCCGGCTTGCCGACGATCTCCATGCGCGCGGCGGAGTCATCGACGAATGTATCCAGCGGGTAAAGCGACAGCACCGCCCTAGCCACCTCGGCGGCCGGCGCATCGATGCGCAGCAGGCGGCCGAGCGCGGTCTGGCGCGCCACCGAATCGGACGGGAAGTTGGTGTCGGCGATGATCAAATCATCGCCATGCCCCATCGCCCGCAATGCCTGCAGCACGTCGGCATTGAGCAACGGATTGATGCCTTTGAGCATGGTCTTCCTCGTGAAGTCGTTTGTGATCAGAGACGCTTGCCGGTCTCGGCGTCGAAAAGATGGATCTGGTCCAGCCTCGGCTTCAAGGTGAGCGTGTCGCCGGGCTTGAAGTCGTGGCGCTCGCGGAACAGCGCCACCATCTCGCCTTCGCCGAAGCGCAGGAACACCAGCGTTTCCGAGCCGGTCGGCTCGACCACCGAAATCTTCGCCGCCACGCCGTCGGGATGGATCTCGAGATGTTCCGGGCGCACGCCATAGACGACGGCCTGCCCGTCCTGCGCGGCATTGTCCGACGCAATCGGGAACAATGTCCCTGCGATTTCGACACCAGGCTTGCCGCCCTTGCGCATGACACCCTTGAGCAGGTTCATCGAAGGCGAGCCGATGAAGCCGGCGACGAACAGGTTGGCCGGCCGGTCGAACAGTTCCAGCGGCGCACCGACCTGCTCGATGCGGCCGTCGCGCATGACGACGATCTTGTCGGCCATGGTCATGGCCTCGATCTGGTCGTGGGTGACGTAGATGGTGGTGGTCTTCAGGCGTTGGTGGAGTTCCTTAATCTCGGTGCGCATCTGCACGCGCAGCTTGGCGTCGAGATTGGACAGCGGCTCGTCGAACAGGAACACCTGCGGATTGCGCACGATGGCGCGGCCCATAGCCACACGCTGGCGCTGGCCGCCGGAGAGCTGGCGGGGATAGCGTTTCAGATAGGGATTGAGGTCGAGGATGTCGGCGGCGCGCTTGACCCGCTCGGCGACCACGGCTGGATCGGTTTTCCGAAGCTTGAGCGCAAAGGCCATGTTCTGCTCGACCGTCTTGTGCGGATAGAGCGCATAGTTCTGGAACACCATGGCGATGTCGCGCTTGGCCGGCGGCAAATGGTTGACGATGCGGTCGCCGATGGCGATCGTGCCGCCGGAGACGGTCTCCAGCCCGGCCACCATTCTGAGCAGCGTGGACTTGCCGCAACCCGATGGGCCAACCAGCACCACGAACTGTCCGTCGGCAATGTCGACGCTGACTTCGTGCAGGACCTTGACGGTTCCAAACGCTTTGGCCACCTTGCTGATTGCGACTTGAGCCATATCTCCCCCATCGGCCCCATCGGCCGTAGACGCAGAAGCTAACCAACGCGAACGGTCAGGGCAAGTCGGTCTCTTATAGATAAAAACCTGTTGTCGTTGACACGGCGTTTGGTTGTGAGAATAGTGGCGGGCGCTGGTCCAAAATCGGTACCGCTATCGGAGCTTCAATCAAGCAGGTGGGGTCCTGCGTAGTTCGTTTCCGAGCCGGGAGAATCGTTGGCGCTCCAGCGTCCGACAAGGTTGGCCATATCCATTCACGCTGATGTTCTGGGAGGAATAGTCGATGAGAACAGGTCTTTACGATAAACTGGTCCGTGCCGGCGCCACGAGGCGCGACATCTTGAAGGGCGCGGCCAGCATGGCCGCGATAGCGGCCGCATCCGGCGCCGGACTTGGCGCCTTCACGCGCCCTGCTTCCGCGGCTAGCGAGCTACGCTCCAAAATCCTGCAGATCCCAGGCGTCGGCAAGGGTCAGCCGACCGACGCCGATTTCCAGAAGGTCGGTGAACTCTGCCTCGAAGCGACCAAAGCCAACGTCAAGGAAGGCGAATTCGCCGGCGTCGAACTGACCTTCATGGGTCTCAACAACCAGAACCTGCACAATGTGCTGTTCCGCGGCTTCCTGAAGCCATGGGAAGCCTACACCGGCGCCAAGATCAGCTGGATCGACCTGGCGCAGGCCGACTACAACGCCCGCCTGCAGCAGTCGATCGCTACCGGCACCGTCGATTTCGACATCATCGAGATGGGCGCACCGTTCGAAGGCGATGTCTGTGGCAAGGGCCTGACGTCGGAAATGCCGGACTGGGTCAAGACGCAGATCGATTTCGACGATCTGGTCAACTACCTGAAGCCTCCGGTCGGCACCTGGGATGGCAAGCAGTATCGCGTGACCATCGACGGTGACACGCACAATTTCAACTACCGCACTGACGTGTTCGCCGACGCCGACCTCGCCAAGGCCTGGAAGGATGGCGGCGGTGAAGGCGAGTGGGGCGTGCCGAAGACCTGGCAACAGGTTCAGGCCGTGACCAAGTTCCTCAAGGGCAAGAAATTCAAGGGCCAGGACGTCTACGGCTATCTCGATGCGCCCAAGCCGTGGGGCGGTTTCGGCTTCTACTTCCTTGGCAGCCGCGCCACCGCCTATGCCAAGCATCCCGATGACAAGGCCTGGCTGTTCGACGCCGACACGATGAAGCCGCGCATCAACAATCCGGCCTGGGTGCGCGCCATCCAGGACGTCATCGACGCCTTGCCTTCGGAACCGGCCGACCAGATCAACGCCGACCCGAACACCACTGGCTTCCAGCAGTTCCTGGCCGGTACCGGTTCGATGATCCCCTGGTGGGGCGACATCGGTTCCAACGTCAAGACCAACGATTCCTCGGTCATCGGCGACGTCACCGGCTTCTCGATCCTGCCGGGTTCGGACGACGTCTACAATTCCAAGACAGGCGCCTGGGAAAAGCTCGCCAGCGGGCCGAACTACTCGCCGAACTGCGCCTATCTGGGCTGGGGCGTCTACGTCATGGCGCGCGTCGATGCCGACGAAAAGAAGAAGAAGGCGGCATGGTCCGCCGCCGCCCATCTCGGCGGCAAGGACCTGTCGATCTGGACGGCCATGTATCCGTCCGGCTTCCAGCCCTACCGCAACTCCCATTTCGACATTCCGGAATGGGTGGCGGCTGGCTACGACGAGGCGTTCATCACCTCGTACCTCAAGTCGGAGGGCGACTCCTACAACCATCCGAACGCAGCGATCGAGCCACGCATCCCCGGCATCTTCCAGTACTACAGCGCCGCCGAGGACATCCTGGCCAACACCTTCGCCGGCAAGATGAAGGCACAGGAAGGCGCCGACGCCATTGCTGCGGCCTGGGAGAAGCTGACCGACCAGATCGGCCGCGAAAAGCAGATCAAGCTCTACAAGGCCTCCCTCGGCATGTAGGCTATGTGAAACCGTGGTCCGGCGGCAACGCCGGACCACAGCCGATCGGCTCCGGCTCCTCGATGAGCCTTCAAACGGGCGAAATTTGTGGCTGACCAGACTTCGACCGCAAAACAGTGGCCGGCAGGTGCCGCCCCCTCCGATCTGATTTCACCAGGCCGCAAGCGGCTCGGCTGGGTGCTGATGGCCGTTGCGACGCTTGGCCTGCTGGCGGTGATCGCGCTAGAGATCCTGTACAAGACCGAAACCGGCACTGTTGGCTTCGAAACCTGGCGCCCTGTCGTCTACGCCTATGTGCTGTGGGGCGTGGCAATCGGCATCGGACAGGTTTTGACACGCGGTGAAGACGGCCAGCGCGCGCTGTTCCTGTTGCCGGCGCTGCTGTTCACCATCGCCATGGTGATCTTCCCCACCCTGTTCGGCTTCTACATCGCGCTCACCGACTGGAACCTCAGCTCCTTCAGTGGGCGAAAATTCAACGGGCTCGCGAATTTCTGGCAGATGCTCGGCGATCCCTACTATCGCAATGCGCTGTTCAACATGGTGCTCTATGTGCTTGCCGTGCTGGTCGAATACGTGATTGCCTTCGGCCTGGCGCTGTTGCTCAACGCGCAGATCCGGGCGCGCAAGTTTTTCCGCGTCGTCTTCCTGATGCCGCTGATGCTGTCGCCGGTCGCGGTGTCATGGATGGTCGGCAAGTCGCTGATGGAATATCGCTTCGGCCCGGCAGCCACACTGGCGCGCTATCTCGGCTGGGAAAACCCGGCCTTCTTCTCGGATCCGATCATCGCCCGCATCTCGATCATGGTGCTGGATGCCTGGACCTTCATCCCATTCATGATGATCATGCTGCTGGCCGGCCTGCAGGCGATGTCACGTGAGATCCTCGAAGCGGCACGGGTCGACGGCGCCAATGCGTGGCAGACCTTCTGGCAGGTCACCTTTCCGCTGATGCTGCCGGTGTCGGTGACGGCGGTCATCCTGCGCATCATCTTCAAGCTGAAGCTGGCCGACATTATCATCACGGTGACCTCGGGCGGGCCCGGTGGCGCCACCGATTCCGTTTCCAGCTTCATCTACCGCGAATACCGCGACCGCTCGAATGTCGGCTACGGCACCATGCTGGCGATGGCCTATCTCGTCATCATCATCGTGTTCGTGACCTGGCTGCTGAAATTCGCCAGCCGCTTCGTGCGCAACGTCAACTGAGCGGCGGGGATCATGAGCGTTCAAACCACCGAATACACCGTTTCCGAAATCCGCTCTCCGGCGAGTTTCATCACCAGCCGCGTCTTCATCTATGGCGCGCTGGTGTTCTGGGCCTTCATCTGCCTGTTCCCGATCTACTGGACGCTAACGACCTCGTTCAAATCGGCGGTCGACGTCACCCAGGGCCACTTGATCCCCTTCGTCGACTTCCAGCCGGACTGGAAGGGCTGGCGCTCACTTGGCCTGTCACCGGATTCGATCTTCCAGACCTCCACGGTGCGCGATGAGTTCTTCAAGCGCTTCATGAACTCGGTCATCACCTCCGTCGGCGCGTCGAGCCTTGCAATTGTCATCGGCAGCCTGGCGGCCTACGGCCTTACCCGCTACCGCTACCACTTCGCCTGGTTCAAGAACGAAGACATTTCGTTCTTCTTCCTGTCGCAGCTGATCCTGCCGCCGGTGGTGCTGGCGCTGCCTTTCCTGGTGCTCTACCGGGAGGTCGGGCTGCTCGACACGCGCATCGGGCTGATCCTGCTCTACACGCTGATGGTGCTGCCGATCGTCATCTGGATCATGCGCGACCAGTTCAACTCGATCCCGGTCGAGCTCGAGGAGGCTGCGCTCGTCGACGGGCTGTCGATCTGGGGCGCCTTTTTCCGCATCGTCATGCCGATCGCGCTGCCGGGCATGGTCGCCGCCTTCATCCTGGCGATGGTGCTGTGCTGGAACGAGTATTTCTTCGCGGCCCTTTTGACCTCGACCGATGCCAAGACAATTCCGGTCATGGTGGCGAGCCAGACCGGCTCGCAAGGCATCAACTGGTGGTCGATGGCAGCGCTGGCCACGGCGGCAATTGCGCCATTGGCCGTCATCGGCATCGCGCTCGAACGTTACCTCATCATGGGCATGACTGCGGGAGCAGTGAAGTAGCCATGGCCGGCCAGTACTGGTTCGCGCGCAACATCCGTGCCGGCTATGTCGGCCGCGGCCGCTACGGCAAGGGCGCCATGCCACTCGGCTGGCAAGGCCGCGCCGTCATCGCCGGTTTTGTCATGGCCATGCTGTCCGGTGCCCTGCTGATGGCCCTGGTGGGCGTCTACGGCAACCACCTTGCGCTTGGCATAGCCCTCTACGTCATCCTTGCCCTATGCGGGGGCGGCATCTTCATCTGGGCCGTGGCCACCAAGAGCGACCCGAACAAGTCGATGGCCGAATACCGGGCGGAGCGGCAGCGCGCCAGATCGAGCGGCGCATAATTCTTGCCCGGTCAGCCAAGAAGCGTCGCGCGCAGATGCTCGAGGATCATGGCCACACCCTTTTGCCCGAGCTCGGCCGAAGCGTCCCTGGCGGTCGCCGTATACCAGCTCTTGTTGTCTTCGAAGTGAGCGGCGTCGACCGCCTCCGGGCATAGCGCCAGCATCAGAGATGTCTCGCCGATGCCGGCATGGTCGAACGGGTATTTGCCGTTCATTTCCGCCGACATCAGCGGATGCACCTGCACCCAGTTGAAGAAGTTTTCACCCGCGGCGTGCCCGGAATAGTAGTCGGCCATCGCCTCCGAGCCCCACCAGCCCTCGCCACGCTCCTTTTCGAGGAAACGGAAGATCGCCTGGCGGCCGGCGGTCTTGAAGGCGAGATCGGTCGGCATGCCGGCGGCGAAGTTCTCGGTCTGGTGGTGGATGATGGCGTGGATGTTGCGAAAGCCGACGCGCAGCAGGCTGTAGAACAGCTCCTCCGCAAACGGCGCCAGCGCATTGCCGCCGACCTGCACCGAGCCGCTGCCCTCCGGCGCCGCCACCGCATAGCTCGCCGCGCCATAGTAGAAGGGCGGCAGGATGACGATGTCGGCCTCCTTTTCGAACAGCTCCAGCGTCTTGATGACGGCCAGTGTGTCCATGCCGACGGCCATGTGCTCGCCATGGTATTCGAGCACGCCGAGCGGCAGCGCGACCGGCCAGTTCTCGGCGATCGCCTTGCGGATCTGGTGCGGCAGCATCAATTCGTAGCGCATGATCTATTCCATGTTGGTGTGGCGGGCGCGCATCGCTTCAGGCGATGCGCCGATCAAATCCCTGAGCTTCAGCACCATCACCTCGAACAGCAGGAACAGCGCGCCTTCGAACACCGAGCCCATCGGCAGGACCGATGTTTTCTTCGTTCCCTGGTCGTTGGCCATGGTCTGTGCCGGGATGAGCAGCGTGAAATCGGCGCGCTCTGCGGCGCTGCTTTCGGCTTGGGCGGTCAGCAGGAGGTTCGTTGCGCCTGCATGGTGCGCGATCTGCATCAAGGTCAGCACGGTCGAAGTCTCTCCCGGCCCTGAACTGGCGAGGAAGACATCGCCGGCCCCCAAAGGCGGCGTGGTCATGTCGCCAACCACCGAGACCGACAGGCCCAGATGATAGAGCCGCATGGCAAGACCCTTGACCTGCAAGGCCTCGCGGCCGCAGCCGTAGACGATGATCTGCCTTGCTCCTGCCAGCATCTTGCAGGCGGCGTCGATGCGGCCCTCGTCAATGCCCGCCAGCACGCCGCCGAGTTCGTCCAGTGCGGTCTTGAACAGGTTTTCGCTCCGCTCGCTCACCGCAAATCCGCCCTCGAAATCATCCCGGGATTTTCCCAAGAACAGCTTGATTTTGCTCATGCTAGCAACCGCGAAAATGCGTGTCCAACGCTCCGCGACGCTTTTGCCGGGCCACAGGCATGATAGTGTCATGTCAGACAAATCAACCCCCCGGGAAAATTGCAGGATATGAAGACACGGCATTTCGACCGCATCGGCAATGGTGGCATCGACTTTACGGAACTTGGCTTCGGCACTGCGCCGCTCGGCAATCTCTACCGTGCTGTCTCGGACGAGGACGCCAATGCCACGCTGGAGGCCGCCTGGGCGACCGGCTGCCGCTACTACGACACCGCGCCGCTCTACGGGCTTGGCCTGTCGGAAACGCGGCTCAATCCGTTCCTGCGCGGCAAGAAGCGCGACGACTACGTGCTGTCGAGCAAGGTCGGCCGCATCATGCGCGCCTGCCCGCCCGAAGAGCGCACGGGCATCGGCAAGTTCTTCGACACGCCGTCGCGTCGCGAGGTTTACGACTACAGCTATGACGGCGTCATGCGGTCCTTCGAGGCCTCATTGGAGCGGCTTGGCGTCGATCGGATCGACATCCTCTTCGTGCACGATGTCGACATCTTCACCCATGGCAGCAAGCAGGCGTCCGACCAACGCATCGAGGAGTTCATGCGCTCGGGTTATTACGGGCTGCTGTCCCTGCGCGACCAGGGGGTGATCAAGGCGTTCGGCGGCGGCATCAATGAGTGGCAGGTCTGTCAGGCGCTGGCCGAGCGCGGCGACTTCGATCTCTTCCTGCTTGCCGGCCGCTATACGCTGCTGGAGCAGGAGGCGCTCGCATCCTTCCTGCCGCTCTGCCAGAAGCGCGGCATCGGCATCGTTCTCGGCGGCCCCTACAATTCCGGCATCCTGGCCACGGGGCCGAAGCCTGGCGCCTATTACAATTACACCGAGGCGCCACAGGACGTGCTCGACCGCGTGGCGCGCATCGAGGCGGTCTGCAAGCGCCACGGCGTGCGGCTGATCGAGGCCGCATTGCAGTTTCCGCTGCAGCATCCATCGGTGGTGTCGGTAATCCCGGGCGGCCAGCGGCCGAGTGAAGTCGAGAGCAACCGGTCGCTGCTCGACGCGAAGCTGCCGGTAGCGCTTTGGGCCGATCTCAAGAAGGAAGGCCTGATGCGCGCCGAGGCGCCGACCGCGTAATCCACTTCGCAACCCGGGCGACCACGCGCGTCGGCGTCGGGCACAAAAAAGAAAAGCCGGGCAAGCCCGGCTTTTCTGGTCGCATGTACCTGCGTCGGGCGGTAAAAATGAAAAGCCGGGCAAGCCCGGCTTTTCTGGTCTCTGAAAGAAAAAGGCGCTTAGTTGACTGCGTCCTTGAGGCCCTTGCCGGCCGAAAACTTCGGCACGGTGCGCGCCGGGATCTTCACTTCTGCGCCGGTCTGCGGGTTGCGGCCGGTCGAGGCCGCACGCTTTGACACGGTGAAATTGCCAAAGCCGACAAGCCGGACATCGCCGCCCTTCTTCAGTTCGCCGGTGATCACGGAAAATACCGCATCGACCGCCGACTGCGCGTCACCCTTCGAAATGCTCGCGGCGTCGGCGACAGCGGACACCAGTTCGTTCTTGTTCATAAAAATTCCCTTCCATGAGAACACCGGAACTTACGACTCATCCGGCAGGAAACGGACTTTAGAAAGAAGCGTTCCCGCAACCAAGTCGAAAAGGCAGGAAAAAATCGGAAAAACCCCGGAATTCCGGGGTTTTTCACATGAAAAAGCCGGGCGCGAAGCCCGGCTCTCTGTTTGTGCACTGCAACCTTAGCGAAAACTAACGCATGGCCTCGAAAACCGCAGTCGGTTTTCGGAAAGGACCATGCGCAAGTCCAAGGTGTTAGAGCGTCCTTTGCGCGTCCACGTGGACGCGCGGCGCCCTAATGCGCAAGCGTCTTGCCGGCATCGTCCGCGCTGTCCGTCGCGGCCGGGGGATTGACCGGTTCGACCCATTCAATCGGCTCCGGCATACGCACCAGTGCATGGCGCAACACCTCACCGACCCGTCCGACCGGAATGATCTCCATGCCGTTCTTCACGTTGTCCGGAATCTCCGCCAGATCCTTGGCGTTGTCTTCCGGGATCAGCACCTTCTTGATGCCGCCGCGCAGTGCGGCCAGCAGCTTCTCCTTCAGGCCGCCGATCGGCAATACCCTGCCGCGCAGCGTGATCTCGCCGGTCATGGCGACATCCGCCTTGACCGGAATGCCGGTCAGCACCGAGACGATGGCGGTCGCCATCGCCACGCCAGCCGACGGTCCATCTTTAGGCGTCGCACCTTCCGGCACGTGCACGTGGATGTCGCGCTTGTCGAACAGCGGCGGCTCGATGCCGAAATCGACGGCGCGCGAGCGGACATAGGACGCCGCCGCCGAAATCGATTCCTTCATCACGTCGCGCAGGTTGCCGGTCACCGTCATGCGGCCCTTGCCGGGCATCATGACACCTTCGACCGTCAGCAACTCGCCGCCGACTTCCGTCCAGGCGAGCCCGGTAACGACACCGACCTGATCGTCAGCCTCGACCTGACCGAAGCGGAAACGCGGAACACCGAGGTAGTCGGCGAGGTTCGCCGCCGTGATGTTCACTGTCTTCGTCTTCGTCTTCAGAATCTCGGTCACAGCCTTGCGCCCGAGCTTCATCAGATCGCGCTCCAGGCTTCTGACGCCCGCTTCACGGGTGTAGGTCTGGATGATGGCGCGGATCGCGTCCTCGCCGACGGAGAATTCCTTCGGCTGCAGGGCATGGTCGCGCACCACCTTCGGCATCAGGTGCCGCTTGGCGATTTCGATCTTCTCGTCCTCGGTGTAGCCGGCGATACGGATGATCTCCATGCGGTCCATCAACGGCGCAGGGATGTTCAGCGTGTTCGCGGTCGTCACGAACATCACGCTCGACAGGTCGTATTCGACCTCGAGGTAATGGTCCATGAACGTCGAGTTCTGTTCGGGATCGAGCACCTCGAGCAGCGCCGACGACGGATCGCCACGGAAGTCCTGGCCCATCTTGTCGATCTCGTCGAGCAGGAAGAGCGGGTTGGACTTCTTCGCCTTCTTCATCGACTGGATGACCTTGCCGGGCATCGAGCCGATATAGGTGCGCCGATGGCCACGGATCTCGGCTTCGTCACGCACGCCGCCGAGGGCCATGCGGATGAATTCGCGACCGGTCGCCTTGGCGATCGACTTGCCGAGCGAGGTCTTGCCGACGCCGGGAGGGCCGACGAGGCACAGGATCGGCCCCTTCAGCTTCTTCTGGCGGCTTTGCACGGCAAGGTACTCGACGATGCGGTCCTTGACCTTGTCGAGGCCGAAATGGTCGGTGTCGAGCACGTTCTGCGCGAAGGCCAGGTCCTGCTTGACCTTGGAGTTCTTGCCCCACGGGATCGACAGGATCCAGTCGAGATAGTTGCGCACAACGGTCGATTCCGCCGACATCGGCGACATCGTCCTGAGCTTCTTCAGTTCGGCTTCCGCCTTTTCGCGGGCCTCCTTGGAGAGCTTGGTCTTCTTGATGCGCGCCTCGATCTCGGCAGCCTCGTCGCGGCCGTCCTCGCCCTCGCCGAGCTCCTTCTGGATCGCCTTCATCTGCTCGTTGAGGTAGTATTCGCGCTGCGTCTTCTCCATCTGGCGCTTGACACGCGAGCGGATGCGCTTCTCCACCTGCAGGACGGAGATTTCGGCCTCCATGAAGCCCATCGCCTTTTCCAGCCGCTCCTTGACCGAGAGCGTGGCCAGCATTTCCTGCTTTTCAGGGATCTTGATGGCGAGATGCGAAGCGACCGTGTCGGCGAGCTTGGAATAGTCGTCGATCTGGCTGGCGGCACCCACCACTTCCGGCGAGATCTTCTTGTTCAGCTTGACGTAGTTCTCGAAGTCGGTGACGACCGAACGAGCCAGCGCCTCGACCTCGACCTCTTCCTCTTCCGGCTCGACCAGCGCCGCGGCGCGGGCCTCGTGGAAGTCGGGACGGTCGGTGAACGAGACGATTTTCGCGCGCGAGGCGCCTTCGACCAGAACCTTGACGGTGCCGTCGGGCAGCTTCAGCAATTGCAGCACATTGGCGAGCGTGCCGATGTCGAAGATGGCATCGGGCTCGGGATCGTCATCGGCGGCATTCATCTGGGTGGCAAGCAGGATCTGCTTTTCCTGCCCCATCACCTCTTCCAGCGCCTTGATCGACTTTTCGCGCCCGACAAAGAGTGGAACGATCATGTGCGGGAACACCACGATGTCGCGCAGTGGGAGGACTGCGAAGACGCCGTCGCTGGGAGCCTTGGATATTTTGGCCATTGTCCAACCTTTCATGTCGCGGCCGCCAATCAGCCAACCGCGAATCTTATATTAACGACCGGGGATCGTTCCGCCTACCACCGTTTGTGACGGGAGTTTTACAGCACAGAAATCGGGCACCTCGGCCTTCTCCAATTAGTTGGATGCACGATCCACAAAGATCAAGGGGCCCGAACAATTCCGCTCCTCCAACTTGCCCGCAAGTGACACATTTGCGACGGCAAGGCCGGGCGTACCCGCAAAACCCTGCGCGACAGCAAAACGGCGCCTTGCGGCGCCGTTTCAGAATTTCGCTGCGGGCTCATGTCAGGCGCTGACATTGCCCTTCTTTTCCTTCTGTTCGGAATAGATGTAGAGCGGCCGGGCACTGCCGGTCACCACCTCTTCCGAAATAACCACTTCGCGCACGCCTTCGAGTGCGGGAAGTTCGAACATCGTGTCGAGCAGGATCGCTTCCATGATCGAGCGCAGGCCGCGCGCGCCGGTCTTGCGCTCGATGGCGCGCTTGGCGATCGCCGACAGGGCGTTCTCGTGGAAGGTCAGGTCGACATTCTCCATCTCGAACAGCCGCTGATACTGCTTGACCAGCGCGTTCTTCGGCTCGGTCAGGATCTGGATCAGCGCCGGTTCGTCGAGGTCCTCCAGCGTCGCCAGGACCGGCAGACGGCCGACAAATTCGGGGATAAGACCGAATTTCAGCAAATCCTCGGGCTCGACCAGGCGGAAAACATCGCCGGTGCGGCGATCCTCGGGCGAAGCGACGATGGCGCCGAAGCCGATCGAGGTTTTCCTGCCGCGATCCGAGATGATCTTGTCCAGCCCGGCGAAGGCGCCGCCGCAGATGAACAGGATGTTGGCGGTGTCGACTTGCAGGAACTCCTGCTGCGGATGCTTCCTGCCACCCTGGGGCGGCACGGAGGCGACGGTGCCTTCCATGATCTTCAGCAGTGCCTGCTGCACGCCCTCGCCCGACACGTCGCGGGTGATCGAGGGATTGTCGGACTTGCGCGAAATCTTGTCGATCTCGTCGATGTAGACGATGCCGCGCTGGGCCCGCTCGACATTGTAGTCGGCCGACTGCAACAGCTTCAGGATGATGTTTTCGACGTCCTCGCCGACATAGCCGGCTTCGGTCAGCGTCGTGGCGTCAGCCATGGTGAAGGGCACGTCGATGATACGGGCCAGCGTCTGCGCGAGCAGCGTCTTGCCGCAACCGGTCGGGCCGATCAGCAGGATGTTCGACTTCGCCAGCTCGACATCGTTGTTCTTGCCGGCATGCGCGAGGCGCTTGTAGTGGTTGTGGACCGCCACCGACAGCACGCGCTTGGCGTAGGGCTGGCCGATGACATAGTCGTCGAGAACCTTGAGGATCTCCTGCGGTGTCGGCACGCCCTCGCGCGACTTCACCATCGAGGTCTTGTTCTCCTCGCGGATGATGTCCATGCACAGTTCGACGCATTCGTCGCAGATGAAGACCGTCGGACCGGCGATCAGCTTGCGCACTTCGTGCTGGCTTTTGCCGCAAAACGAGCAGTAAAGCGTGTTCTTGGTATCGCCGCTGTTGTTGCCGACCTTGCTCATTTTCATGTCCTTTCATGGCCGCCCGCCGATGGTCTGGCTGAAAGGGCGCATTCTCTATCTATCGCGGGAATCCGCCGCCGCCAGTATGCCGGCTCCCGCAACGCATTCCGTACGAAACACAAATCAGAAAACGTGGCAATGATTCGCGGCAGCCCCGCATAAAGCTAAGCCGCCGAAACTCAACATAGCCTTAACGTAGGCAATCCTGACCGCCGAGGGAACAGCCAATTGTGGCCGAAATGCCGCAAGACATGCCAAAAGCGCGTGATGTCGCCATCCAACTGCCATCTAGCCCTTATGCCACAGCGCCTTCAGCCGGCTCGCGCGACGAAATGACCTTGTCGATGAGGCCGAAATCCCTGGCTTCGTCGGCGGTCATGAAATGGTCGCGGTCGAGCGTCTTCTCGATCTCTTCGTAGCTCTTGCCGGTGTGCTTGACGTAGACCTCGTTGAGGCGACGCTTCAGCTTGATGATGTCCTGGGCATGGCGCTCGATGTCGGATGCCTGGCCCTGGAAGCCGCCGGACGGCTGGTGAACCATGATGCGGGCGTTCGGCGTGGCGAAGCGCATGTCCTTGTGGCCGGCGGTCAGAAGCAGCGAGCCCATCGAGGCCGCCTGGCCGATGCAGAGCGTCGACACGGCCGGCTTGATGAACTGCATGGTGTCGTAGATGGCCATGCCGGAGGTGACGACCCCGCCCGGCGAATTGATGTAGAGGTTGATTTCCTTCTTCGGATTCTCGGCTTCGAGGAACAGGAGCTGCGCGCAGACCAGCGTCGCCATGCCGTCCTCAACCGGACCGGTGATGAAAATGATGCGCTCCTTGAGGAGGCGCGAGAAAATGTCGTAGGCCCGCTCGCCGCGATTGGTCTGTTCGACCACCATCGGAACGAGGTTCATGTAGGTTTCGACGGGGTTCTTCATGGATTGTCTCTTATCTCGCGGTGGGATTCCGGCGCCGGGAATGCTGGCAGATCGGGCAGAATCGGTTCTGGATCGTTATTCCGTAAATAGGATGCCGGCTCATCCTTGTGCAAGGCCGCCCCCTCCTAGCCATCTGGGTAAGTCGAATCAAGGTTACATTCTCGGGATTCATCGACCCCATGCCGTGATCGATCGGCGACGCCGTCACCATCCGTAGCAATTTCTTAACCGCATTGCTTAACGAAATACGGCAAATTCCCTTTTACCCGACGCCTGATCCCCTACAATCCAACGTTGAACCGTCATCGTACCGTTCAACAGGGGGAGTGTCATGTTCAGGAAAACCGCATGCTTCACCATTGCCGGGCTGACCATGCTCGGCACGATTTCCGAGACAGCGGCCGGCGGCCGCGCCGTCGAATGCTACGAGCCGGTCCGCACGCCTGATGTCTACGACACCGTATACGAAGACGTGCTGGTCAGCCCGCCTGGCCAGCAGGTCGACTATGTTCCGGCCATCTATGGCACCCGCGAACGCGTGGTGATGACGGTTCCGGCACAAGTGACCTATGAGGTGGTGCCTGCCGTCACCCGCACCGTATACCACACGGTCCAGATCGATGATGGCGGCTATTCCTGGGAATGGCGCGTAATCCATGGCCGCAAAGTGCTGTGCAAGATCTGGCACAAGGCGCGCTACGGGCGTGTCGCCGAGACCGTGGTGATCCAGCCGGAGCGTACGCGGCGCGTCGTCATCCCGGCGCAGTACGACAGGATCGCCGAGGAGGTGCTGGTGCAGCCGGAACAAAGGCGCATCATCAATGTTCCCGCGTCCTATCAGACGGTGGCGCGGCGCGTGCTGGTCCGCGAAGCTTCATCCGGCTGGCGGCGCGTGCATATTCCCAGGCACTGCCAGGATTAAGTTAGTGTCTGGACCCATAAAAGCGTTGGCAAGAGCAGCGGGTTGCGATCACAACCCGCTATGACCGCAACGCCGTGACCATCCTGGTAGCGATCTGCATCGCGGGCGCTGTCTCCTATTGGTTCTGAGTTCGGACCCCAGGTCAGACGGTCCAGGTCCAGTCGATCGGGTGGTTGAAAATCGGGGTGAACGTCACGCCGACCGCCTCCATATCCCTGCGGCCGTCGACAACCATCTCCTTCAGCAGGTCCAACTGTGCCGCATGCTCGTCGGTGTCCCAGACACTAACTTGCACGATCGAGCCCTTCGGCGAGACGCCCGCATAAAAGTGAAGGAGCCCCGGCAACCGCCTGATGGCCGGGATGATGTACTCCGAGGTCTTCTTGCTCGCGGCGTCGACCTCGGCGAACCGGCTCGGGTCGTAGCTGGCGCGCGAGACCCGGACGACGGCGGTTGTCGGCAATGACTCGGCGATGGTGATTCTATCCGTCATAGGGACCCTATCTCTTGGCAATTGCATAACGATGTCCATCATAACTGCCGAAGCGCCATCGAACACCTGTTCTGTCGGCCAGAGGACTTCCGCCGGGTCGTAACCGCTATGACCGCAACGCCGTGACCTTTTCGCGGCGGTCTGCATCGCAGACCGCCGGCTCCTGGTGGTTAGTCTCCTACTGGTTATAGAGTCCGGACCCTAGCTTCAGCGGCGTTCAGGCCACCTCCGCGCGCAGCCAACGCTTCAGGCCGGCGATGTCGCCATCACCAATGGCGGCGCCAACGCGCCGGCCGACAGCCGCGCCGAACTTGTAGCCATGGCCCGAGCAGGCCGAGACGATCAGGCACTTGCCCTTTTCGTGCGCCATGAATTTCTCGTCGGCGGTGAATGTGTAGGCGCAAGTGACGACCTCGGTCACCCGGTACTCATCGATGCGGGCGATCGGCGGCGAAAACAGGTTGCGGATCGCCTCGCCCTCGCCCGCCACCGGGTCACGGTTCCAGTCAGCGTCGCTGGTCGGCACCCTGTGCAGCCCGGAACCGAACTTCATGCCGGCGCCGCCGGATGGCGGGATTGCGTGGCCGTCGACCGGGCCGCCGATATCGAGGACGACCGGCGCTGTCTCCCAGGCCGCCTTGAGGTCGGCCGGCGGTTCGACATAGGCAAGTGCGGTTCGATAGGTCTTGAGCTCGCCATCCAGTTCCGGAAACAGTTTTAGCACCCAGGCGCCGGCGGCGATGACGATGCGATCGGCCTGCATCGTCTCGCCGCTTTCGAGCACGATGTGGCCGGCCTCGGCATCGACTTCCACGACCTTGCTGTTCTCGTAGACATTGGCGCCGTTGGTCCGCAGCCACTTTGCCAGACCGGACGCGATCTTGCGGCAATGCAGCACGCCGCCTTCGGTCGAAAAATAGGCGTAGCGGAACGAGCCGGCTTCAAGGAACGGCCAGCGTTCCACGGCTGCATCCGGTTCCAGCAATTCGAACGGGAAATTGCCCGCTTCCAGGCCCTCGCGGTATTCCTCGGCCTCATCGCCCGGCTCGCGCGAAAAGCAGACGAAGCCGCGCGCATCGAGGTGGCTTTCGCCGAGATCGGCCCACATCTCGTCCCAGGCCTGATAGGCTTCGGTGATCAGCCGGCCATAGCCGGTTCCGGCCCGGTAGGCGCGGCGGATGATGCGGTGGTGGTCGCCCGATGCCGCCAACGGGTTGGGGATCGGTCCCTGCTCGACGATGGAAACGCTGTGGCCGGCCTTGACCAGCGACCATGCCGTGGAAAGTCCGGCAATGCCCGCGCCGACAACGATCACATTCATCAGTTCAGTCTTTCCGCAGCCGCATCGGCTGGCTCAACGCATTGGGCTGCCAACGTTTTGCTCACTGGCCGCAACATACGGTCTGGAACCGGGCTGGCAAGCCGCGCTATTGGTCTGGCATGACCAAATTGACGCCACTCACCCCAGCCTTTGATCCAGCCACCCGCCGCCTCAGGCTTGACCCGCACGAGCCTGCCTTTTTCCAGGATCCGTACGAGGCCTATGCCTTTCTGCACGGCGCATCGAATGCGTTCTTCTGGGAAGAATTCGGCTTCTGGTGCTTTGGCGGCTTCGACGACGTCAACCGGCTGCTGCGCGACCGCCGCTTCGGCCGCCAGAACCCGGCTGGCATTCCCGACAGCCGCGGCATTGGCAAGGATCGTAGCCATCTCAGGGCCTTCGACGGAATCGAAGCCAATTCGATGCTGGAACTGGAGCCGCCGGTGCACACGCGGCTCAGAACACTGGTCAACCGTGCCTTCGTCTCGCGTCAGGTCGAGCGGCTGCGGCCACGTGTCGAAGCGCTCGCCAACGACCTGATCGACCGTTTCGAGCCGGGCGGGGCCGTCGACCTCCTGCCCGCATTCGCGGCACCGCTGCCGATCACCATCATTGCCGAAATGCTCGGCGTACCGGTCGAGATGGGGCCGCAACTGCTCGACTGGTCGCACCAGATGGTTGCCATGTACCTGCATGGCCGCACGCGCGAAACCGAGGAGACGGCCAACCGCGCCGCTGGCGAGTTTACCGATTTCCTGCGTGGCTATATCGCCGAGCGGCGCAGGAACCCCGGCGACGACCTGCTGTCGCTGCTGATCTCGGCGCAGGAGGACGGCCAGAAACTGTCGGAGGACGAGATGGTGTCCTCGGCCATCCTGCTGCTCAATGCCGGCCACGAGGCGACCGTCCATCAGACCGGCAACGCCGTCCGCTCGATCCTGGCGCAAGGCGGCGATGTCAGCCGCTTCTTCGGCTCGCCGGAAGCGACCGCGGCAACAGTCGAGGAATGCCTGCGCTTCGATGCCCCGCTGCACATGTTCATGCGCTACGCCTATCAGGAAATCGAAATCGTTCCCGGCATCGTCGTACAGCCGGGCCAGACGATCGGATTGCTGCTTGGCATGGCCAATCATGACCCGCGCGCCTTCGCCGACCCGCTTGCCTTCATCCCGGATCGTGCGGACCAGAAGAACGTGTCTTTCGGCGCCGGCATCCATTTCTGCATCGGTGCGCCGCTCGCCCGGCTCGAATTGCAAGTGTCGCTGAAAACCTTGTTCGACCGGCACCCAAAGCTCCATCTTGCCGAACAGCCGCGCTTCCGCGACACTTACCACTTCCATGGGCTGGAAACGCTCGCCGTCGGCTTCTGACGATCGCGGGCCTGGGGCGGCGATATGAGGTTGTTTTCGAGATCGGCGACGGCGTTCGCAATGGCATGGCTTTGCGCATGCCTGGGGGTGGCGCACGCCCAACAACAGCCGGAAAACATTCCGTGGGAAAACAGCGTTGCGATCGCCCAGAAAATGGCGGCCGGTCTGCTGGAGCGGCGAACCGGCTCGAAGGGCTTCCCGCTGACATCGTTTGCGGTCGAGGTCGATCTCAATCTCGACGGCTTTCCGGAGATCTTCGCCTATCGCTATGCGCCGGACTGCGACGGCATCCATTGCGGCAACTTCCTGTTTGTCCTGGAAGGCGACAGCTATCAGGAGGTTCTCGGCGACATTCCCGGCGCACGACTGGTGCCGCAAGACAAGATCGGGCTCAGCGCCTTCAAGCGGAACGGTTTTCTCGACATCCAGTCCGACCAGATGACGATCGGCTGGGACGGCAAGCGCTACGTCGACGCCTCGACGTTTCCTGCCTCGTCACTCGATGGCACCGCTTTCATCGCGGCTTGCCGGAAAAGCAAAACCAACGAGCAGCCGGCGGACGGCGAAGCGGAACGCGTGAGCACCGAATGCCAATGCCGGTTCAACCGGTTTCAGGTAACCGGCTTCACGCAGCCCGATCTCGACACGTACACCGCGTCGCTGGGCGAGAACTTCGAATATCCGTCGGGCGGGAAAGAGATTGCCTGGCAAGCCCTGCTGAAGAATGCCGAGGACGTCGGCACCGGCTGCGATGTCGCCAGCGGCAAAAGCCAATGGCCGCCGGCCTATTTCAATCATGGCGACCAGCCACAGCAGAAGCTGAACTTCGACGGCTTCCTCGATGCTTGCCCGGCACAGGATTTCATCCTCACCAATCACAAGGTCGGTTCTCCTGACCGTGCGCTCAGCCTTTGCGGCTGCCTTGCGCGCGAGATGCCCACGCAAGGCATCAGCCAGGAGGGGCTCGATCTCCTGGCGCAGTATTATCGCAACGAAATTTCCGATGCCGATATCGAGGCACAGGACGCCGATGCCCTGGCCTTTCACGACAAGGCGTCGGAGGCTTGCCTCAGCCAGTTCCCGACGAAGTAGGACGGCGACGGTTTGCTTGAGATGACCGAGTTGAAATTCGCCTTCCTGGAAGAGCCGCCATTCTGCTTTACCGGTGCATCGGGCGAGGTCTCGGGCTGTGACGTCGAGCTTGCGCGCAGGCTCGGTGAAATGCTCGGATTGGCGGGCTTCAAGCCGATCGAGACCGAATTCGCTGAATTGCTGCCAGGGCTGGTCGCGGGCCGCTGGACCATGACGACCGGCCTGTTCGTCTCGGAAGAGCGCAAGCGGCTCGTCGACTTCACACGGCCGATCTGGGCGTTGCAGGACGGGTTGCTGGTCGCGAAGGACAATCCGCGCGGCTTTCGCGGCTACCAATCCGTTGCCAGGGACCGGACGGCGTTGATTGGCGTCATAACCGGCCAGGTCCAGCATCTCACGGCGTTGCACAATGGAATTGCGCCGGAGCAGATCAGGATGTTTGCAACGCAGGCCGAAGCGGCGGACGCAGTGGCCAACGGCAAGGTGCACGCCTATGCCAGCGTTGCGATGGCGCACCGAGGCTATCTGACCCGGCGGCCCGAAATGCCGCTCGGGGTTGCAGAGGTTCCCGCCAGCGAAAAACAGCCTTCCGTCGGCGCCTTCGCGATCGCCAAGGGCCATGGCGCCCTGCTCCGACGCATCGATGCTTGCCTTGATGAATTGCTGGGCGGCAACTGGCACCGGCAGATGATGGCGCGCTACGGATTTTCGGACAACGATATCGATCGCGTCGTCTGATCCGGCCTGGACGCCTGTTTTTTATGCATGTCGTTCTCCCAAAACCGGGGCCACTTTCGGGCGACATGCATTAGAGCTTGATCACATACTCCTTGCGGGTCGTTTCAAGCACTTCCCAGCTTCCCCTGAAGCCCGGCCTGAGCACAAAACTGTCGCCGGCCCGTACCGTGCGCGCTTCGCCACCATCCTCGGCGATCACCGAAACACCAGACAGGATGTGGCAGAATTCCCATTCGTCGTAGACGATGCGCCACTTGCCCGGGGTCGATTCCCAGATGCCGGCATAGAGGCCGCCGTCCCGCTCCTCGACATTCCAGGTGCGGAATGTCGGATCGCCCGAGATCAGACGATCTGGCGCCGGGGCGCCAGATTCGGGTTCGACGGTTTTGGTGTCGACGGAAAGAAACACGGTCATGATCGATCAGACCTTGGCAAGCGCCTGTTCGAGGTCGGCGATGATGTCGTTGACGTCCTCGATGCCGATGGAAAGCCGCACGGTGTCCGGACCGGCGCCAGCCTTGACCTTCTGCTCGTCGGAAAGCTGGCGGTGGGTGGTCGAGGCCGGGTGGATGACCAGCGACTTGGTGTCGCCGACATTGGCGAGGTGCGAGAACAGTTCGAGCGCCTCGACGAACTTGACGCCTGCGTCGTAGCCGCCCTTGAGGCCGAAGGTGAACACGGCGCCGGCGCCTTGCGGCGAGTATCTCTTCTGCAGCGCGTTGTTCTTGTCGCTGGGCAGGCCGGGATAGTTCACCGAGGCGACCTTGGGATGATTGGACAGCCAGGCGGCAACCGTCACGGCATTGTCGCAGTGGCGCTGCATGCGCAGCGGCAAGGTCTCCAGGCCGGTCAGGATGAGGAAGGCGTTGAAAGGCGAGATCGCCGGGCCGAGGTCGCGCAGGCCAAGCACGCGCGCGGCGATGGCGAAAGCGAAGTTGCCGAAGGTTTCGTGCAGGATGAGGCCGCCATATTCGGGGCGCGGTTCCGACAGCATCGGGTATTTGCCCGACTTCGACCAGTCGAACGTGCCGCCGTCGACGATGGCGCCGCCGATCGAATTGCCGTGACCGCCGATGAATTTGGTCAGCGAATGGACAACGATGTCGGCGCCGTGCTCGATCGGCCGAATGAGGTACGGCGAGGCCAGCGTGTTGTCGACGATCAGCGGCAGGCCGTGCTTGCGGGCGATGTCGCCGATCTTTTCGATGTCGACAAAGGTGCCGGCCGGATTGGCCAGGCTCTCGATGAAGATCGCCTTGGTCCTGTCATCGATCTGGCTCTCGAAGGTCGAGATGTCATTGGTGTCGGCCCAGCGCACCTCCCAGCCATAATTCTTGAAGGCATGGCCGAACTGGTTGATCGAACCGCCATAGAGCTTGTTGGCGGCGACAAAATTGTCGCCCGGCTGCATCAGATTGTGGAACACAATCACTTGTGCGGCATGGCCGGAGGCGACCGCAAGCGCCGCCGTGCCGCCTTCGAGGGCCGCGATGCGCTCTTCGAGCACAGCCTGCGTCGGGTTCATGATGCGGGTGTAGATGTTGCCGAAGGCCTTGAGCCCGAACAGCGAGGCGGCATGATCGGCATCGTCGAAGACGAAGGAGGTCGTCTGGTAGATCGGCGTGGCGCGGGCGCCGGTGGCAGGGTCGGGCTTGGCGCCAGCATGGACGGCGAGCGTATTGAAACCGGGCGTGCGGGTCATCGAAACCTCCCTTTTGAAAACTCTTGAAATGGCGGGGCATTCTTGGCGAAGCCCGGGCGCGAATGCAAAGAAGAAAATACCCTTCAGCGAACGATCCGCGGCCGAGGCGCGAGAAAATGCACTGTCTTACGGAATAATTTTTGCTTCTACTTCTGGCGAACGCCGAAACTCTGATATCCGGAGCGCATCAGCGGCTTCTTCGACGACAGCACGCCGGAATTGACGCCGGTCCAGCCGATCTCGCCGGACAGCTTGCCATATTCGATCTTGGGGCAGCGGTTCATCACCACCTTGATGCCGGCGGCTTCGGCGCGCGCGGCGGCTTCGTCATGGCGGACGCCAAGCTGCATCCACAGCACTTTCGGCAAGGGATCGAGCCGCAACACCTCGTCAACGATGCCAGGCACCGCTGTCGCCGCGCGAAAGATGTCGACCATGTCGATCGGTTCGGGAATGTCGGTCAGCCGGGCATAGGTCATCCGGCCGAGGATTTCCTTGCCGGCCTGGCCGGGGTTGATCGGGAGCACCGAAAATCCCTTGGCCAGCAGATATTTCAGCACGAAATAGCTTGGCCGCACATCATTGGCGGACGCGCCAACCATGGCGATGGTCTTCACCGAATTGAGGATGCCGGCGATGTAGGTGTTGTCGTAACTATCGTGGTTCATGCGGCTTCCTGCGGTAGTGATAGCGGTAAAGTTCACGGCTGAATCCAAGTGAGGCATATAGCGCGCGAGCCGGCGCGTTGTCGGCCACCACCTGCAGGCATGCCGCCGAGGCACCCATCTGTCGCGCCCAGTCGATCAGGCCGCCAACGGTCTTGCGGCCCAGGCCTTGCTGCCTGAAACGGCCATCGGTTTCAACCGATTCCACCACAAGCAGCCCATTGTGGATGACACCATAGGCCAAGGCGGCAATTTCGCTGTCGCGTTCGAGTGACACGAACGCCCGGTCGCCGAGGATCAGCCCGGTCATCTCGCGAAAGACGCGGCGATCGGCCTCGTCATAAGCTTCCATGCGAAAGCGGGCCGCCAGCCAGTCCTCGCTAGGCATCGGTAAAACGGCAACGTCTCGGTCGCTGATGTCCGGCATGTCATCGATCCCTGAATAGAGATGGATGCTTCCGCCTTCAGGCTGGTAGCCGCGATGATCGAGTGCGGCTTCGAGCTCGCCGGCGATGTCGGGAACCCTAAACAAGGGCGTCTGGCCGTGGCCGATGTAGAAGGACTCGGCGGCGTCGATGACCGCATCAGGCGCGCCACGCTTGCCGCGCAAAGGATTGGCCGAATTGCTGCGTCGGATGCGCCCGCCCGATCGCCGCAGAAGCCAGCCGTCTACAACCGTCTCGACGGCAGCCGGCCAGCCTTCGCGGCAGGCCTGCTCGACGCGCCAGTTGAGATCATCGTCACCGACCGTCACGCGTCATCCTCCCTTAGCGCTTCCTCCATGAAGGCCTGCGGATCGGTGCAGAAGTCGCGCATCATGCGAAAATGGTCGGTATCGCTGAAATCGGTCGGGTCGAGACCGAAGCGGCTGATGCGGAACAGCCGTGCGCCGGGACAGGCCATCAGCAGCGGCGAGTGCGTCGCCATGATCACTTGCGCGGTGCCCGACTGGTCCATCCGCCGCAGCATCTTGAGCAGCTCGATCTGGCGTGACGGCGAAAGCGCGCTTTCGGGCTCGTCGAGGATGTAGATGCCTTGCCTGCGGCAGCGTTCCTCGAAGAAGCGGATGAACCCCTCGCCATGCGACCAGGACAGAAAATCAGGCGGCGCCCCGCCAGACTCCAGCGCCGCCTGGTCGAGATAGCGAGCCACGGAGTAGAAGGATTCGGCGCGAAAGAACCAGCCGGCGGTGACTTTCGGCAGCCAGTGGCCACGGAACGTGTCGGCAAGTGCGGCACCGCTCTTGTCGATGGCGCTTGAATGGTCGACCGGCCTGTAGCCCTTGCCGCCGCCGGCTTCGTCGTAGCCGGCGAGCGCACCGATCGCCTCGAGCAGCGTCGATTTGCCGGTACCATTCTCGCCGACGATGATGGTGATCGGCGTGGTGAATTCGAGTTCGAAATCGCGGCCGCGAAACAGCGGCAGGTTCCAGGGATACTTTTCCCAATCCTCGACCCGCGCGGGATCGAGCAGGATACGCTTGAGATAGGGTGCCTTGAGCCGCGTCAGTTGCTTGCGGTAAGCCATCAATCGGGCAGGGAAATCGTGCCGTCTTCCGCGATCGGGAAGGCCGGATTGTGCGCCACTTCCCAGACATGCCCGTCGGCATCGGCGAAATAACCATACCAGCCGCCCCAGAAGGCGCGGCCGGCCGGCTTGACGATACGGCCGCCGGCTTTTTCCGCCATGGCAAGCACCTCGTCGACTTCGGCGTCGGAGCGGGTGTTGTAGGCGAGATAAACCGCCGACGGCGCCCCGGCGAAGGCAATACCCGAATCCTCCTCGGCGCTGGCGCGCGGGAACAGGCCGAGAATGGCGCCGCCCATCTGGAAGAAGGCGACACCGTCGGTGATGCCGGCGTGACGGGTGAGGCCCATCGCCTCGTAAAAGCGCACCGCGCGGTCGAGATCGTCAGTGGCGATGGTGATGATGGAGATGCGCGGTTCCACGATTACTCGTCCGTCCATTCCGGCTTGCGCTTGCCGATGAAGGCGCCGATGCCCTCCTCGGCATCGCGAGCCAGCATGTTCTCGACCATGATCCGGCCGGTATGGGCATAGGCGTCGGCCAGCCCCATCTCGGCCTGCGCGTAAAAGGCCTCCTTGCCGGTCTTGACCACCAAAGATGATTTGGAAGCAATGGTTTGCGCGTATTTGGTGACGATCTGATTCAGATATTCCCGTGGCACGACGCGGTTGACCAGGCCGAATTCCTTGGCGGTTGCCGCATCGATCGTCTCGCCGGTCAGAAGCATCTCCATCGCATGCTTGCGCGAGACGTTGCGCGACAGCGCCACCATCGGTGTCGAACAGAACAGGCCGATGTTGACGCCCGGCGTGCAGAAGGTCGCCTCATGCGACGCCATCGCCAGATCGCAGCTGGCGACCAGTTGCAGCCCGGCGGCGGTGGCAAGGCCGTCGACTTCGGCAATCACAGGCAGGGGGTGACGCACGATCGCCTGCATCAGCGCAGCGCAAGCGGCGAACGTCTCTGCGAAGAAGGCCTTGCCACGGTCGGCGTCGGCGCGCCGCGCAGTCATTTCCTTGAGATCGTGGCCGGCGCAGAACACCTTGCCGGTTGCCGACAGCACGATGACGCGAACGGCCTTGTCGGCCTTGGCGCGCTCGAGTTCCACCGTCAGCGCCGCCATCGCCGCCAGCGACAGCGCGTTGGCGGGCGGATTGGCGAGCGTGAGGCGCAGAACGCCCTTGTTCAGTTGTGCGACAACCGGGCCGTCAACGGCGGCAGGCTTGATGGCAAGGATTTCAGCCATGGATGAGGTCTCCGCGATTCCGCTCGGGGCTGGAGAGTATCTAATATCGGATCAGCTTTCATCCAACACCCATCACTTGCGCCAGGGGACGAAAGTGTTGCCAGAAATGCCGCGCTGCGTTCATACAGGCTGGCGCAAAACGAGAGGCCTACATGCCCGCCCAGACCAATCTCAAGCCCGTATTGACCGCGGCGCAAGTCAACACGCTGATGAAGACGGTCTATCCGCAACTCAACGAGCAGTTCACTTTCTATGAGGCGATCGACGTATTTCCGGGCGGTTGCACCGTGCGGCTCAATGCCGGCGAGCAGCACCTGCGTCCCGGCGGCACCGTGTCCGGCCCGTCGCTGTTCACGCTGGCCGACATCGGCGGTTATGTCTGTGTGCTCTCTCATGCCGGACCGGACGCGCTCTCCGTCACGACCAACCTCAACATCAACTTCGTCCGCAAGGCCGAGGCCGGGCCGATCGACGGCCATTGCCGCATCCTGAAGCTTGGCAAGAGCCTGATGGTCTTCGACATCGACATCGTCGCCGGCCCCGACGGACACACGATCGCGCATGCCACCGGCACCTATTCGATCCCACCGAAGCGAAATAGCGATGTGGTAAAATAATACCTTTTACCCAAGATACTGTTTTTGCTACACTTTGCCCGCTCCCGGCCTTTTCAAGCGTCTTGACGTGGCCCCTCGCCCTCGCCTATAAGCCCTCACGAAGCAGCGGCCCGCAAAGGCCGCCGTTTTGTTATTGGCGGCGGGCAAGGGCTTTTCGCCAATCCAAGCAACAAAAAACGCCTTCCGTTGTGAAGGTCCGAACCGAAAGCAGAGAACATGACAACCTTTTCGCAGAAGCCTGCGGATGTGGTGAAGAAGTGGATCCTGATCGACGCCGAGGGTCTCGTCGTCGGCCGTCTCGCCACTGTCATCGCCAATCATCTTCGCGGCAAGCACAAGCCGACCTTCACCCCGCATGTCGACGACGGCGACAACGTCATCGTCATCAATGCCGACAAGGTGGTGTTCACCGGCAAGAAGTTCACCGACAAGGTCTATTACTGGCACACCGGCCACCCCGGCGGCATCAAGGAGCGCACCGCGCGCCAGCTGCTCGAGGGTCGTTTCCCCGAGCGTGTCGTCGAGAAGGCCGTCGAGCGCATGGTGCCGCGTGGTCCGCTCGGCCGTCGCCAGATGAAGAACCTGCGCGTCTATGCAGGTGCCGAGCATCCGCATGTCGCCCAGCAGCCCGTCGTGCTCGACGTGGCCAAGCTGAACGCCAAGAACAAGAAGGTCGCATAAGATGGCTGAGCTTTCCTCGCTCGCAGAACTGGGCGCCGCCACCGGCAACACCAACACCCAGCCGGCAGCCCCCGTCCACGTCCAGAAGCTCGACAAGTCGGGCCGCGCCTATGCCACCGGCAAGCGCAAGAACGCCATTGCGCGCGTCTGGGTGAAGCCCGGCTCGGGCAAGATCGTCGTCAACGACAAGGAATTCGCGACCTATTTCGCGCGTCCGGTCCTGCAGATGATCCTCAACCAGCCGATCATCGCCGCCAACCGTTCGGGCCAGTACGACATCGTCGCCACCGTCATCGGCGGCGGCCTCTCCGGCCAGGCTGGTGCTGTGCGTCACGGCATCTCCAAGGCGCTGACCTACTACGAGCCGACGCTGCGCGCCGTGCTCAAGAAGGGCGGCTTCCTGACCCGCGACAGCCGCGTCGTCGAGCGCAAGAAGTACGGCAAGGCGAAAGCCCGCCGCTCGTTCCAGTTCTCGAAGCGTTAAGCGCACAGCCGCTTCAGACAATCGAAAAGGCCGCCTCCGGGCGGCCTTTTTGCTTGCGGCTCGGCGGTCACCCCACCCGCGCCTTCGGCGCGACCTCCCCATCAAGGGGAGGTAGAAGAGCACGGCGCCCTACCTCCCCTCGATGGGGAGGTAGGGCGCGTAGCGCCGAGTGGGGTGAGGCGCCGGCGCAGTTCAGGCCTGGTGGCAGGCCTCAGGCTTTGCCGGCCTTGATGAAATCGATGAACGCACGCAGCGGGGCCGGCACGAGGCGCCGGCCGGGATAATAGAGGAACGGCCCGGAGAAGCTCTGCCACCACGGTTCGAGCACCGGCTCAAGCGCGCCGCTTTCGAAGTAAGGGCGAAGCCAGCCCTCGAAGAGGCCGATGATGCCGGTGCCGGCGATCGCCGCATCGACGGCCAGGTCGGTCGCCCCGCCGATCCACACGATCAGCGGCCCCGTCGGGTCGACCCGGACCACCTCACCGTTACGTTCGAATTCCCACGGCAGCATCGCGCCGCTGGCAAAGCGGCCGCGCACGCAGGCGTGGCCGAGCAGGTCGCTCGGGTGTTCAGGCCGCCCATGGCGGTCGAGATAGGCGGGGCTGGCGGCAGTGGCGAAGCGTTGCACGCGCGGTCCGATCGGCACCGCGATCATGTCCTGTTCCAACCGCTCGTCGTAGCGGATGCCGGCGTCGCAGCCGGCCGCCAGCACGTCGACAAAGTTCTCATCGGCGATCACCTCCAGCCGGATGCCGGGAAAGGCGGCGAGAAAAGCCGGAACGATGTCGGGCAATATCAGCCGCGCGGCGCTGACCGGCACATTGAGGCGCAACGAGCCCGCCGGCCTGTCGCGAAAGCCATTCACCACGTCCAGAGCCGCCTCGACCTCCGACAGCGCCGGGCCAAGCCGTTCCAGCAGGCTGAGGCCCGCCTCGGTCGGGACAACGCTGCGCGTCGTGCGGTTGAACAGCCTGACACCGAGTTGCACTTCCAGGCGACGCACCGCCTCGCTCAAGCCAGAGGCGCTGCCGCCGCTGGCACGCGCACCATCGCGGAAGCCGCCGGCGCGCGCCACCGCCACGAAGGCGTTCAGATCACTGAGGTCCATCATTGTGCGCCATTCCGTACAGCCTGTGTGGATTGTACCTGATTATCACAAGGTTGAGCAGCGCCTATCTTTGTCTCCTCAAAGGAGATCACTCATGTCTGATATTCAACAGGCCGGCACCTTCACCCTTGGAAGCCACACCGTTAAGCGTCTCGGCTACGGAGCCATGCAGCTCGCCGGGCCCGGTGTGTTCGGGCCGCCCAAAGATCATGACGCGGCACTGGCCGTGCTGCGCGAGGCCGTTCTGGAAGGGGTCGACCACATCGACACCAGCGACTTCTATGGCCCGCACGTCACCAACCGGCTGATCCGCGAGGCGCTGGCACCCTACCCCCGGGATCTGGTCATCGTCACCAAGATCGGCGCCAAGCGTGGCACGGATGGATCATGGCTGCCGGCCTTTTCTGCCGAGGCGCTGACCCAGGCGGTGCACGACAATCTGCGCAATCTCGGCCTCGATGTGCTCGATGTGGTCAACCTTCGGATCATGTTCGATACACATGGTCCCGCCGAAGGATCGATCAAAGCGCCGCTCACCGTGCTGGCCGAACTGCAACGGCAGGGCCTGGTCAGGCACATCGGACTGAGCAACGTGACATCGACGCAGATCAAGGAAGGACGCCGGATCGCCGAGATCGTCTGCGTGCAGAACCAGTACAATCTGGCGCACCGCGGGGATGACGCCCTGATCGACGACCTTGCCCGTGACGGCATCGCCTATGTGCCGTTCTTCCCGCTCGGCGGCTTCAACCCGCTGCAGTCTTCGACGCTGTCCGATGTAGCGCAGCGCCTCGGCGCCACGTCGATGCAGGTCGCGCTCGCCTGGCTGCTTCACCGCGCACCCAACATCCTGCTGATCCCCGGCACATCATCGGTCGTGCATCTGCGGGAGAACCTCACTGCTGCCGAACTCGCGCTTTCGGACGACGTGCTCAGGGAATTGGATGGTATGGCGAGCGTCGCCGCGGCCTGACCAGGAGCGCTGCGATAGCAGTGTCCAAACGACGATTTTGAAAAGGCCGCCTGCGCGCGGCTTTTTCATTGAACATTTTCATCCGGCGGAATGGTCCGCATCGCGGACAAAAATGAACGCGCAGAGCGCCGAGCCGGCCACTGCAAGCGCCGAGGCCAGGAATGCCAGCCGCATTCCCGCGATCGTGCCCAGCGCCAACGCGGAGCCAAACAGCGCCACGCCGATCGCGCCACCCGACTGGCGCACGGTGTTGAGCACTCCGGACGCGGTCCCCGAAATCTCCGTCGGTACCGCGGACAGCAACGCCGTGGTCATGGCGGGAACGGCAAGACCAATCCCCAGCGGCAGGAACAGCAGGCGCCACAGCAGCGACAAATACGATGTGTCGGCCTGGATCGACGCCATCAGGCCGAAACCGGCCGCGCCGATGGCCAGGCCGATCGCCATCGGCAATCGCGGGCCATAGTTTGCGGCAATGCGCCCGGCGGCGATATTCGACACCGTGACGGCCGCCATGAATGGCAGGAAGGCGAGCCCGGTCATCTCGGGCGAAAAATGCCTTTGCTGCTGGAAATAGAGGCTGAGCATGAAGATCGTGCCGTAAAGCGTCAGGTTCACCGCCAGCCCGACGAGGCTCGTCACCGCCGGCACGCGGCTGGCAAACAGGCCGAGGGGAAACATCGGAGCCTTTGTCCTGCTCTCGACCAACAGGAAGACGCTTCCGGCAATGGCCGCCAGCAGCAGTCCGCCAATCACCGGCACCGAAGCCCAACCCGACGAGCCGGCTTCGATGAAGGCGCCGGTCAGCGCGAACAGTGTCAGCACGACAAGCCCCTGCCCGGCCCAATCGATCGGCGGCCTTTCCGCCCTGAGCGGCGTTTCCTGGAGAACCCGGTAAGCCATCCAGATGGCGAGCACGCCGATGGGCAGGTTGACCAGGAAAATGCTCTCCCAGCCAAGCGACGCGACCATGAAGCCGCCGAGCACCGGTCCAGCCGACAGCGCGATGCCGCCCGCCGCTGTCCACAGGCCAACGGCGCGCGCCCGGCGTGCCTTATCGGAAGCGTAGGCGCGATTGAGGAGCGCCAGCGAACACGGCATCAACAAGGCAGCGCCGGCGCCTTGCACGGCGCGCGCCGCGATCAGCATCCCTGCACTCTGCGCCAGGCCGCAGGCCAGCGAGGCAATGCTGAACAGTGCCATGCCACCAACGAAAACGCGGCGGGCGCCGATCCTGTCGCCAAGCGCGCCGCCGGCGAGCAGCAGCGAGGCGAAAGCAAGCGTATAGGCGTCGACGACCCATTGCAGGCCGCCTATGCCCATCGAGAGCGCCGAACCGATCCTGTTGAGCGCGACATTGACGATGGAGACATCCAGTTGCACCACCACGAAGCCGAGACTGGTGGCGGCAACGGTGGCGGCATAGGCGAGATGGGCGGGGCGCTTGAAGACCATGGTGTCGGACATGCCCAAGGATAGCGGCTTTTCACTGACACCGTTCTGTCAGCAGACACTGGCCCGCGACAATGTGCGACCTCAGTGGCGGCAGATCAATTGATGCTGGCGGTCGCGGCGGGTTCGATGCGCGGCTCGGCATAAGGCACGCGGTAGCCGTTGGCCGCCAGCCAGTCGATGGCCGCTTTCGGCTCGTCGGTCTGGATGATGGTGGCGCCGCGGTCGGCCCAGAAGCCCCAGGCTTCGCGCGGCAGGCTGGCCTGCACTGCAAGTTCG